>CAMIYB010000050.1 GCA_946402945.1 uncultured Bacteroidales bacterium | reverse complement strand
GGCGAGTTCGGCCTGGCAGAGTTCCTCGAGCAGGGCGTGGAACTGCGGCCCGTGGTCGGGGTGGCGCAGGTGACACAGTTCGTGGAGCATCACATAGTCCTGCAGCGGCTGCGGGACGCGGACCAGGTTGAGGTTGAGATTGATGTTTCCGCGCCGGGAGCAACTGCCCCAGTTGGATATGTTGTGCTTGATAGCCAGGCGATTGTATGTAAAGCCATAGCGCCCGGCCAGTTCGCCCAGGCGGGGCGGGAGTTCCTGTTTGGCCCTTTTGCGCCACTGCTCCACCAGCGCGGCGATGCCGGCCTGGTCCGCGGCCGGCGGCAGTTCCGCGGCCATCTTCTCCAGGCGGGCCCGTTGCCGGCAGACTGCCGCGAGCACCCAGTCGCGTTTGGCCGCGAGGAAGGCCAGGCCGGTGGCATAGGGGGCCCAGCGCGGCAGGGTGACGACGACGCCCCGGACCGGATGGACGCGGATGCTCACCCGCCTTGCCCGCGGGCTCTTCCGCACCCGCACGGTCCCGAGGGTCCGGTCGGTATAGATTTTCTCCGTCATAGGAATCTGCGGCTTACCCGGCGGTCGATGGGGGCGATGAGCCAGCGGGGGAGGAGCGGGCAGACGACGACGGCCAGTTTGTTGACCAGGCCCGGGATGGCGCCGCTGCGGCCGGCGAAAAGCATCCGGACGGCGCGGCGGGACGCCCTTTGCGGCGAGATCATGATGCCCAGGCGCCGGAGCCATTTGCGCCAGGAGGCGGAAAGCCGGTAGAGGGGCGTATCCACCGCGCCGAAATAGATGGCGGCCACCTGGACCCCCGTGCCCCGGTATTCGGTGCGGAGCGAGCCGGTCAGTTGCCGCAGATAGGCCTTCGTGGCCGCATAGGTGGAGATGAAGGGGAACTGCATCCAGGCCGTGATGGAGGAGATGTTGAGCACCCAGCCCCGGCCCCGCGCCGCCATCTGCGGCAGGAAGATCCGGCAGAGTTGCGTGGGCGTGTAGTTGTGCAGCAGGGTGATGCGGTCCAGGTCGGCCGCGGACATGTCGCGGAAATGGCGGATGTGGATGATGCCGGCGTTGTTGACGAGCACCTCCACGGCCGCATCCTGCGGGATCCGGGCGCGGAGTTCCTCGGCGGCTTCCCGCCGGGCCAGGTCGATATCGACGGGCAGGAAGCGGCGCCCGGGAAAGTCCGCCTGCATCCGCTCGGCGACGGGTCCGCAGCCGTCCAGCGCCGCGATGATCACGTCATAGCCCCGGGCGGCCAGAAGCCGCACGTATTCCAGCCCCATTCCGGACGATCCGCCGGTGACCAATGCCCATCCTTTCGTTTCCATGGCCCGGGATTTTGCCTTAGCAACTGCTGCGGATGATGAGTTTCGGCGGAATCAGCCGCTGGAGCGGCGCCGGATCCGGCGCCCCGGAATGCCGGGAGGCGATCAATCCCAGGAGGGTATCGACGGCCAGTTGGCAGGACTCCCGCATGGGCTGGGCGATGTGCGTTACGGGAGGGTCCATGAAGTCGAGGAAGCCGTTGTTGTCGTAAGAGATGAGGGAAATGTCGCCGGGAACGCGGATGCCCAGTTCGCGGAGCGCGTTGATGGTGCCGAGGAGGAGGGTGGAACTGAAGGCGAAAACGGCGTCGTAGGCGAGCGGACTGTCGGCGGTGCCGCTGTCCCGGCCGGGACGGAAGGCATGCAGGGTGCTGGCGTAGCCGTCCTCGACGGAAAAAGCCTCGCCGACAATGTCGAAACTGGCGTCCGGACGTCCTTCCAGGACGGAACGGAGTCCGCGGACCCGCTCCCGGTTCGGAAGGGCGTCGTGGACGCCCTGGACGGCGAGAATCCGGCGGCGGCCCCGGTCCAGGAGGTACTCGACCGCCATCCGGGCCCCGACGACGTTGTCGTTGCAGACATAGGGGAGCACGGTGTGGTCGAAATAACGGTCGATCAGTACGAGGGGGATCTGACGGGCGATCTGCTCATGCAGGTCCGGCTGGCGGGCGACGGGTACCGCGACGATGCCGTCCACCTGGCGGGCTTCGAACATCCGCAGGATCTGCTCTTCCTCCCTGGGGGACTCCAGCGAGTCCGCCAGCAGGGTATGGTATCCCTTGTTTTGCAGAAGGTTGATGACAATGCTGGCCAGGGTGGAGAAGAAGGGGTTCTCGATTCCGGGCACCGTTACGCCGATGGTGCGGGTCTGCTGGGTCCGCAGGCCCTGTGCCAGGAGATTCGGCGTATAGTGGGAGCGGGCGGCCTCCTCGCGGACGAGGGCGACCGTCTTCTGGCTGATGCGGTATTTCTCCGCCTGGCCCGAAAGGACGCGGGAGACCGTCGTGACGGAGACCCCGACGCGGCCGGCTATGGACTGGAGACTGTTCTTCTGATTCATCCCTTTCACTTCAGCGGGCGGAAACGCTTTCCCCCCATGCCTTGCAAATGTACGCAATTTCAGTTTTTTTTTCAACTGAAACGATACATATTCAGAAAAAATATGTAGATTTGCCAATAGAATTGCGCAAACGATTGCGCAAAAAGAAGGATACAGCCGGGCTCAAGGACCTAAGTTAAAGATTAATAACACGATTACAGTCGCCTTTATGAAACGCGGACTCGTTGTTTTAGCCCTGACCATTCTATCCACCCTTTCCGCCTTCGCACAGGGCGGGATCCACGGTACTGTCGCCGACCGTTCCGGGGAGCCTCTTCCGGGCGTGGGCGTTATCCTGGATGACGCCGGGTCGAAAGGGGGAGTCATGACGGACATCGACGGAAAGTTTACGATCGACGTACCTGTCGGGGCCACCCTGATGTTCAGTTCCATCGGATTCAAGACGGTGACCCTTGCCGCCTCGGACGGGATGCATGTCGTTCTCGAGGAGGACAGGACGATTCTCGACGAGGCGGTCGTGATCGGTTACGGAACGGTCAAGAAGAAGGACCTCCTCGGCTCCGTTTCGACGGTCCGCGAGCAGGCGCTCCAGGACCGCAAGTCCGGCGGCGTGATTTCCTCCATGCAGGGACTTGTCCCCGGTGTGAATGTTACCTCCAGCGGCCAGCCGGGCTCCTATGCCTCCATCCAGATCCGCGGCATCGGCTCCCTGACCGGCAACGCCCCGCTCTTTATCGTGGACGGTTCCTACGGCGGGAATGAACTCGGCCTCAATGTCGAGGACATCGAGTCCATCCAGGTGCTCAAGGACGCTTCCTCCGCCTCCATCTACGGCTCCCGCGCAACCACAACGCCGGCTTCCTGCGGGACAATTTCGGGTATATCCCCGATTACATGAGCCCGACGGTCTATTTTACCGTCAGCAAGCAGTCTCCGGATGTGTATGAGACGCCCAACCTGATGTGCTGCTGGACCTACGATATTTACAAAACGACATACGAACAGAAATGAAACGCAGTCTGATTCTTCTTGCGAGCGCTTTGCTGCTGCTCTCCTGCGCCCAGGCGCCGGCCATCCCGCAGATTATCTTCGACACGGACCAGGGCAATGACGTCGATGACGTGCTGGCGCTGGACGTCCTCAACAAATTCGTCGATGAGGGCAGGATCGATCTCCTCGCCGTCCTCCTGAACAAGGAGGGCAGGGGCTCCGTGGAATTCGTGGACCTGATGCAGACCTTCTACGGCCATCCCGATGTCCCGATCGGGAAGATTTCCGGCGGGCATTTCGACCCGAACGACACCTCGGTCAACTATGCGCAGGTCGTCGCCGACATGAAGGACGAGGCCGGCGCGCCCCTGTTCCCCAGGTCCGGGGTCGATCCCGACGCCCGTCCCGAGTCGTACCTGCTGTATCGGAAGGTGCTCGCAGAGGCTGCGGATCAGTCGGTAACGATCGCCTCCGTGGGCTTCTTTACGAATCTGAAACGGCTGTACGATTCGCCCGCCGACGGGATTTCGCCGCTTTCCGGGCGCGAACTGATCGCCAGAAAAGTGAAGGAACTGGTGGTCGTCGCCGGGGTGTTCAGCAATCCCGAACTGCACGAGTACAATGTCTATGTCGATATCCCCTCGGCGAAGACCATTCTCGAGGAATGGCCGACCCCTGTCATCGTCTCTCCCTGGGAACTCGGGATCCATGTCCAGTATCCCGGGGCCAACATCGATACGGACCTTTCCTGGGCCGGGCGGCATCCGCTCGCCGAGGCGTACAAGTGCTATCTTCCCATGCCCTATGACCGCCCGATGTGGGACGATACGGCCGTATTGTACGCTGCGGGGGAGACGGACTGGTTCACGGTCTCTCCGGCCGGCACCATCGAGGTCACGCCCGAAGGATCGACCCTGTTCAGGGAGGATCCGGAAGGCACGCGACGCTATCTTTCCGTGACCGAGGAGCAGGCGGAAGCCCTGCGGGACTATCTTGTCGCGAAAATCGCCTGCAAGCCGGCCTGCTATAAGAAATGATCGGAGGTTGAAGATTGCAAAATAATTTGTATCTTTACACTTGATAATGATGTTGAACAGATCCTTTAATTCGTCGATACTATGGCAAAGAAAAAAATCCTGATTATCGGTTCGTCCAATACCGACATGGTGATCAAGGCCCCGCGTATTCCCGTCCCCGGTGAAACCATCCTGGGAGGGGAGTTCCAGATGGGCCCCGGCGGCAAAGGTGCCAACCAGGCGGTCGCCGCCGCCCGTCTTGGCGGCGATGTGACCTTCGTCTGCAAGGTCGGCCGCGACATGTTCGGCAAGGAGGCCGTTGAAGGGTATAAGAAAGACGGGATCAATACCGACTACACCCTCTATTCGGACAAGCCTTCCGGCGTGGCCCTCATCCTTGTCGATGCGGACGGCGAGAATGTCATTTCCGTCGCCCCCGGCGCCAACGGCGACATCACCCTCGAGGATGTAGAGAAGATCCGCCCCGTCATCGAGGCCGCCGACTATGTGGTGTTCCAGCTCGAGATTCCGCTCGAGGTCGTGAACAAGGCCGCGGCAATCGCCCATGCCGCCGGTGCGTACGTGATCCTGAACCCCGCCCCGGCACCCGCCTGCGCCCTCCCCGACGAACTTATCGGCAATATGTCCCTCATCACCCCCAACCAGACGGAGCTCGCCCTGCTCACCGGTATCCAGGGTGACATCGAGGGCGGCATCCGCAAACTCATCGCGATGGGGGTCAAGGACGTGGTCGTCACCCTCGGCAGCAAGGGTTCCGCCGTCTGGAACGGCAGCGGCGTCGATATTGTCCCGACACTCGGCATCAAGGCCGTCGATGCTACGGCTGCGGGCGATACCTTCGCCGGCGGCGTGGTGGTAGGCCTGTCCGAAGGCATGACGCTCAGGGAAGCGGCCCAGTTTGCGACCGTGGCCTGCGCCATCACGATCCAGAAACTCGGCGCCCAGGTCTCCATTCCCTGGCGGAAGGAGGTCGAGGCCCTCAAGAAGGAAAGAAACATCAAATAATTCAATAACACTATGGTCATTGTTCACAACTATGCACTTGCTGTTGTCCTGTGCTTCGTAATCATGCTCTGCTGGGGCTCCTGGGGCAATACCCAGAAAGCCGCCGCCAAGAGCTGGAGGTATGAACTCTTCTACTGGGACTATGTAATCGGCATGGTGATCTTCGCCCTGATCCTTGCGCTCACGCTCGGCACCTTCGGGCCGGAAGGACGGAATTTCTTCCAGGATATCGCCCAGGCCTCCTGGTCCTCTATCCTGTGGATCGTTCTCGGCGGTTTCATCTTCAATGCCTCCAACATCCTCCTCTCCGCATCGACCTCCATCGCCGGCATGTCCGTGGCCTTCCCGCTCGGATGCGGCCTCGCCCTGGTCCTCGGTGTGATCAACAACCTGCGCGTCGAGGTGGCCCAGGGTGCGCTCAAGAGCAATATCGTCCTCCTCGGGATCGGCGTGGCGCTCGTCGTGGCCGCCGTCGTCGTGAACGGTATCGCCTCCGGCAAGAAGGATGCGGGTTCCTCCAACATTTCCAAGGCGGACCAGAAGAAAGGCATCATCCTCGCGCTGATCGCCGGTATCGTCATGTCCTTCTTCTCCTCCTTCATCATGCGGGCGATGGACCTCAAGGACTTCGCCAACATGGAAGCCGGCAAGGTCGGTCCCTACACGGCCATCGTGATCTTCTCGCTGGCCGTCCTCCTGAGCCATTTCATCTTCGGCCCCATCATCATGAAGAAGCCCTTCGTCGGCGAGCCCGTCCCCATGAGCGACTACTTCAAGGGTGACGCCAAGACCCACATCGTCGGCATGTGCGGCGGTATGATCTGGTGCCTCGGTACGGCCCTCAGTTACATCGCCGCCGGTAAGGCCGGGGCTTCCGTCTCCTACGCCCTCGGCCAGGGTGCGCCGATGGTCGCCGCCATCTGGGGCATCTTCATCTGGAAGGAGTTCAAGGGCGCGAAGAAGAGTGTGTACGGCCTTCTCGGCCTGATGTTCGCCCTCTTCATCGCCGGCCTCGCCCTCATCGTCGTTTCCGGCAATTAATCTGCAATCTGACTCGATATGAATCGCAAACTTATCCTTTCGGCCATCGGCTCCCCGTCCACTTCCAGATAGGGTTTTCCTTGCGGGCTCCGGGCAATCCGGCTGACGGTCACCGGCTCTTTCGGCGTTCGTTCCTGCACCGGCTGTCCGCCGGAACCCTGGCAGCAGGTCAGCAAAAGTACGCACAACAGGAGGGCGGTCATATTGTCGTGTCGCATGTGGTTTTAGGCTGTTCGCGCAAACGATTGCGCTTTCAAGACGTAAAGCTACACATTTTTCGCTGATTTTGGAACGTTTTTATTTAAAAACCCGTAAAAAAAGGACGGCCCGGTCAGGAGACCAGGCCATCCGTCATATCCGGATGAAAGGGGATTATTTCACCTCTTCCCAGGTGTAGAGGCCAACCTCACTATACTCGTCCTCACCGCTGCCGCCGATCTTGGTCTCTTTGGTCACGTAGTTGTCCTCGTTGGCTTCGTACTCGTAACGGGAAAGACTGGCGTCGCCCCAGCCGTTTCCGGTGCAAAGATAGGCCGTACCGTCACCGATGAAGCCGGCCTCGGCCAGCCAGCGCGGGACGCCGCATTTCTCAGCGAAGATGTTGCGGATGTTGGCCACGTTTTTGTCGTTGCCGTAGGTGTGGAGTTTCTCATAGATCGTCTCCCCGTCATGCTCGTTCCACTTGGTGATATTGCCCTTTTCGTCCCAGAACACCTCGGAGAGGATGCCGCCGTCCCTCTCGACTTTGACGATGCGCTTTCCTTGATAGGTAATGGTCTTGCCGTCAAACTCGGTGATCAGACCGTCGTCGTTGACCTTGGCCGTCCACTTAACCTCACCGTTTTCCAGGATCTTCAGCGTCTTGGTACTTGTCTCGAGTTCGAAGGTGTAGGTGGAGATCCAGGTATTATCACCATCAATCTCCACGCGCTCGATGCTGGAGAGGAGGCCGTCCTTGTCATATTTGTAGTCAAAAGTGCCGGTGTAGGCATCGACATACTTCACCAGACGGTAGGTTTTCTTGGCCGGTTCGTTGTTGCCGCCGTTGTCCGGCTTGCAGGCGAACAATGCGACTGCTGCTACAGCAATCAGCATCAGGGAAAAGATTTTTTTCATTGTGTTTGAATTGTTTAAAAAGGTTGTTAAAAAAGGTAGTCTCTCAGGTATTCGAAGCCCGTCAGCAGGGAAGTCCCTGCATCCGGGGCGGCATTCCGTACGCGGTATTCGAAGGGGACATCGGCGGCCTTGCAGGCCTTGTAGAGCCCGCCCATTTCTTTGTAATGGACGCCCGAGTCGGTAATGCCCATGTAGTAGAAGGCATTCTGCCGGAGGGTGTAATCCTCCGGGAGGGCGGCGTCCTCGAAGAGCAGGCGGTCGAAGCGGCCGGATGCTTCCATGACCGCGGGGCCGGCCTCGCCGATGGCGATGGCGACCTGCTTCGGGGCTTCATAGTCCCAGGTCCACTGGGAAAGGGATTTGACCGAAAGGTCGCAGGGGAGGATGACGAAGGAACGGCTGTCCCGTCCCCGCTGGAGGATGGCCATGATGGCGCGTACCTGTTCGGCCGGAAGCCCGTTGTGGCACAGCCAGATGGCACTGGCGCCCGATGTCTTGCCTTCGCGGAAGGCCTTGGAAACGAAGGCGCCGTCCGCCTCCGGTGTGATGTCCGGCACGGAGGGGGTGAGGGCGGTCCTGTCCCATGTCGTCTGCCCGGCGAAGCAGGCGGAGAAGAAAGGTAGCACCTCGCGGAGCGCTTTCCGCCAGTAGATGCCGTCGTGACCGCCGTCGCCGACCCGGTATTCGTGCTCGTAGCCGTTGTCCCGCATCTGGACGTGGAGATTGTCGTTGCCGATGAGCAGCTGCTCTTCATTGTCTCCGCAGGTCAGGAACCAGCGGACGCGGGAGAGGGTGGCTTTGTTTTCCGGCGTGAACTGGTAGAAGGGGCAGTGACGCTTGTAGTAGTCGGTCAGACGGTCGGCACCGGTCCGGCCGGAACCGCCGAAAATCCGACCCCACTGATCGTCCCAGCCGCCTTGCGGCATTTCGCTCATGTACTGTTCGTCCGTCCGGAAGGACATGGAGAGCGGAGCGGAGGCGCAGAAGAGCTCAGGATGCTTCCCGGCCAGGACCCAGGCGCCGAAACCGCCCATGGAATAGCCGGTGATGGCCCTGTGCCCGCGGTCGGCGAGGGTGCGCCAGGTCTTGTCCACGTAGGGGATCAGGTCCTGGACGAAGAAGTCCATATAGGGATATTTCCCGTCATACCGGTTGACATAGTAGGTCCGGTAGCCCTTCGGGAAGACATAGATCATTTCCTCCAGTCCGCTGGATTCCAGGGACTGGACGGTGTTTTCCATCGCGAGCCACTGGTCGTTCCAGGAGGAGGGTTCGTCTCCCAGGCCGTGGAGGCAATAGACCACGGGATACCGTTTGTCCGGCTCCGAGATGTAGGTCTTCGGCAGCAGGACGGCCAGGGAGATATCCTGGTGGAGCGCCTCGCTGTGGAAAGTGATGCCGTCGGCGAAACGCTTGAATTCTGCCGGCGCGGGTACCTCTTTATTTTCATTGCTGCACCCGCAGGAGGAAAGCGCAAGGAGGCAGCAGCAGACCAGCAGCAGTTTATTCCTTATCATAGACGACCATTTCTGAGGCATAGAGTTCGTAATCCGGGTGAGGATTGCCCAGCCGGAGCGTAAGGACATGTTCCCCGCCGGCGAACCCGTAGGCGGAGAAGATCTCGTATTTGCGTTTGATGTAGTCGATGGGCATGGAGAACGTTTCCACCTCGACTCCGTCCAGGAGGGCCGTGACGCTGGCCACGTAACTGTCGTCGGCGTGGCCGGTCTTGCGGACGCTGCCCTCGACGACGATGCCGCTGCCCGTGAAAGGAAGGTCCACCTGCGAGGTGAAGGCTTTCTTCAGGACACGTTTTTCGACGGGGCGGATTCCCTCGAATGATTGCTCAAATCGCACGGTTTCAGGTTCTTCTACCTTGTATAAGATGCAGGAAGCGTCCGTTTCGTTGCATCCGAGGATCAAATTGTAGTTGGCCTGGCACACCTGCTCCAGACTGAGGGAGGTGTAGGGGAAGGGAATATCCTTGATGCGCTCGGCGCCGCGCTTCCACTCCTCGGGGATGGCGTCGTAGCCGTACATGACCCCCAGGATGCCGGCGGCCGAGGCCGGGTTGCAGTCGGAGTCGTTGCCGCAGCGGGTGGAGATGTCCATGGTCCGGGCGAAGTCGCCGCCGCCGTACAGGAGGCCGATCACCACGAAGGCGGAGTTGATGGTGGCATCGATGTCGAAGCCGTTCCAGACGCCCTCGGGGCATCCCACGTCGTTGGCGTGGCGGTTCGTCACCTCGAACCAGCACTGCTTCCAGTCGTCGGGATACTTCTTCCAGAATCGGAGGACGTCGGAGATGGTCGCATGGAATTTGGTCCCCTCCGGAATGGTCCGGAGCGCTTCTTCCACGAGGGTGGGGATGTCGTCGCAGACATAGGCCAGGCTGTACATCGCGCCGATGAACACGCCGCCGTACCAGCCGTCGCCGTAGTTCATGATGTGGCCGATGCGGTCGCTGAGCGCGGAGGCCTT
>CAMIYB010000049.1 GCA_946402945.1 uncultured Bacteroidales bacterium | reverse complement strand
GGGCGCTAGCGGCGGAGTTGCGAAGCGACGTGCCAGAGCACGACACCTACGCTGACAGACACGTTCAGGGAGTGTTTGGTGCCCCATTGGGGGATTTCAAGGGCGCCGTCGCATGCATCGACGGCTTCCTGCTGTACGCCGAAGACCTCGTTGCCGAAGACGAGGGCGTATCGCCCGCCCGGCTCGGGTGAGAAGGTTTCCAGACTCCGGGCATGGACGGTCTGTTCCACGGCGAGGACGGTCCATCCTTCTGCCCGAAGCCGCCCGATGAGGGCCACGGTGTCCTCCGCATGTTCCCAGGGAACGCTGTCCTCGGCGCCGAGGGCGGATTTGTGGATTTCCGCTGACGGCGGCGTGGCGCTGATTCCGCACATCCACACCTTATCCACGCCGAAGGCATCGGCGCTGCGAAGGGCCGACCCTACGTTGTGGGCGCTGCGGATGTTGTCCAGCACCAGCGCCAGACCTTCCTCCGGACGCTTCCGGTAGGTTTCGGCGTCGATGCGCCCGAGTTCGAAATTGCTCTTTTTGCGGTCTTTCATACCTGAGAATGAGTGCGTACTCTTTTCCGCCTGCAAAGGTAGCAAAAAAGAAAATTCCTTCGTATCTTTGTCTTTGTTACCTTTAATTGTCCCGTCATGAAGCAGGATCTCCAGGTCTTCGACCTTATCAAAGCCGAACGCGAGCGCCAGAGCGCCGGTCTCGAACTGATCGCCTCCGAAAATTATGTCTCCGACCAGGTGCTGGAAGCCATGGGCTCCATCTGCACCAACAAATACGCAGAAGGATATCCCGGACGCCGTTATTATGGCGGCTGCGAGGTCGTCGACAAGATCGAGCAGCTGGCCATCGACCGGCTCTGCCGCCTGTATGATGCGGAATATGCCAACGTGCAGCCGCATTCGGGCGCCCAGGCCAACATGGCCGTCACCATGGCCTGCCTCAAACCGGGGGATACGTTCATGGGCCTGGACCTGAGCCAGGGCGGCCACCTGACCCACGGCTCGCCGGTCAATGCCTCCGGTATCCTCTACCACGCCGTCGCCTATGGCCTCGACCCGGAAACCGGCCGCATCGATTACGACGCCATGGAACGCAAAGCCCTGGAATGCAAGCCGAAACTGATCATCGGCGGCGCCTCGGCCTATTCCCGCGAGTGGGACTATGAGCGGATGCGCGCGATTGCCGATGCGGTGGGCGCCATCTTCTGGGTGGACATGGCCCACACGGCCGGCCTGATTGCCGCCGGCCTGTTGAAGAATCCGGTCAAATATGCCCATATCGTCACCTCTACGACCCACAAGACCCTGCGCGGTCCGCGCGGCGGCATCATCCTGATGGGGAAGGATTTCGACAATCCCTGGGGCATCACCACGCCGAAGGGCGTGGTCAAGAAGATGAGCGCCATTCTGGATTCCAGCGTTTTCCCGGGGGTGCAGGGCGGTCCCCTGGAACATGTCATCGCCGCCAAGGCCGTCGCCTTCTACGAAGCCCTGCAGCCGGAATATGTCGCATACCAGAAGCAGGTCCTCGCCAATGCCCAGGCCATGTGCGCGGCCTTTATCGACAAAGGATACAAGGTAATCTCAGGCGGTACGGACAACCACCTGATGCTGATTGACCTGCGCACCAAGTTTCCTGAGCTGAGCGGCAAACTGGCGGAAAAGGAACTCGTCAAGGCCGATATCACCCTCAATAAGAATATGGTTCCTTTCGACAGCCGTTCGCCTTTCCTGACCTCCGGCCTGCGCGTCGGGACCCCCGCCGTGACCTCCCGCGGCTTCGTCGAAAAGGATATGCTCGATATCGTGGAACTGATCGACCGCGTGCTCAACTCCGCCGCGGCCAACGTCGGGGCCCTCTCGGCCAAAGAGCCGGTCCCGGCCGATCTGGCGGCCCACACGGCCGTCCTCGACGAGGTCCGTCGCAAAGTCCACATGATCACCTCGGGCCGCCCGCTGAACCGCTATTAAATCGACAAAAGCCGTCCCCGGACAGGACGGCTTTTCGATAAGCATACGCTTTTCCCCGCGCTAGCGTTTCGCCAGCAGGCGGTAGAGTTTCTCGCTCTGGAGCAGATTGTAGAGGCCGTCCTCGCTGAGGACGCCACGGCTCATCTCCTTGGGTAACAAGCCCTTCTCGTCCGCTTCGAAATCTTCCTTCCACTGCCCGGAGTCCATGTAACGGTTCAGCGTATCCACGTCCTCGGACAACCCCGGATAGGTTTTCCGTGTCCGGACGGCTTTGGCAACGCGGCCGAAGCACTGTTCCATGGCGCCGACACGGTCGACAAGCCGCTGGATCCGGTCTTCTTCGACGGCCCTTGACCTCCAGGGCGAAAAGAAATGCGCAATCAGGTTATAAGCGGCGATCGCCTTGTCCTTGACACCGCTTCCATACCAGAAAGCGTTGACTTTCTCCCCCGAGGAATACTCCTGATAGATGCGGTAGGAGTGACCGCCGCAGATCGGCTCTTCCAGGTGGTAACCGTTGAGTTGATAGACCTTGTTTTCGGCCAGCAGACGGGCGAGCGAGTCCACCACGCCCTTGTCCACCGGATAACTGCGGCGGATCACCGGATCGTCGAAGCGGTTGCCTTCGTTCATGACGACGACAATCTTCGGCACGCTGTCCGGATCGGCGATCAGTTCGCAATAGTCCGATCCCAGGCCCGCAGCACCCCTGCAGGCGTAACTGCAATACGTCAGGTCGCCCTTGGGCGCCGGCGTCAAAAAACCGCAGCCTAACATTCCCATAGCCATCAAAAATGTAAGATAGATTCTTTCCATGTCCGTAGTTCTTAAAGCATTTCTCCGGGCCCTTACTGCGCCTGGACCAGGCAGGCGTCCATCATCCGGTCGATGCCTTCCTTGTCGAGGTGCTGGCCGATGAAGACGATTTTCTGCATCCTGTCCCCGTATTCAGGGTCCCAGTCGCGCCGCAGCAGGGCGCTGCGCCGGAGCATGTCCTCGAGTTGCTCTTTCGGCATGGCGGCATACCAGAGGCCCGCGTCGCGGATGCTCTTTTGCCGGCCGGCCTGTTCGAAGAGATAGCACTTGTCCGTCTCCCCGGCGAAATAGCACAGGCCTTTCGCACGGATGACGCCCTTGGGCCAGTAGCGGTAGAGGGCATTGTCGAAGCGATTGAGATCGAGCGGCTGCCGGCGGAACCAGACATGGGTGTCGATGCCGTATTCCAGGGCCTCGCCTTCCGCGTCCCCGTCCTCGTCCTCTTCGCCTTCGATGGCGGCGATCCATGCCGCCGAAGTCGCCACGGTCTCGAAATCGAACATGCCCGTATAGATGATTTCGTCGAGGTCGATGTCGCCGTAATCGCAGGCAAGGACCTTGGCTCCGGGGTTGATGCTTAGGACGATGCCGCGGAGTTTGCCGAGCTCGTCCGCGGAAATCTCGGAGGCCTTGTTGAGGAGGACGATGTTGCAGAACTCGATCTGCTCGATGACCAGGCGTTCGAGGTCCTCGTCGTCGATATCTTCCTTCTCCAGGGCCGCTCCGCCGTCGAATTCATCCCGCATGCGCAGGGCGTCCACCACCGTGACGATGCTGTCCACATAGGGGAGGTCGCCTCCGGCGTACTGGGGCAGCAACTGCGGCAGGGTGCTGATGGTCTGGGCAATGGGAGCCGGCTCGCAGATACCGCTGGCTTCGATGACGATGTAGTCGAACTTTCCGCCGCGGGTCAGATCGAAGAGCTGCGCCGCGAGGTCCATCTTCAGCGTGCAGCAAATGCATCCGTTCTGCAGGGCCACCAGACTGTCGTCCGTCTGGCCGACAATGCCGCCCTTCTCGATGAGGTCCGCGTCGATATTGACCTCGCCGATATCGTTGACGATGACGGCGAACTTGATGCCTTTCCGGTTGGAAAGGATGCGGTTGAGGAGGGTGGTCTTTCCGCTGCCGAGATAGCCTGTCAGCAGCAGGACAGGGATTTGTCTGGGTTCGGTATAAAGGGTCGGCATAATACTGTATTTACGCTTGAAACATCATAGAACGGTTA
Source organism: uncultured Bacteroidales bacterium (assembly GCA_946402945.1). GTDB lineage: Bacteria > Bacteroidota > Bacteroidia > Bacteroidales > UBA932 > Cryptobacteroides. Next base: position 6,140 of record CAMIYB010000049.1, on the reverse strand, counting down.
GTTCTCCAGCGGACGAAGGACAAAGTGGAATTCCCGCTCGCAGGCCGGGAGGAGATACTGCGGCAGCGGCCCGGTGTTCCAGGAATTCGTACCGCCCACACCGATCTGCGCCGCCTCGAAATTGACATAGGTCGTTCCCAGGGCACGGTCGAAAGCATGGGCTTTGCCGCGCAGCAGCAGGGAGTGCGTCGCGTTGCCGAGTTGCTCATTGGTCGGATTGCGGCGCGGAAGCGGATCGCTCAGAGCCATATCGAGGTCGCGCTGGCTGAAAGGAAGCGCGCTCCCGGAGAACTTCCGGTCGGAAGTCACCTCCAGGCCGGTACCGCTTTCATCCAGGATCCGGAGCCAGCGCAGGCCGGTCTTCGTGCCGGATTCCTGCGTGCGGACGTAACCATAATGATATTGCTCGGCGACCGGCTGGATGTAGCGGTCGACGCGGGCCGCACTGCAGCGGTCGACATAATTCTCCCAGGGGCCAAGGCCATAGAAATCGAGCACGGAGTAGGATCCGGGCATGGCCAGTTTCATACCGAAACGGAAGAGTCCGGGCAGTTTGTCCAGCCCTCCGGCGTCCCGCATCGCCTCGACCGCATCGATGGTGCCGTCACGATGGACCCGGTAGGTCAGCGAAACGGCGGCAGCCTGGGCGAGCGGATGATACGACGCCTCCACGACGGCCGCATCCGCTTCCATGCGCACACGGAAATCGGCCAGTTGGAAGGAGGGATAACGCCACATCTCCATATTTTTGTGCATCTTCGCGCCGAGGATATCGTTCTCCACCACGGCGCGGCCGAAGGACGGGGTCAGCGGCTCGTCGAGCAGTTCGCGGCCGGCGATTTTGTAACTGACCAACCATCCCTGGCTGCGGCTGAAAGCGGCCTCCCAGGACGAAGCCCGGTCGCCGTCATAGCGGAACAGCCCGCTGAAGATCACTTTGCCGTCCTCTTCGCGGAACGCAGGCGCCGCCGGTTCACCGGTAAAAGGCACCACGGGCGCTTCATAGAGTGCGATCTGGTCATACGCCACTTCCTCGCCGGCATCCAGCAGCCCGTCCTTCCCCTTCAGTACATAACTGACATTCAGGAAGATATCCGCATCGCCGGTAGAAGGGACCACGCCGGCGGCCGCCAGAAGCACATCCTTGTCCGTCACGCCCAGGCCGACTGTAGCGGTCTCGCCCGGCGCGACAGCCAGGTCCTCCACGACGCCGGAAAGCACTTTCGACGGACCGACCTGAATGTTCCAGCACATGCGATAGCGGGACAAATCGATGAAGAAATACTCGTTCAGCACATTCACTTTCAGTTCCTTTGCCTGGGAGAGAATCTCACGGGAAGCCACAGGGGCCGGAAGCGAAGTCAGGATGCTGCGGTATTGATAGCGTACCTCGTAAGCATGGGGATGGAAGGAACGGTCCGCGGCGACAACGCCGTTGCAGTTGAAAGAACCGTCCGAGGCATCATGGTGGTTGAAGTCGCCGCCATAGGCGAAGAAATGGTCGCTGCCCGTCTTCTCCGCATCGGCGGGCCAGCGCAGGGCCTGGTCCTGGAAATCCCAGATGTAACCGCCCTGATAGGAAGGATACTTGCGTACAAGGTCCAGATATTCCTTGAAATTGCCCATGGAATTGCCCATGGCATGGGCATATTCACACTGGATGAGCGGCTTGGCCGGATCGTTCTCCAGATACTTCACGCAACGCTCCGTGCTTAAGTACATCGGGCAGTAAATATCCGTAAAGTCATTCTTCTGAGCCCGTTCATACTGCACCGGACGGGAAGGGTCATAGTCCTTGATCCAACGGTAGCAGGCCTCGAAGTTCGGACCGAAACCGGCCTCGTTGCCCATGCTCCAGACAATGATGCTGGGATGGTTGAAATCGCGGCGGACCATCCTCCTGTCGCGGGCCAGATGCGCCTCGAGGAACTGCGGATCATTCGCGAGGGTCTCGGGGCCGTAGCCCATGCCGTGCGACTCGATGTTGCCTTCGTCCGTCACATACAGGCCATAGCGGTCGCACAGGGCGAGCCAGCGCGGGTCATCAGGGTAATGGCAGGTACGTACCGCATTGATATTCAACTGCTTCATGATGCGGATATCGCGAATCATATCCGCTTCGGACACCAGGTAGCCCTTGTAGGGCTGGAGTTCGTGGCGGTTGACACCCTTGATCAGGACGGGCTTTCCGTTGACCAGCAACTGCTTGTTCTCAATCCGGACCGTACGGAAGCCGAAAGGAATGGAAGTGCTTTCCACCACGCCCTTCCGGTCACGGGCACTCACGCGCAACGTGTACAGATAGGGTTCCTCCGCGCTCCACAACTTCGGAGACGCCACCCGGGCATTGGCCCGAAGAACGGCGTTCCCCTCTTCGGAAAGTTCGAACTTCTTGACGAGCGGCGCCTGGAAAAAGGCAACGCGGCTTCCTTCGGCATCCACCACTTCGAAATCGACACCCTGCATGCCGGGCGTCACCTCCGCGCGCACGTCGATCTCGCCATCCATGCCGGCTGTTATCTGCACGTCTTCCAGACGCTTGCGCTCACGGGTATAGAGCCATACGCCGCGGGCGATGCCGCTCAGGCGCCAGAAATCCTGGTCTTCCAGATAGGTACCGTCGCACCAGCGATAGATCTCCAGGGCAATGACATTTTCACCCGCCTTGACAAAGCGGGTCAGGTCGAAACGGGCTTCGAGTTTGCTGTCCTGGCTGTAGCCGACCTCCTTTCCGCCCACCCAGACGCGCACGTTGGAGGTGGCGGAACCGATGCAGAGGCAGATCTGCTTGCCGATCCAGTCTGAAGGCACCGTAAAGGTCCGGCGATACTGTCCCACATGGTTCTCGGCCAGGGGCGGAACCGGCGGATTGTTCTCATAATTGCCACGCCAGGCATATCCGATATTGACATAGAGCGGATCGCCGTATCCGTTGAGTTCCCAGAGCCCGGGAACGGGCATGGTATCCCATGCGGCGTCATCGAAGGCAGGGGCCTCGAAACCGCCCTGCACCAGATTCGGGTTGTCGAAGAAACGGAATTTCCACTCGCCGCTCAGCGACAGGGTCTGCTGCTGGTCGGTTTGGAAAGTGGCCGTCATCGGAAGGCGGTTCCGCTCGAAAACGGCGGGATTCTGCCAGTCGGGAACTTCCGCTGCAACGGCGGAAAAGAAACAGGCGGTCAGCAGGGACGCTGCCAGAAAAAAATGTTTTGTCATGGCTATCAGGTTTCGTGTACGATTGTCAGATAATCTCGATTTCATCGCCCCTGATCCAGCCCTGGCGGCCGTCTGCAAGGGAAATGTTCTTCCACTCGCCCACATCGTCGAGCAGGCGTACCTTCGTCCCTTCGTGGAGGACGAAGAGATCCTTGGCCGAACCGGCGGAAGGCGAACTCTTCACCGTGGAGACGGGGACCATCACGATGGCGGCGTCATCCCGGCGGAAATCCTTATACTGCCAGCGGGCGAAATGGAAACAGAGCAGGGTCAGCAGCAGGGTCGCCAGGCCGGCGAAGAATCCGGCGCGGCGGGCGCCCTGGCGCGGAGCCAGCAGGAACAGCAGCACCAGCCCCAGGGTCAGGGCCAGCAGCACGAGCGACAGCACCGCCCAGGTATTGGACGAAAGGCCGTAGCAGAGTTTCCGGTTCCAGGCCTTGAGGATAAACTCCGGGACTTCGTCGATGCGGTCCTGCGTCTGGGTCCGGGCCAGGTCGAGGTTGAAACGGGCATCCGCATGGGACGGGTCCAGGCGGAGGGTCCGTTCCCACCAGAGAATGGCCTCGGGCAGGCGGCCGGCCTTGAAGGCGGCATTGCCGAGATTGTAGGTCAGGGCGACGTTTTCCACCCCTTCCCCGCTGAGGGCCTTCCAGTTGTCATAGGCCTCTTCCCACTGTCCCTCTTCATAGGCCGCAAGACCAAGGTCCCAGCGCTGCTCCGGCGTCGGGGCCTCCTGCGCCCGGGCGGAAAGCGGCGCGAGCAGCAGCAGGGCCAGCAGGGCCCGGGCCGCCACGGAAGGTTTTTTCTTCATGGAAGCATCGATGGATGAAATGGTATCGACGGCCGTCCGGTAGTGGGCCGCCATGGCCTCGTTCCCGCCCGAAGGGGCGTACCGGGCGAATTCACAGGCATCCAGCAAATCCGTAAAGGCCTGGACGGACCCCTCGGGCACCCCGCCTTCCGAAAGCCGCTGGGCGATGGTCTCTTTGTTGAGATCCTCGGCTCCGATGTTCAGTTTGTCGGCGACAAAGCCGAGCAGGGCACGGTGCAGCTCCTCGTAAAAAGCAGTCTGGAGGTCTTTCTCCAGGAAATCGTGGGCCGTCTTCAGCCGCCGGAGCGCCTGTTTGGTAGCGGCGCGGTTCCGTGCGCCGGCCACATCGGCCTTGCGGGCCGCCGCGCGCCGCAGGCCCAGCCAAATGGCCAGCGCGGCGAGAACCAGCAGCATCGCCGTCACCCAGTACCGTACGGAACCGACCAGGAAAACACTCCTTCGGGACAAGTCGGGACGACGGGTCGCCACATAGCGGATATCGTCTCCCAGGTTGCGGACGCCCTTGCGTTCCACCTGCGGGAGGGTCGGGCCGCCCGGAGCGGCCTCCTGGACATTGCCTTTGGCCACCCGGAGGGTCATCGGCTGCGAAGTCAGGGTCACATAACGTCCCTGCTTCACATCATAGTAGGTGTACTGCACCGGCCCGATGGTAAACTCACCGTGGCTGCGCGGGATGAAGGGGTATTCGAAGGTCTTGCTGCCGGAAATGCCGCCGGAGGCCTTGTCGGTATTCTCCGTGGCCTTGGTATCATAGACGTCCATGTCCGGAGGGAAAGAAACCTTCGGGGCCTCGAGCAGCGATACATTGCCCCGGCCGGACAGGGTCACTTTCAGCGAAGTGGCATCATGGGTGCGCAGGGAATCCTTCGTCAGACGGGCCGAGAGGGTGAATTCCCCGACACCGCCGCCGAAGGAAGCCGGAGCGCCGGCGGGCAGCGGATCCACGTGGAAAGTCAGCGCCGGCGTCGAGATGCGTTTGCGCACGGTCCGGTAACCGTCATCGAAGAAATCGTCGAAAATACTGCCGGAGCGGCGCGGGGCCCGCACATTGACCGCGCACATGAGTTCGGAGGGATCGATGCGGATGTCGCCGGTCCGTTGCGGAATCAGCACCCAGCGCTTGAGCACGGCCGCTTCATAAATCTTGTCATTGTAGGTTTCCCGGCGGAACTGGATCTGGGAAGCCGTTTCCGTCTCCTGGCTCCAGAACCCGTCGAAAGAAGGCAGGCGGGCGTCGTCCACGCCGGAAATGCTCACCCGCTGGTAGAGTTTGAGCGTGGCGGTCACGGGCTCCCCTACCACGGCGCGGTTCCGGCTCAGGATCAGCCGCATAAACAAATCGTCGGCGGCGATTTCACCCGTAGCGGACGGTTGCTGCGGCCGGGACTGGGAGGCGGACTGACCGCCCGAAGGTGCGCTTGCGCCGTTGCCCACCACTTCGATCAGGAACGGCTGCGAGGAGACGGTCTGGCCCTTGACCTTCACCGAGGCAGACGGCAGGGGGAATTTTCCCTTGGCCGTGGGCATCAGCACGTACGTAAAGGTATGCTGGACGGAGCGGGTCGTCTTCCCGTTGATAATCTGGATACTGGTGGAGGATCCCTTCTGCGGGCCCCATACCACTTTGAATTCAGCGCTGGCCGGCCAGGAGAAATCGCTGGGCTGCTCCTCCCCTTCAAAGACAAAAGTGAGGTTGAACTGCTCGTCCAGGCCGACGACGGCAGGCCCCTGCACCCTGAGGGTCTGTGCCCCGGCCACCAGGGCGATCAGACATACTATACTACTGAGCAACAACTTTTTCATAATCCTACCAATTCTTATCCTTCTGACGCGACTTCAGCAGGGCAGCCTCGGCTTTCTTGACCTTGTCCTGGGTCTCCTGTTCCTTGTTCTGGATGGCCTGGAGCATCTGCTGGGCCTGTTTGGGCGAAATCTTCGCATCCTGCTGCTCCGGCTGATTCTGCTGATCCTGGTTCTGATCCTGGTTCTGCTGATCCTGATTCTGATTCTGGTTCTGCTGATCTTGATTCTGGTCCTGCTTCTGATCCTGGTCCTGCTTCTGATCCTGATTCTGGTCCTGATTCTGGTCCTG
>CAMIYB010000048.1 GCA_946402945.1 uncultured Bacteroidales bacterium | reverse complement strand
GGCCATGGCGGTTTTCGCCTCCCAGGTCAAGATCGACGGCAAGCCCCTTGCCGAGTGCGGCCTGAGCGAAGAGCGTTTCGCCCAGATCAAGCACGACACGATCCAGGGTGGCTCCAACATCATCAAACTCCGCGGCCGCAGCTCCTTCCAGAGCCCTGCCTACCAGGCGGTCAAGATGATCGAAGGCGCCATGGGCGGCGAGGCCTTCACCTGGCCGGCCGGCACCTATGTCAATGAAGGGAAATACAAGAACGTCATGATGGCCATGCCGACCGTCATCGACGCCACCGGCTGCCACTTCACCAAACCGGAAGGCACGGCCGAAGAAATGGCCGCTCTCGACGCCTCCTACGAGCACCTCGTGAAGATGCGTGACGAGATCATCGCCCTGGGCATCATCCCGGCCGTTGCGGACTGGAAGAAGGTCAACCAGAACCTGTAGCCATGTCTGTCCAGATCCAGGTGGTCAGTTCCCGACGGGACCTGCGCCGCTTCATCGTCTTTCCGGAGAAACTCTACAAGGACAATCCCAACTGGGTCCACGCCCTCCTGTCGGACGAGTTCGACACGCTCGGTCCCCGGAACGCCGCCCTCGATTTCTGCGAGCGCGAGCTGTACCTGGCCTTGCGCGACGGAGAAATCGTCGGCCGCGTGGCCGCCATCATCAACCACAGGGCCAACGAGCACTGGAAGGAAGAGGTGGTCCGTTTCGGCTGGATTGATTTCATCGACGACCTCGAAGTGGTCCAGGCCCTGATCGGGGCTGTCGTCGCCTGGGGCAAGGCCCGCGGCTGCACCCGCATCAAGGGGCCGCTGGGCTTCTCGGACATGGACAAGGAAGGCCTGCTGGTGGAGGGATTCGACCATCTCTCGCCCTTCACGGTCATCTACAACTACCCCTATTACGGCGAGTTGCTGGAGAAAGTGGGCTTTGTCAAGGATGCCGACTGGACGCAGAAGATCGTGGATATCCCCCAGGAAGACCTGCCGCAGATGCAGTATGCCGCCCTGGTGGAGAAGCGCTTCGGGCTCCATGCCGTCTCCGGCATGTCCATGAAGGAGAAGAACAAGCGCTACGGCAAGGAACTCTTCCACCTGCTCAACACCGCCTTCGCCCAACTCTACGAGTTCATCCCGCTTTCGGACAGGCAGATTGACGGTTATCTGAAGACCTATATCCCCATTCTCAATACGGATTTCGTCTCGATCATCGTCAACGAGGAGGACAAGGTGGTGGGATTCGCCATCTGCGTGCCCTCCCTTTCGAAGGCCATCCAGAAGGCCCGGGGCCGGCTCCTGCCCTTCGGCTTCATTCCCCTGCTGCGGGCCCTGCGCAAGACCGATACGCTGGAGGCCCTCCTGATCGGCGTGCTGCCGGAATACCAGGGCAAGGGTGCCAGCGTCCTGATTTTCAAGGACCTGCTGGACAGCTGCCACAAATACGGCGTCACCACGATGCTGGCCAATCCGCAGTTGGAGACCAACTACAAGGTCCAGTCGGTGTTCGACGGCATTTTCACTACGCATGAATTCATGCGCCGTCGCAGTTATGCGATGGATATTTAAATTAGGGAAAGTCGGGGTAACAGGACTCGAACCTGCGACCCTCTGGTCCCAAACCAGATGCGCTAGCCAACTGCGCCACACCCCGATGACCCTGCAAAGGTAAGGATTTTTAAGATGATCGTCAAGGCCGAAGGTATCGAAAAGAGTTTCGGGACCCTCCGGGTGCTCAAGGGCATCGACTTTCAGGCAGAGAAAGGCGAGGTGGTTTCCATCATGGGTGCCTCCGGCGCCGGCAAGTCCACGCTGCTCCAGATTCTGGGCACGCTGAGTACGCCCGACGCCGGCACCCTGGAAATCGCCGGCACCGACGTGCTAAAACTCGGCAGCAAGGCCCTCTCGGCCTTCCGGGGCCAGGAAATCGGCTTCGTCTTCCAGTTCCATCACCTCCTTCCGGAGTTTACCGCCCTGGAGAACGTCCTGATTCCCGCCTTCATCGCCGGACGCAGCGAACGGCAGGCGCGGCCCCGGGCGATGGAACTGCTCGAGACCCTCGGCCTGCAGGACCGGATCTCCCACAAACCTTCCGAACTTTCCGGCGGCGAGCAGCAGCGTGTCGCCATCGCCCGGGCCCTGATCAACAGCCCCTCCATCCTCTTTGCCGACGAACCGTCCGGCAATCTCGACAGCAAGACGAAGGCCGAACTGCACAGGCTGTTCTTCCAGCTCCGTGACCAGTTCGGCCAGACGATTGTCATTGTCACCCATGATCCGGAACTGGCCGCCCTCTGCGACCGGTCCCTTTTCATGCGGGACGGTATGTTTGCCTGATCCCCCTCGCTATTTGCGGGCGACAGCCTTCTTGGCGGCCTCCACGATGTGGGCGGCGTCAAGACCGTAGGCGGCCATCAGTTCGGCCGGCGTACCGGTCTGACCGAAGCGGTCGCCACCATTGATCATCTCCATCGGAGTCGGGGCGCGACGGGCCAGGACACCTGCCACGAGCTCGCCCAGGCCGCCGCCGCTGTTGTGCTCTTCGGCAACGACTACCGCCTTGGTCTTGAGGGCGGAAGCGACGATGGCTTCCTCGTCCAGCGGTTTGATGGTCGCGATGTTGATGACTTCGGCGCAGATGCCTTCGGCTTCCAGGGCCTCGGCGGCCTGCAGGGCTTCCCATACGAGATGGCCGCAGGCGATCAGGGTCACATCCTTGCCTTCGTTCAGGACATAGGCCTTCCCGATGACGAACTCCTCGTCCGGATCGGTGAAATTCGGCACAGACGGACGGCCGAAGCGCAGATACACAGGGCCCTCGTACTTCGCGGCGGCGATGGTCGCGGCCTTGGTCTGGTTGAAGTCGCAGGGGTTGATCACCACCAGATTCGGCAGAGCGCGCATGAGGGCGATGTCCTCCATGGTCTGGTGCGTGGCACCGTCCTCGCCGAGGGTGATGCCGGCGTGGGAGGAGGCCAACTTGACGTTGGTATTGCCGTAGGCCACTTCCTGACGGATCTGGTCATAGACGCGGCCGGTGATGAACTCGGCGAAGGACCCGGCGAAGGGAATCTTGCCGTTGATGGCCAGACCGGCGGCGACGCCGACCATGTTGGCCTCGGCGATGCCGCACTGGACGAAACGCTCCGGGAATTCCTTGGCAAAGGCATCCATCTTGAGGGAACCCTTCAGGTCGGCGGTCAGCGCGACCACGCGGGAATCGGCCTTTCCGGCCTCATACAAACCGGCGCCGAAGCCGCTGCGGGTGTCTTTCTTTCCTGTATCGATATACTTTTTCATATTGCAATCCATTAAAAATCACCTAAGGTTTCTTCCAGTTGCTTCATGGCTTCCTCGCACTGCTCCACGGAAGGAGCCTTGCCGTGCCACTTGTGCGTTCCGGCCATGAAATCGACGCCGTGGCCCATCTCCGTATGGAAGAGGATCATCACCGGCTTGCCGTTGCGCAGGCCTTTCGCCTTCTCCAGGATGGCGACGATGGCCGCGATATCGTGGCCGTCGCATTCGAGGACATTCCAGCCGAAAGCCTTCCATTTCTCCACGAGGTCGCCTTCCCCGGCCACATCCTCGACGGTCCCGTCGATCTGCTGGTGGTTCCAGTCGGTCATGGCAATCAGGTTGTCCAGGCCATGGTGGGCGGCGAACATCGCGGCTTCCCAGATCTGGCCTTCCTCGGTCTCACCGTCACCGCAGAGGGTGTACACGTAGTTGTCCTCTCCATCCATCTTCTTGCCGAGGGCGAGGCCGGCGGCGGCGGAAAGGCCCTGTCCGAGGGAGCCGGAAGGCTGGGTGATACCCGGCAGGCCGTGCTCGATGGACGGGTGGCCCTGGAGACGCGTCCCGAACTTGCGGAGGGTCGCCATCTCGCTCACCGGGAAATAGCCGGCGCGGCCGAGGACGGCGTAATAGACCGGGGCCAGGTGGCCGGCGGAAAGGATGAACATATCCTGTCCCTTGCCGCTGCGGGTCCAGGTGGCCGGATCCTGCTTCATGACGCCGAAATACAAAGCCGTCAGGATGTCGGTCGACGAAAGGGAACCGCCCGGGTGACCGTTACCGGCCATGGTGACCATCCTGATGATATCTCTCCGCACCTGCGAGGAGATTTTCTGGAGTTCTGCTGTTTTTGCCATAACGTTAGATTAAGGTTTTTCCACTGCCTCAACTGCTTTGAAGTAGCGGTACGAATTGACTTTGAGTTCGCCCACGGCGGCCTCGTCGCAGACGATGGTGCCGGCGGGATGGCCCTGAAGGCCGGAAAGGGTGCAATAGTGGGACATCGGTCCTTCGACGGCGTCACGGAGGGCGCGCTGCTTCTTACTGCCGAACACGAGGATGAGCACTTCCCTGGAATCCAGGACGGTCGCCACGCCCACGGTCATGGCCTGCTTGGGCACCTGGTTCGGGTCGTTGTCGAAGAAACGGGAGTTGACCTCCAGGGTGTCCTGGGTGAGGGTGATGACCCGTGTGCGGGAATTCAGGGAGGAGAAAGGCTCGTTGAAGGCGATGTGGCCGTCTTCGCCCACGCCGCCGAGGAAGAGGTCGATGCCGCCGGCCGCGACGATGGCCTTTTCATAGGCCGCGCATTCAGCCGCCAGATCGGGGGCGTTGCCGTTGAGGATATGGATATTCTCCGCCGGGATGTCAATATGGTCGAAGAGGTAGCGGTGCATGAAGGACCAGTAACTTTCGGGATGGCTCTTCGGCAGGGCGACATACTCGTCCATATTGAAGGTGATGACGTTGCGGAAGGAAAGTTCGCCGTCCTTCACCATGCGGATCAGTTCGGCATAGGTATCGATGGGCGTGGAGCCCGTCGGAAGGCCGAGGACGAAGGGTTTGTCGGTACGGGAGGCCTTCTCTTTGATTTTAGCGGCAATGTAATGCGCTGCCCAGAGGGAAGCGGTCTTTTTGTCGTCTCGAATAATAACACGCATATTAACAAAGTTTTAGAAATACTTCAATGGCTTGGTATTCCGCCATGCCGAGTTCGTCGTAGAGGCGGGCGGTATTCTGTGTACGCTCCTCGGCCCGCTGCCAGAACTCGCGGGAATCGTCGCCCGGGAAGGGCACGATGTCCTTCTGGGAGAGATGGCGGTAGATGGCGTGGCGTTTCTTGATGACCTCGTCCGGGCTCAGCGGGACGGCCATATCCACGCGCCCGAGTTCCCACTCCATCCAGGCGCCGCGGTAGAGCCAGATATGGGTCTGTTCCAGCCAGGTCTGGCCTTCCGCCTTGAGTTGCTCGATGGCCTCCAGTGCCGCTTCCGTGCACACGCGGTGGGTACCGTGCGGGTCGGCCAGGTCGCCGGCCATGTAGATCTGGTCGGGATGCAGGTCAAGAATCAGCCGCTTGATGATATCGAGGTCGGCCTGGGTCCGCGGCAGTTTGGTCACGCCGCCGGACTCGTAGAAGGGCAGGTTGAGGAAATGGACATGGGTCGCGACGTCCATCCCGAAAGAACGGTCGGCGGAGCGCGCCTCGCTGCGGCGGATGGCGGCTTTCAGCGCCAGGAGCTCTTTCGGCTCCGGCTCGCCGGGACGCTTGGCGGCGATCATGGCCTCCACTTCCCCGAGGCGGTCGCCCAGGCCCAGCTGCGCGGCGGCATCCATGTGCTGGATCACCACGTCGTCATGGACCGCCAGGTCGCCGGAGGTCTGATAGGCCACATGTACATCGTGGCCCTGTTCGACCAGGCGGATGAGCGTGCCGCCCATCGAGATCACGTCGTCGTCGGGGTGCGGGGAGAAGACGAGGACCTTCTTCGGGAAGGGAAGGGATTTCACCGGGCGGGTCGAATCGTCGGCATTGGGTTTGCCGCCCGGCCAGCCGGTGATGGTGTGCTGGAGGTCGTTGAAGACCCCGATATTGATCTTGTCGAAGGGGCCGTAGCGTTCCAGCAGTTCGCCCAGGTAGTTGTCGAGGTAGTCCTGCTGGGTCAGTTTGAGGATGGGCTTGCCGACTTTCTGGCAGAGCCACACCACGGCCTTGCGCTTGAATTTGTCGCTCCAGCGGCAGGGGCCTACCACCCAGGGCGATACGATGCGGGTCAGCAGCCCCGCGGAGGTCTCGTCGGCGAAGAGGGTGATATCGTCGTGCTTCTGGAGGTAGGAGGCGGCGTAGGACGGGTCGATGTCGCCTTCCACGACGCGGCGGACGGCCTCGGCTTTGGCCTCGCCCCAGGCCATGAGGATGATCCGGCGGGCGCTCATCATCGTGTCGATGCCGATGGTGATGGCCGTCTCGGGGGTGACGTCGAGGTTGCCGTTGAAGTTCTTTGCCTGGCGCTTGCGGCTGCGGTAGGAAAGGCGTACCACGCGCGTGCGGCTCTTCTCGGAGGCGCCGGCCTCGTTGAAACCGACCTGCCCGTGCTCGCCCAGGCCGATGACCAGCAGGTCGAGCCCGCGGACGGCCTTGTCGTAAGCCGCACAATATTCCGACACCTGGCCTCCGGGGACGGTGGCGTCGGGAATATGGATATTTTCCCGGGGGATGTCCACCTGATCGAGGAGTTCACGGAAGAGGCGGTGGTTGCGGGACTGGGCCTTGTTTTCGCCCAGCGGATAGTATTCGTCGATGGAATAGACCTCGACGTTGGCAAAGGAGATGCGGCCTTCGCGGTAACGGCGGGTCAGCCATTTGTACAGGGAAACGGGCGATGCGCCGGTGGTCAGGCCCAGACGGAAGGGACGGCCCCCGCCCGCTGCCTGGAAGTCCGCGACGGCCTGGATGATGATATCGGCAATGCGGTCACTGGCCCCGGTCGAATCGGGATAGATTTCGGTGGAAATTTTCTCGAAACTGTGGAGGATGCCCTTGGGAAGGTTGTCCTCGATGAGGCCTCCGTCCTGCGGTAAAGTGAAATGTTTCATTGTCTTTCCATTAAAAAAAGGGCCGTTCGGCCCCTTGTGCTACAATTGTCCGTCACGCAGGCTGAAAGTGTCGCCCTGGCGGATGTCTCCGGTCTGGAGACCCTTGTTCAGCCATCTTTTGCGCTGGGCGGCCGTCCCGTGGGTAAAGGACTCCTCCACCGCATAGCCCTGGGCTTTCTTCTGGAGGTAGTCGTCTCCGATGACCGACGCGCAGCGGATGGCCTCGTCGATGTCGCCCGGCTCGATGGACGAGAACATGGCGTTGTCGTGATGGGCCCAGACGCCGGCCAGGAAATCGGCCTGTAGTTCGATGCGGACGCTGATGCGGTTGGCTTCCGCCTTGCCGACGCGCGCCATCTCCCTGTGGGCGCTGCCGAGGGTCCCGAGCAGGTTCTGGACATGGTGTCCGACCTCATGCGCGATGACATAGGCGTAGGCGAAGTCCCCGTCGGCCCCGAGTTGCTGCTTCATGGACGAGAAGAAACTCAGGTCGATGTAGAGGCATTGGTCCGCGCTGCAGTAGAAGGGGCCCATGGAGGCGCTGCCCGTGCCGCAGCCCGACTGGGTGGATCCGGTGTAGAGAACCATGGTCGGGGAAACGTAACTGCCCAGGTTGTTCTTGGCGAAATAGGCGGTCCAGACGTCTTCCGTGCCCGCCAGGATCTTCTTGGAGAAGGAAGCGAGTTCCTGTTCCTCCTGGGTGAACTCCACCTGCCCGGTGCCGGTTTCCGTGGGGAGGGCCAGTTGGCTGGGGTCCACGACCTGCCCGGTGAGCAGATAGATGATGCCGGCGATCAGCAGTCCGCCGATGCCTCCGATGCCGATGGCTTTTCCGCCGACGCCGCGGCGGTCGTCTACATTGACGCTTTCGCGTCTGCCGTCCAGTCTCATGGTTTATGCTTTTTGGGTGGAACCGCCCTTGATCAGGGTCGGGGTAAGAATGATGCTTTCCGCTGCGTTGCCGTGGATCATGTCGATGAGGATCTCCACGGACTTTTCGCCCAACTCCTTGAGCGGCTGGACGATATGGGTGACAGTGGTCTCGTAGAGGCTGTAGATGTCGCTCTCGTCGAAGCCGACCACGGCCAGGTCTTTCGGGGTCTTGAGCCCGAGTTTCTTGAGGGTGGCCAGGACCAGGGCGGAGAGGGAGTAGGTCGGAAGGAAGATGGCGTCCACCCCGCGGGCGACGGCATCACGGATGATGCGCTCCACGTCGGCCTCGGCATCGCCGTAGGTGGTGTAGTGGACCTTTTCGTCCAGACGGCGGTCCGTCATGGCCTGCCGGTAACCCGTCTCGCGTTCCGAAAGCGAGGAGATGCCAAGGGTATAGGAAATCATCTCCACCTTCTTGAAGCCCTCGTCCAGCAGGAGGTCGGTGGCCATCCGTCCGGCGGCCACATCGTCCAGCAGCACCTTGCCGACGCCCTTGAGGCCCTCGACATCGCGGTCGAGCAGGACCACGGGCACCTTGGCATCGACCACCTTGGCGATGGCCGCGTCGCCTCCGGTGCAGGGCGCGACGATGATGCCGTCCACGTTGTGGGCGATGACGGCCTCCATGACGTTGCCGAGTTTCTCGCCGTCCTCGTCGCTGCTGGCGAAGAACACCGTGTATCCCAGCTGATGGGCTTTGTCCTCGATGCAGCGGGAGATGCCGGCGAAGAACTTATTGGAGATGTCATTGGGGATGACGGCGATCGTGTTGGAGCGCCCGCTGCGAAGCGAGGCCGCCGCGAAATTGCGGCGATATCCCAGCCGGGAAGCCACCTCCAGCACGCGGTCGGCGGTTTCCGGATTCACCGGACAGTCCAAACGGCCATTCTTGTCCCGCTTCGCGTTCATCACGAACGAGACCAATGTTACGGAGACGCCTGCCTCCCTCGCAACATCACGGATAGTAATTCGTTTCATCTTTCTAACCCTTTGCGCAGGTCCTACCCCTGCATTTATCCCGCAATTTACGGATTCTTTCGCAAAAGAGCAAAAAAAATCGCCTTTCCCCTCTCGCACTGGACAATTCCGCCCCTCGCCCACCCCTCGCTCACCCTCGCGGAGAACACACCAAATCCGCGCAGGAAACAGATTGTTATTTAGTCCCTTTTGGGCACCTATCCCCTTCTGGCTGAAGGGCCAGGCGGACCGATAAATGGCTCTTAGCATTATTCACAGGTGCTCATAGCTGGTATAATTCCGACCACCTACCAGCAAAATCGGCCCTTTTTGCTCATGGGTGGCAATTTATTTACCACCTATCAGCACTCAGCCAAATCCCAATTAATCCGTCATTCCCGGCTTGACCACCCTCCGTCATCCCCGGCTCGACCCCCTCCGTCATTCCCGGCTCGACCATCCTCCGTCATTCCCGGCTCGACCCCCTCCGTCATCCCCGGCTCGACCCCCCTCGGTCATTCCCGGCTTGACCGGGAATCCATTCTCGCTCCGTTCCCGCTCTGGCAACAAGCCGCTGGGCGCCGCGAGCCGCTGTGTCGAGCTCGCCAGGCAGCATCCGCGCGCTTGTAGCTGCCGGCCGCCGTTTCCGCCGGCAGCGGTGCCAGCAACGAACCCTTAAGTGCGCCTGCAGGTCCCCAGTCTGGACCGGCAGGAGCACCCGCACTGCCCGCTCCCCTCTCCACTCTGGCAACAAGCCGCGGGGCGCTGCGAGCCGCTATATCGAGCTCGCTAAGCAGCATCCGCGTGCTTGTAGCTGCCGGCCATCGTTTCCGCCGGCAGCGGTGACAGCAACAACCCTTTCAGTGCGTCTGCAGGTCCACGCACTGGACCGGCAGGATCAAAAACACCCCAAAAGTGCTCCTGCAGGTCCCCAAACCGGACCTGCAGGAGCACCACCCATCATCTGCATCCCCCTTTTTTGCCGCATCGACAACGCGATGTGCCTCACAGTACCTTCTAAGCCCGATTGCCATGTCAATGTGTCCAGACCACTTTTCGACGACCCGATCCAGAGCACCCTCTGAGGCAGATTTCCGAAAGACCCCTTTGCCGCATTGACAAAGCGATGTGCACCACAGTAACTTCTAAGCGTGATTGCCCCGTCAATGCGTCCGGCAGGTAGCAAGAATTGAAATCAGTGTGGAGGCTATCTGTCTCACGAACTTACAATAATCAAAACAAACTGTCTGGATATCTATACCGTTTTTTTTCGTTGCTTGTCTACAATCAAGCTCTTACCCTCCATGCAAATGTAATGTGTCTAAAATACCAACTGTTCAACCTCGGTAAACCTATATCAGGACTGGGCAAAAACGCGTAAAATGGAAGTCTTTGTGGTTTAGGGGATTATCGAAACACCTTTCTTAATATCCAG
>CAMIYB010000047.1 GCA_946402945.1 uncultured Bacteroidales bacterium | reverse complement strand
CCTTGGCCTCGACGGCCTGGTGGAGTCCGTCGCTCCAGCGGCGGCCTTCCATGATACGGCCCGTGGACTCGTCCACGATCTTGACCTTGCCGTCCACGATGACGTAATCGACGTCCTTCTGGAACATGGCATAGGCCTTCAGGAGTTGGATCATCGTGTGGACCCGCTCGCTCTTGAGGGCGAAATCCTCCATGAGGGCGTCCTTCTGCTCCTGCTTCTCGACAGGCGTAAGTTCCTGTTTTTCAATCTCCGCCAGACGCGACCCGACGTCCGGAAGGACGAAGAAATCGTCGTTGCCCACGCTGCCGGCCAGGACCTCGTGGCCCTTGTCGGTCATATCCACGGAGTGCTGCTGCTCGTTGATGACGAAGTAGAGCGGGTCGGTGACGACGGGCATCTCGCGCTCATTGTCCTGCATGTAATAATTCTCCGACTTCTGGAGGATCTGCTTCATGCCGGGCTCGCTGAGGAACTTGATGAGCGGCTGGTATTTCGGGAGGCCCTTGTGGCAACGGAGCAGGAGTTTGCCGCCTTCGGCCTCGTCCCCCGCCGCGATGGCCTTCTTGGCCTCGTTGAGCGTGGTGGTGACGAAGGAGCGTTGCATGGTGTAGAGGCGCTCGACGTAGGGGCGGAACTCGATGAACTGCTCGTCGGCCTGGCTCTTGGCCACAGGACCGGAGATAATGAGCGGGGTACGGGCGTCGTCGATAAGGACGGAGTCAACCTCATCGACGATGGCATAATGGTGCTTGCGCTGGACCAGGTCGTTCAGGCTGACGGCCATGTTGTCACGCAGGTAGTCGAAGCCGAATTCGTTGTTGGTACCGAAAGTGATATCGCAGTTGTAGGCACGTTTGCGGGCGTCGCTGTTGGGCTGGTGCTTGTCGATGCAGTCGACCGAAAGGCCATGGAACTGATAAAGCGGCCCCATCCATTCGGAGTCACGTTTGGAGAGGTAGTCGTTGACGGTGACAACGTGGACGCCTTTGCCGGCGAGGGCATTGAGGAAGACCGGGAGGGTGGCGACGAGGGTTTTGCCTTCACCCGTGGCCATTTCGGCGATCTTGCCCTGATGGAGGACGGTGCCGCCGATGAGCTGGACGTCGTAATGGACCATGTCCCAGGTGATTTCGTTGCCGCCGGCGACCCAGTGGTTGTGCCAGACGGCCTTGTCGCCGTCGATTTCGACGAAATCCTTTCCGGCGGCGCTGAGGCTCCGGTCGAAGTCGGAGGCAGTGACTTCGATGCGCTCGTTCTGGGCAAAGCGGCGGGCGGTGGATTTCATGATGGCGAAGGCCTCCGGGAGGATTTCGTCCAGGATTTTCTCGATGGCCTGGTCTTCGTCTTTGACGAGTTTGTCGGATTCGGTGGCGAGTTTCTCTTTCTCGCTCACCGGGATGTCCTTCTCGAGTTCGGTGCGGATCTCCTCGATCCGCTGCTCGAAGGGCGCCTCGACCTCCCGAATGCGGCGTTTGAGGTCTTCGCTGGCGGCACGCAACTCGTCATTCGACAGTTTGTCGATGCCTTCGTAGGCAGCGAGAATCTTGTCGAGGACCGGCCGCAGCTGCTTCATATCCTTGTCGGCCTTGGAGCCGAATAACTTCCGGAAAATATCTGAAAATCCCATATCGCTTTTATAACCTTTTTATTATCAATCTCCGCAGAGACTGGCTTGCTTTATTCTCTCTGTTTTGCCAAATTGGCAGTAACTTGCAAATATAACTATAATCAGTAAGATTTCAAAATTAATGCCTTGCGTCAGGTGGCCAACGGTCCGGGGATAAGCCTCTCCATTTTTTCCACCTTCGGGCTCTGGCGAGCCCTCGTCCCTCCCAAACAAGTTTGGGCCCCTCGAAGGGAAGGACTCCGGGGTCCCCGAAAATTTCCAATTTTTGGGGTGGCTCGGCCACGGGCGGCCACGTTACAAAAACGGAGAGGCTTATCCCCGGACGACTGTAAAATACAAAAAGAATGGCCCGAGTCATTCCGACTCAGGCCACCCTGGATAGTATGTCCGGAAAGGATTAGAACAGATAAGCGACACCTACGTAGAAGTAGTTGCGGAAGAGGCTGTTGTCCTTATCACCGTCCTTGACGAGATTGATAGCACCCCAGTTGTAACCACCCTTGATACGGATCTTGTCGAAAATATCGACACCTGCACCGACACCCGCGGCGATGTCGAAACGGTTCTCCTGACCAAGGCCGGAAAGGGAGGCGTTACCAGCGGAAAGCTTGCCGGCATAGTAATCATAGGTGCTGTCGGCAATCTTGTAGGTATTGGAAATACCGATGTTGAAGGTCACATTGATCAGCGGGAACACCTTGAAATTGCTACCGATCGGAATGACATACTTGAAATCGACCGGAACAGCGGCGCTCATCAGGGTGTTCGTACCCTCACCGAGGACCGGATAGGACTCCTTGGCGGTCAGCATGCGGAACTCCAGCCCCGGGGTGATGTAGAGGTTGGAGATGACCTCGAGGTCATAACTCGCGCCCACATAGAAGCCCTGAGTAGCATAGGGATCGCTGGTCTTGCCACCCGCTTTCTGGATATCGGAAGCACCGATGAAACCAAGGTTGACACCAAGACCCGACTGCGCGAAAGCATCCGCACCCATCAGCAGCATACCCGCTGCGAAAAGCATAGAAACAATCTTTTTCATTTTGTTTGTTATTAAGTTAAAAAGTATTTTCTCAAAAAGCGACCAAATTACTACAAATTTTATACCAAAACGGCATTTTACGAGTCAAATCCGACCTTTCGGCGGTTTTTCACTTCCTTTCTGCAAGGAAACAAACGCATTACGGCTTCCCGTTCCCAGGGAAAACAGCCGACAAAAAATGCCAGCAGTCCGACTGCCAGGAAGGTCGCTGCGATCCCGGCCAGGGAGCCCCAGACTGACAGGGTGGCAGGAACGACCAGGCGGTAGAGCAGCATCCACACCACCATGAGCGCCACCACGATGACCGGACGGAGATAGGCCTTCCGCAGGAAACGGCCCACCTCGAAAGACAGGAGCCGGTGGAGCAGCCAGAGTTCGACCACGCGGTAAATCACCGTGTAGGCGATATACACCCAGATAATCGTCACGGCCGGCGCACCCAGGCGGAACAGGACAAAACCGACGGGAAGGCATGCAAGCGAAAGCGTACTGTTGGTGATCTGGAACCATTTGATCCGCCCCGTCGCCTGCTCGAGCGTCTGCGTCCCGCCCGCGAAAGAACGGATCAGGGCACTGACAAGGGTCCATTGCGTAAAGAGCAGAGCCCCCTCGGGCACATCCGGCAGCCACAGATGTAGCACGGCCGGCAACTCCACCAGCGCGCAGAAAACGATGACGGTCATCAGCAGGGCGCTGTAGCGCGAAATCTTATAGACCAGGTCCAGGGAACGCTCGCGGTTCTCCCCGCTGTAGTTCTGCGTCACCTGCGGCGCGGCGGCATTGCCCAGGCGCCCGACCCCCATCACGGAGAAATTCTCCACCTGGTAGGCCACGGACAGACCGGCATTCACCACCGTCCCGAAGAAGAAATTGACCAGCAGCGTACTCCCCTGCGTCCGGGCGATATAGGCGCCGGCGCTGAGGGCCGTATAATTGTTGAATACGATGATATCCCGATAAGTGGCCCGGTCGCGGAAAAACTTCCAACGGATCACCTCCGGCCACTGGCGGCGGCACAGCAGATGGAAGGCCAGCATCGAGAACAAGGCCATGCCGGCCATAATAAGGGCATAGAGCCGGAGCGCATTCCCCCGGTAGGAAAGCAGGAAAATGACGGCGCCGAGCCGCAGGAGGTTCGCCGCGATGTCCACCGCCGCCGTCTGCGCAAAGCGCTCATGGGCCTCCAGAAGGCCCTGGTACGGCAGATTGATGATGGAAATGCAGGCCGAAAGCGTGGACACCTGGAACACGAACAGCGCGTCGGGAAGTTTGGACGGGTCGTCGAGTTTAAGCCAATGGTAAATGTAGAAAAGGCCGATGGTCTCGGCCAGGACGAGGATCAGCGCCGCCAGGCCGATATGGATCACCAGACAGATATTGAAAATCCGGTTCGGATCGCCCCCCGGCCGCCCCATCTCGTAATTGATGTAACGGCGGGTCGTCGTGTTCATGGCCGTGTTGAGCACCCCCAGGAGGGCGATCAGCCCGCCCACAACCCCGTACAGGCCGTAGTCCGAGGCCCCGAGCGCCTGCAGGACAAAACGCGTGCACAGGATGCCGATCACAATCACCAGCATCATCCTGACATAGACGATCAGGGTGTTGCGGGCGATGCGCATATTTTCCTGGCGGTACTCGGACATGGGCTACAGAAGTTGCTGCCAGACGGCAAGGAGTTCGGCCGCGATCCGCTCGCGGTCATGGCGGCGCAGGGCGACCTCCCGGGCCTGCCGTCCCACGGAGCGGAGCAGGTCCTTGTTGCGGTACATCGCCACCACGCGCTCGGCAATCTCGTCCGGCGAGCCGCTGCGCACGAGGAAGCCCGTCCGGCCGTCCTCGATCAGGCTGGGCACGCCTCCGACGGAGGTCGCCACGACGGCCGCACCGAGCAACTGCGCCTCGCAGACGGCATTGGGACTGTTATCAATATAGGAAGGATGGACATAGAGGGAGGCATGGCCGAGCGCATCGACCAGCTCGGAGGCATCCGCGACGCCGGCAAGGGTAATGCCCGCCTCTTCGACCGAAATGCCGGTCAGTTCCTCGAAGAAACGGGGCTCCACATTGCCGAACACCTTCCACTCGAAATCCAGACGGTACTCCTCCCGCAGGAGCCGCCCGGTACGGAGCACGAGGTCGAAACCCTTGTAGGGGGCCTCGGAGATGATCGTGACGAGGGAAAGACGGGACGGAAGGGAGCCGACGGCCTCGATATCGGCCTCATAGAAAGGCCGCCGCAGGAGTTCCCCGCCCTCGAAGAACACGGCGTCGGGGCGGATCTTCCGGACCTCGGCATGGTCCCATTCGGTCCGGCCGAGGTAATAGCGGATGCCGGCGAGGATGCGCTGCTCACGGGCGGCGGCGCGCTTCAACTTCTCACGCGTATAAATCTTCTGGAGGATCTGGCCGGGCCGCGGCGGCGTCAGGATAAAACGGCGCCAGGAGGCTCCCGGCGGCAGATAGGACCGGAAACAGGGCCCGATCAGGCCCTGGACATGGAGGATGACCGGAACCTCGGTATGGGCGGCCACCAGGCCGAAGGAATGCTCCGAGCCGAAGATCTGGATCACGTCCGGCCGGAAATCCGCCACAATGCGGCGGTAGGCGGCGACCAGGTCGGCCTCCTGGCGGGCATCGCCATGGATCAGGAGCGAAAAACGGCCGCCGCGGCTGCGGTCATAGCCGTTGAAGACGGGATAGTACGTGACCCCGTGCCGGAAGTCCTTGCCCCACTTGACCTTACGGCTGCACACATTGACCTGCCGCAGCGACATGTCCCGCGGAGAAGTCCGCGTAAGGAAGGCCACGCCCAACTGGACCTTGCCCGAGACGGCCGACTCCAGGGCGGAAACCCAGCCCTGGCCGTTGTAGGCGCTCCCGCCGGCGGCGTAATTCGAAGGCGTATTGGCAAACCACAGAACCCGCATATCTCCTCCTTATTTACAGAGTTTCTTCACTTCCTCGAAGGAAAGCGCCCGGTCCAGGTCCACGAAACGGTGGTGGTGGTTCGAGACGCGCTCCTCCACGGGCGGCAGCGTCAGGTAATCCCCGTAAATCCGCGTCAGCAACTCGTGGTTGCCGATGGGAAGCGGCACGGGCATGCCTTCGAAGGGCATCAGCCGCGAGGAGGCGAACCATTCCTTCGGCAGGAGGAAGCGGCCCGTCCATTCCAGGCACCAGACCCGGTAGAACTTCCCCGGACGGTCGGCCTGGGCGTCAAGCGACAGGAAACGCTGCCGCAGGGAGTCCCGGCGCGGCCGATACAGGAGGCGGTCCTTGGCCTCCACCAGGCGCTCGCGGGCCGACACGGGACGCAACTGGCGGAAACTCCGCACATAGTCCCACCAGGCCGCCTGATAATCCTGAAAGAAACGCTCCCCTTCCGCACCCTCAGAGGCGGAATCCAGCGGGAAGACGTCGATGAACACCCCCCACACGAAAGGATATTTCTCCATCTCCCAGATGGTCGAGGAGGCGTCGCAGAATTTGGCATAGGGGAAGGGCAGGTCGCCCTCCGTCCGGGAGAGATGGAGGATGCGGAAGCCCTCGCACTGAAGGCGGATAAACCGCTCATAATCAGCGCGGGGCATCAGCACGTCGATATCGTCGTCCCAGGGGATCATCCCGCTGTGGCGCGCCACGCCGATGGCCGAGCCGAAGGCCATGTACCAGGTAAGCCGTTCCTCCTGGCAGAGGCGGATAAAAGCGCGGAAAGTGCGCAGGAGGACATCCCGGTAACGCGTATCCATCTTCAGGAAAGATAATCTTTGAGGAAGGCCGCCAGGGAGTCGTGCCACTGCGGCACGCTCCGTCCCGTAAGGGCCGTATAACGCGAGCAGTCCAGCGCTGAAAAGGCCGGCCGGAGAACGCGGGAAGGATATTCGGACGAGGGAATGGGCAGCACCTGGCAGCCGTGGCCGCTCAGGACGTTGACCGCGCCGGCCAGTTCGAACCAGGAAGCCCGGCCGCCGCCGGCGAAATGGACCAGGCCCGTCGCCCCGGCATCCAGCAGGGCCAGGATGGCCTCCGCCAGGTCCGCCGCCCAGGTCGGGCAGCCCACCTGATCGGCCACCACCTTGATGCTTCTTTTCGAGGCGGTCAGCGTGAGCATCGTCTTCACGAAATTCTTGCCGTAGCGGGAGTACAGCCAGGCCGAACGCACCAGCAGGTGCCGGCAGCCCGAACGGAGCACCGCCCGCTCCCCCATCATCTTGGTGATGCCGTAGATGGAAGTCGGCGCGGGCTCGTCCTCCTCGGTGTAGGGCCGGTTGCTCCGCCCGTCGAAGACATAGTCGGTAGAGACATGGACCAGCAGGGCCCCAGTCTCCCGGGCGATATCCGCCAGGGCGGCCACGGCCTTGTGGTTCAGCAGGTCCGCCATGCCCAGGTCGCCCTCGGCCCGCTCCACGTCGGTGTAGGCCGCGCAGTTGATGATGACGTCCACCTGCTCGGAGGCACAGACGATGCGCACGGCATCGGGGTTTGTGATATCCAGCGAGAGGGTGTCCTCGCCGCCGGGCTGGGTGATATCGGAGAACAGGAAGCGGTCGCGACGGCCCTCCGAGAGGGTCCGCAACTCCCTGCCCAACTGCCCGTTGGCCCCGGTGACGAGTATCGTCCGCATCCTACCAATCCCCCTTCATCAGGGGCTCCAGTTTCTTGAGCAGATTCTTGGGAAGGGCCGCCGCCGTAAAGCAGGACTGCAGCGATTTCAGGCGGTGGCAGTCGGAGCCGACCATGCAATACCAGCCCTTATCGAGGAAGGAGAAGGCCTTTGCCTGAACGTCGGAGCCATAGAGCCCGGCGACGGAAGGCAGGTTGAGTTGGAAGAGCACCCCCAGCGAGCGCAGGCGCTCGTAGTCGGCCTGGGTCATGTAACGGTAGCGCTCCGGATGGGCCAGCAGGGGCTTGTAGCCGGAGACGATCATCGTATCGATCAGTTCCCAGAAATCCAGCGGCGGCGACCAGGTCGAGGTCTCCACCAGCACGCGCTTGCCCCCGTGGGTGAGCAGGTCCTTCTCCCGCAGATGGGCCGCGAAATTCGGGTCCATCATGTATTCAGAGGCCAGTTGGAGGGTAATCGGCCCGGCGTAGGCGGCTTTCAGGTCAGCAAAGCGCGCCTGCAGCCCCGCCGTCGTGTTCGGCACGTCCTCCATCGTATGGGGCGTCAGCCACAGGGAGACCACGCCCTGCGCTTCGAGATAGGACAGGATGGCGAGGGACTCTTCCAGGGTCCGCACGCCGTCGTCCACGCCCGGGAGGATATGGGAATGATTGTCAACGGCCCCCTTGAGGAGGCCGCTGTCAGAGAGACTTTTCTTGCCGAGCAGGAAGGACAGCATTACGCATCCTCCTCTTCCTGGCCGTAGCCATAGCCATAGTGGCCATAGCCATAGCCGTAATGGCCGTACCCGTAGCCGTAGTTGCCGTAGCCATAGCCGTAATGGCCATAACCGTAGCCGCGGTGACTGGGCTCGACGCCGTTCAGGATGACAGCCATGCGGTTGTAGTTGCCGTCGGCGTACAGCGCCTCCACATCGGGCAGGGCGCGCTTGTCGAAGAGGCCCGCGCGCATGATGAACACGGTGATGTCGGCATATTTGGCGATGATGGCGGTATCGGCCACGATATCCACCGGCGGACAGTCGATGAAGATGTAGTCGAACTGGCGGGAAAGTTCCTCCATCATCCCCTCGAAGCGGCTGGAAACCAGCAACTCGGCCGGATTCGGCGGCAGCGCGCCCACCGGCAGGATGAACAGGTTGTCCGCCAGCGGGAGGATGTGGCCGGAAAGCTCGTCGGTCTTGGCATTGAGGTAAGCCGCGATACCCGTCGCATTCTTGTCCACCGCCTTGCTCAAGGTCGCCTTGCGGAGGTCGAGGTCAAGCAGGAGGGTCTTGGCGCCCTTCAGGGCCATGGACGCCGCCATGTTCATGATAATGAAAGTCTTACCGGCGTTCGGGTTGAAGGAGGTCACCATGATGCGGTGGCAGCCCTCGTGCGAGGCCGTCATCACGTCGATATTGGTACGCAGCACGCGGAAGGCCTCGTTCATCATGTCGCGCTTGCCGGGCTTGACCAGGATCTTGCAGTTGGCGTCATTGAAGCGCTCGGCCCGCAGACGCTGGAACCAGTTGCCCTTGATGCCCATCTGCGGGATTTCCGCGAGGAAGGGCACCTGGAGCCGGGCGATGTCGCCGCGCGACTTGACGCGGGTGTCAAGTTGGCTGATCAGGAAAAAGACGCCGAAAGGCAGGGCCAGGCCCAGGATCAGGGCGACAAGAAGAATCATCTTGGTGTTCGGGGCTATCGGATAGGGCGATCCATTCGGCAGCATAATTACGCGCGTCGGAGCAACGGCCACGCGCGAAGCAATTTCGTTTTCTTCCCGCTTCTGAAGCAGATAGACATAGAGTTGCTCCTTCACTTTCTGCTGCCGCTCGATGGAGAGCAACTGCAACTCCTGCCCGGATGTAGAAGCAATCTGGCTCAGAATCTTGTCTTCCTGCGCCTTAATCTTGGTGGCCTGCAGTTTGAGGGTTTCTATCAGGTTATCAATAGAGCGGCGGATAGACACCTTGATATCGCCCAAAGCAACGTTGAGTTCCGCCACGGCCGGATTGTCAACACTACTCTGCGCAAGGAGGCGGTTGCGGTTAATCAGCGCATCGTTGTACTGCTTGATCCGGTCGTTGACCGAGGTATTGTTCAGTCCAGAATTGGCAGGAAGCAAATCCTCGGCATATTTCGGATCGTTCATATAATCCATGATATACTGGGCGATGGCGATTTGGTTGTTCACCTCGAAGGATTTGGCCGCATAGGAAGAAGACTCGGAGAGGTAGGCGCTCGAAACGGACTGGATATTGGTGATGCGGTTACGCTCCTTGTAGTTCTTCAGGTCGTTCTCCACTCCGCCGAGTTCCTTCTGAATGACGACCAGACGGTCATTGATAAACTCCGTGGTCTTGACGGCCGCTTTGTTTTTATTGTTGATCCAGTCCTCGTTGTAGATCTCGATAAGCGTATTGAGCACAGCCTCGGCCCGGGCCGGGATTTGGTCCTTCATCGTAAGGGAAATCACCGTGGTTTCCTTGCCAGCCAATGAGACGCTCAAGCGGGCACCGTAGGCCTTGGCACGAGCCATCGAATTGGTCCAAGAGACGCGAATA
Source organism: uncultured Bacteroidales bacterium (assembly GCA_946402945.1). Classification (GTDB taxonomy): domain Bacteria; phylum Bacteroidota; class Bacteroidia; order Bacteroidales; family UBA932; genus Cryptobacteroides. Next base: position 607 of record CAMIYB010000047.1, on the reverse strand, counting down.
TCATGCTCCCAAGTATCCACGTTGGCGGTAGGGTTAATGATTAAGCGGCCAGCCGGAGTGTTCAGCGTATCGCCCAAGGCCCCTTCAATCTTGAGTTTCCGGTAGCGGTCATGACCTACCCGGAAGTCTTTTAAAACAAAACGGTCCTCTTCGTCAAGCGGACTTGCGACAAAGGTGAATCCAACCAGCGGATGCTCCACCGTCTCCATCAAGATCGGCGAGGATGAAATGTATTTCTCGCGGGTGCGGAAATGCTGCAACTCTCTGTAACTGGTCTGGTAGCCCAGGCGGATAATCACCTGCTGCATAAGATCCGGTGAAGACATCGCCTGGATCTCGTTATAAACATTCTGCCCGTTGTTGTAGAAGGAACGCATCCGGGGCGTGGCGAAAGAGGAGAGATCACGCATGGCGGAATTTTCCGCGTTCTCATCCACAATGACCTGAGTAGTACGAGAGTAAGTCTTAGGCGTCTTATATACATAAAAAACCGCCACCGCCAGGCACAGGACCACAGAGATGATGTACCAGATGCGGTTGTTCCAGAAGATCGCCCAGATGTCCGCCAGTTTGAGGGTATTTTCCTCGTCCTGGTTCCACAGAGGGG
>CAMIYB010000046.1 GCA_946402945.1 uncultured Bacteroidales bacterium | reverse complement strand
TTCTCAAGAAATCGACGCTCTCGTTTCTTAGTTTTCGGTACTTGCTTCTTGTACTAATCTTTCAGTATTTTCAATGATCTTGAATCCGTTTCTTTCAAAGCGGACTGCAAATATACGGACTTTTTTTTATCTGACAAACATTTTCGAAGAAATTTTGCAAAAATTCAGCCTTTTCGCGCTTTATTATTACCTTTGCAACAGGAAAGAACACCTATGCGACAGGAAGAAGTATCCCTTTGGAAACTCGGTGCGGTTTTCGCCAAGATCGGCGCCTTTACCATCGGCGGCGGCTACGCCATGATCCCGCTGATCGAAGCCGAGATGAAGCGCCGCGGCTGGCTCCGCCCGGAAGAACTGCCCGACATCATCGCCCTGGCCCAGAGCGCCCCGGGGGTCCTGGCCGTCAATGTCGCCATCTTCGCGGGCTATCGGCTCCGGGGCCTGCGAGGCAGCTTCGCCGCCACCCTCGGCACCATCCTCCCCTCTTTCCTCATCATCCTGGCCATCGCCATGTTCATGACCCGTTTCCAGGACAACCCCGTCGTCGTCCGCATCTTCAAGGGCATCCGGCCGGTGGTGGTCTCGCTGATCGCCGTGCCCATGATCAACATGGCCCGCAAGAACAACCGGACCTGGTGGGCCTGGGCCATCTCCCTGGTGACCCTCCTGCTGGTGGCCTTCCTGGACGTTTCGCCCATCTATATCCTGCTGGTAGTCATCGTCCTGGCCTTCAGCCTGGCCTGGTTCAAACAAAGGAGGGCCAGCTGATGGAGACGCTGCTGCTTTTCCTCCAACTGTTCACCACCTTCCTGCTGATCGGTGTCTTTACTTTCGGCGGCGGATATGCGATGCTCTCGCTCATCCAGACCCAGGTTGTCACCCTCCACCATTGGCTGACGGAAGCCTCCTTCACCAACATTGTGGCCATTTCCCAGATGACGCCGGGGCCTATCGGCATCAACTGCGCGACCTATGTCGGCTACGAAGTGCTCCATGCCGCCGGCGCCGGGCACGCCCTGAGCATCCTCGGCTCGGCCACCGCCACCCTGGCCCTCGTCCTCCCCTCTTTCCTGATCGTCCTGGCCATGGTGAAGTTCTACGAAAAATTCATGGGACATCCGCTTTTCGAAGGCGTCATGGCCGGACTGCGGCCGGCCGTGGTGGGCCTGATCGGCGCAGCCGCGGTGATCCTGATCCTCCATACCTCCTGGACGGGCCTCACGCCGCATTTCGAACTCATCCGCGACAACTTTCCCGACTGGAAAAGCTGGGCGCTCTTCGGCGCGGCCATGGTGGCATCCCTGGCCTTCAAAGTCAGTCCTATCCTGATTATTATCCTGGGAGGCGTCGCGGGACTGCTCCTGTACTAGTCGCCGCGCTCCATCTCGCGGCGAATGTCTTTCTCCTTGATATTCTGACGCTTGTCGTATTCCTTCTTGCCCTTGGCCAGGGCGATGAGGAGTTTGGCGTAGCCGTTATCGGCGACAAAGAGTTTGACGGCGACGATGGTGTTGCCCTTAAGGCGGGTCTCCTGCCGGAGATGGCGCAGTTCGCGGCGGGTCAGCAGCAGTTTCCGGTCCCGGACGGGCTCATGCTGCCCCCAGGAGCCCCAGAAGTACTGGGCGACGTTCATCCCCTTGACATAGAGCTGGCCGCGCGTATCGAAATAGCAGAAGGCATCCGCCAGCGACACCTTCCCGGCCCGGATGGACTTGATCTCCGTTCCGGTCAGGACGATGCCGGCGGTGTAGGTCTCCAGGAAAGTATAGTCGAAGGAGGCGCGCCGGTTGCTGATCTGTATTTTGCTCCTGGCTTTGGGCATAGCGGCTGCAAAGATAGTAAAAAAGTCCTATCTTTGTATCATGGGAAAGAAAAGGGACTTTATTCCGATTCCGCCGCCGGCCCCACTTCCGGAGCCAGAAGAACTCGACCCGCAGGCCCTGCTGGAGGCCTATCTCAGGGACGGTTATGATCTCATCTGCGTCCTGGGCCCGACGGCTTCGGGGAAGACCCGCTATGCCGTGGGGCTGGCGCACACCCTGGACCGCCTGCGGGCGGAGAGGGGCGGAGAGGGAAACGGCGTCGCGCGGGCGGAAATCCTCTCGGCGGACTCGCGGCAGGTTTACCGCGGCATGGACATCGGCACCGGGAAGGACCTCGGAGAATATGGGGACGTCCCCGTCCATCTGCTGGACATCGTCCCGGCCGGCAGCCGATACAACATCTTCGAATACCAGCGCGACTTCGAACGCGCCTGGCAGGATATCCGGTCCCGCGGCGGCATTCCCATCCTCTGCGGCGGCTCCGGCCTCTACATCGAGGCGGCCACCTGCGGCTACCACCTGCCGCAGATTCCGCCGGACGAAGCCCTCCGGGCGGCCCTGGAGGCCGAAGACATCGAAGAATTGCGGGAGAAATACGCCGAACTCCGCCCGGTGGCGGACCCCTCGCTTTTCCAGTCCAAACGCCGCCTGGTCCGCGCCCTGGAAGTGGCCCTGTACGAGCAGGACCATCCCGTCGTCCGTTCGGCCTACCTGCCCAAGAAGACCTTCTTCATCGGCACGCTGGTCTCCCGCGAGGAGCGCCGGCAGCGCATCGACCAAAGGCTGGACGCCCGGCTGGAAGAAGGCCTGATCGACGAAGTCCGCGGCCTGCTGGCGGGCGGCATCCCGCCGGAAGACCTTATCTACTATGGTCTGGAATACAAATATGTCACCCAGCACGTCCTGGGCATCCTTTCCTACGACGAAATGCGCAGTCTCCTGGCCAATGCCATCCACCAGTTCGCCAAGCGGCAGATGACCTGGCTGCGGGGCATGGAAAAGGACGGCATACGCATCCACTGGGTCAATCCCTGATCAGGACTGGCGGACAAAATGGCGGGGGCCTTCGACAGACAGCCAATACTCGGCGTCGAAGGCGGCCGGACGCCGGACAGGCGCGTCCCCGTCCAGTTGGAAGGCGAGATACGTGATCCGGTATCCCTGGTCCCGGAACATCCGTTCATAATAGGTCTGGACCGATACGAGCGCGTCCACGGCATCTTCTCCGCACACCGACGCCAGGGCGGAGCGGCGGACCGTCTCCACCTCCCCGTAGAGGTCGGGCGTGGCGGCCAGCAGCGGAAGGCCGTTCTCCCGGACCACCGCCAGGGAATATTCATAGAGGAAACGGCTGTCCGTCTTCAGATGGACGATGCCGCCGGGGCGCAGGAATTTGCGGTAACGCTCCAGGAAAAGGGGCGAGGTGAGCCGCTTGTTTTCCCCGTGAAGTTGCGGGTCGGAAAAGGTAAGCCAGATTTCCGAGATTTCCCCGGGAGCGAAGAAGGCCTCGATCATCTCGATGCGCGTGCGCAAGAAGGCGACATTGCCCAGCGCATGCTCCGTGGCATATTTCGCGCCCTTCCAAAGGCGGGCGCCCTTGATATCGACCCCCAGGTAATTGCAGGAGGGGTTGCGCTGGGCCAGGTCGATGGTGTATTCTCCACGGCCGCAGCCGAGTTCCAGCACGATGGGCCGGGCGGCGGAAAACATCTGGTCGTTCCACCGGCCTTTCACCGCATGGTCGCGCACCGCGAAAGTCCCGGCGCTCTTGTCCAGGACTTCGGCCGCCGAGGGCTGCAGCAGGCAGGGGAATCCGAGGTTCTCCGCGAATTTCCTGAGTTTACCGTGCCCCATCCCGAAGCAGGCTGATACCGATGCCGCCGAGGCGGAAATCCTCCACCACGTCCTCCGGCACGGAAACATAGAGCCGCCAGCGGCCATAGCGCTGCGGTTCCAGATCGGAACGGTACACCGTCATGAGGTGGTGGCTGAAGGCGCTTCTGTCGGCATCGACATCCGGCCCGAGCCACACCTTTTCCTCGAAGAGCGGGCCGTCGGGCGCCTCCCACATCATCCGGAGATAGGTCCCCTCGAAGGCGGCGAAACGGCGCTTGCCGCAATCGAAAGAAGCGTACAGCGACACGTCGTAGGTAAGCAGCGAATCGCTCATATCCAGGACGAAACCATAGCGCCCGTCCGCATCGCGGTCTTCGGTGCGGACAAAGAGTTCATCGGAGGCGGGGCGGCGGCAGGAAGCCAGGCACAACAGCGCCAGAAGCAATACTTTCAGATACTTCATTTCTGTTCGGGATTACGCGGCCCGCCCTCGCGACGGGGCTTTTTCTTCTTCTTTTTCTTGCGGACCGAGTCGAAACGGGTGATGCTGTCGTCCCCGACAGCCGTCACGAACTCGGGCATGGACGGCTCCGGCTCGGTCTTCAGCGACTCGGGACGGACGCCGTTGCGGTTCATCTTGATGATCTCCCGCACTTCGGCGGCATCCAGCGGATAGATATTCGTCAGGGAGCCCTTCTCATAGGAGAAATACATCACCTCGCGGAGAATATCCGTCTTCACGAGCCAGGCCTGCCCGTCCTCGAACTCCAGGGGCTCGCTCACCCGCGGAATCCGCGACTGGGCGTCCATGTAGGTGGCCACCTCGTAATTGAGGCAGCATTTGAGTTTGCCGCACTGGCCGGCCAGTTTCTGGGGGTTGAGGCTCAGGTCCTGGCAGCGGGCCGCCGCAGTGCTGATGGATTTGAAATTGGTAATGTAGTTGGCGCAGCAGAGTTCACGGCCGCACACGCCCAGGCCGCCGATCAGGCCGGCTTCCTGCCGGGCACCGATCTGCTTCATCTCGATGCGGATACGGAATTCCTCGGCCAGCACCTTGATGAGTTGACGGAAGTCCACGCGGCCGTCCGCGATGTAATAGAAGATGGCCTTGGTGCCATCCCCTTGGAACTCCACGTCGCCGATTTTCATCTCCAGGCCCAGTTCCGCCGCGATCTGCCGGGAACGGATCATCGTTTCTTGCTCGCGGGCGATGGCCTCGTGCCATTTTTCCACATCGAAGGGCTTGGCCTTGCGGTAGATTTTCTTGAACTCGGCGGTGGCCGGGTCGATCCCCTTGCACTTGAGCTGACGGCCGACGACGGCCCCTTCCAGGGTCACAAGACCGAGGTCATGGCCGCTCTGGGCTTCCACGATGACCATGTCTCCCATCTTGATGCTCTGGCCGGAATCATTGCGGTAGATACCCTTGCGCGTATTTTTGAAACGTACCTCGAAGAGGTCGGCATACTGTTCCTGCCCGACCCCCTTGAGGTAGTTGTAGTCTTCCAATTTGCAGCAGCCGCGGCGATAGGCGACGTTCAGGACGCCGGCCTCGTCCCGCAGGACGGAACATCCCCGCTGGCAGTCAAAGCGTATATTTTCGTTTTCGTACATAGTTTCTATACAACACTGACAAAGAGGCGGTCCACCAGGTTGGTCATGATCGCCTTCTGGGCCACATTGCGTTCCAGCAGCATCGCCGCCCGGCCGATGGCGTCCAGCGCCTTCCGGCAGAACGCCCGGTTGCAGCGTGTGGCGGCGTCCCGGCAGAAGTCCCCCTCCGAGGGGGCTACGCCGGATATCTCGTCCATGCCCTGCTGGAGCATGAAAATCTTCCGCAGACTTTCGCCTGCAAAGGTAAGGAAAACTTTCTGTTTCTCCCGCGAATCCAGGGCGGAGACCGCCTCGCCCACTTCCAGGGCGGCCAGGTAATCCCGGTCCAGGACGGCCTCCATCAGTGCGACGAACAGTTCCCGTGCCTGGGCCGTCCCGGAAGCCTCGGAAAGGCTGTGGAGGGCGGCGCCCACGCTTCCGCCGGCAAAGGAAGCGGCGAGGGCGGCCTCCTCGGGACCGACGCCCCGGGAGACGAGCGCCCCGGTGACCTCCTCCTTCGACAGCGGCGGGACCCGAAGGGCCTGGCAACGCGAGGAAATGGTCTGGAGCACGCTCTCGGGAGCATGGGTAATGAGCAGGAAAAGCGTCTTGTCGGCCGGCTCCTCGATGGCCTTGAGGAGCATGTTGGCCGTCTGCTGGTTCATCTTCTCCGGCAGGTAGATGACGATGGCCCGATAGCCGTCCGAAATGCCGGAAAGGGAGAGTTTCTGGAGGATGGCCTTCCCTTCTGCCACGGCGATCACGCCCTGCTTCTTCTCGAAGCCCAGGGCGGCGGAAAGGTCATTCTCAATGAAATAGGGATTCTCCAGCACCAGTTCCCGCCAGTAGGGCAGGAAGAGGTCGCAGGTCAAATCCTTGACGGCGCCCGAGACCTTCGTCCCGGACGTCACCGGGAAGGTGAAGCGGATGTCGGGGTAGATGAGTCTGGCATGCTGCCGGCAGGTGATGCAGTTCCCGCAGGAATCCCCGCCCTCATGCTGGCGGCAATGGAGGTACTGCAGGAAAGCCAGCACGAGCGGCAGCGCCCCGCCCCCGTCATTTTCATACAGGAGCATCGCGTGCGGCACCCGCCCGCTGTCGACCATGCCGCAGAGGGCCTTTTTCAGGTCGTCCATGCCTATGATATCCGCAAACCTCATACTTTTCTTTCGCCCACAAAACGGGCCAGTGTCTCCATGCCCCGGCGGGCTTCCCCGTCCGGAAATACCCGCAGGGCCCCGACAGCGCGGTCGATATAGTCGGACAACTGTTTCTGCGCCATCGTCAGTCCGCCTCGGGAAAGGACCTGGGCCACGACGGCCTCGCGTTCGTCCGGATCCTCGCCGGCACGGGCCACCCGGCCGCGAAGGGCCCCGGCTTCCGCCGGCGACATCCCTTCCAGGACACAGAGCAGCGGGAGCGTGATTTTCTGCTCCAGGAGGTCCTGGCCCAGCGGTTTACCCAGGGATGCGTCTCCCTCATAGTCCAGGATGTCATCCCGGATCTGGAAGGCGAGCCCGAGATGGAAGGCATATTCTTTCAGCGCCTCATACCGTTCCGGCGAGGCTCCCTCGCGGCGGGCCGCAGACAGGACGGCCGCCTCGAAAAGCGATGCCGTCTTGCTGTAGATGATGCGCAGGTAGTCTTCCCGGGTCGTATCCCCGGAAGAGGCTTTCTGCATCTGGAGCATCTCGCCCTCGGCCAGGTCGGAAAGGGTCTTGGCATAGAGCCGGAGGCACTCCTGCGAACAGACTTTCAGGCCCAGCAGGAGATCGACGGCCCGCACCAGCCAGAAGTCGCCCAGCAGCACCGCCGCCTTGCCGCCCAACAGGCTCAACACCGTGGGCCGCCCGCGACGGGTGGCGCTTCCGTCCACCACATCGTCGTGCATGAGGGTCGCGTTGTGCAGCATCTCGGAAACGGCCGCGAGGGCATAAGCGTCTTCGGAAGGCCGCCCGTCCGAGCAGAGGCGCGCGGAGAGGATGGCGAGCATCGGCCGCAACATCTTGCCGCCATGGGAGAGCAGGCCGGCATTGGTCCGCTCCAGCAGGTCGATATCGCTCCGGAGGGAATGGGTCATGATGGCCCGTACCTTTTCCAGGTCGGGCCGCAACGACGCCACCAAATCCTCCCACCGGCTCATAACAGACCTGCCAATTCTTCTACCGTATCACAGAACCGCACCCGGTCGACATCCTCCCGGGCTGTCATCCCTTCCGCCACGAAATGGTCCAGCAAGGCCCGCAGGGGCTCGAAGAATCCATCCAGGTTCAGGGCGAAAATCCGCCCGCCGTAACGGCCGAGTTTCGACAGGACCTGGGTCTCGAAGAGTTCGTCCATGGTCCCGATCCCGCCCGGCAGGGCGATGGCCGCGCTGGTCCCCTCGCGCATTTTCTCCTTGCGGGAGGCCATAGTATCGGTCCAGACCACTTCCGTCAGCCCTTCGTACTCGAAACCCTGCATGAAGCGGGGCAGGACGCCGCGATGCCGGCCGCCGCACTCGCTGACCGCCTTGCTGACCACGCCCATGGTCCCGCGCCAGGAACCGCCCGAGACGATGGTGTAACCCTTCCCGCACGCCGCCAGGACGAGTTCCCGCGCGGCGCGCTGGTAGTTCGGATTGATGTCCGAATTGGACGAGCAGAAGATAACGAGGCTCTTTTCCATCCCGGACTGCTAGAAGAAGAAGCCGAGGGTGATGGAGAAGCCGTTGAAGTTCTTCCCTTCGGTATAGGCCGTCTGGACCGCACCAGCGACGTCGCTGACCGACTGGCTCTTGCTGTCATAGAGGTTGCCGAAGTTCCAGAAGTACTTGAATGCCAATTGGAAGCGCCAGACTTCCAGACCCAGGCCGATGCCGACACCATACTCGAGGCGGTTCAGGGCCGCCTTGCCGGGATCGGTCACCTCGTTGTTCGCGGCGGTGGAGGATTTCGTACCGACGGCGATACCGATGAAAGGCTCGGCGAAGGCATAGGGACGCAGGTACATCAGATCCAGGCCATACTGGACCTGGACAGGGACCTCGATGTAACTGACGACGGTGTCGAGCCATTTCACATCACCGGTCGCCGTGCCCAGGTTGGCGCCCTTCATCTGGTACTGGATACCCGGCTGGAGGCTCAGGCCCGATACCAGGGGGATCTGGTAGTACACGCCGGCATGGAAGCCCGACACGTTGGACACCTTGAAGTCCGTGATGTTGGCGGCGGAAGAGGTGAAACCGACATCGACACCGAAGCGGGCGGTGCCGATCTGCTGGGCCTGCATCCCGAGGCCGAGGGCCAGGACAGCAAGCAGGGAGGCAAAAATCTTTTTCATAAGGCAGAATACATTAAATCAGGGCCTTCAGGCGGGCGAGGATATCCTCCTTCGGCACCAGGCCGACAGAACGGTCCCGCACCTGGCCGTCTTTGAAATACAACAGGGTGGGGATGCTCATGATGCGGTACTGAGCGGCGATCTCGTCGCAATCGTCCACATTGCATTTGACCACGTCCACCTGGTCGGCGCATTCCTCGGCGATCTCGTCAACGGTGGGGGAAAGCATCCGGCAGGGGCCGCACCAGGCAGCCCAGAAATCGACGAGCACCGGCTTCGGGCCCGCGATAATATCCGCAAAAGTCGCGTTTGTAGCAATTTTAGCCATAATAAAGGGTTTTATTTGTTCAACTTACAAACTTACATAAAAATTATTATCTTTGCAAGCCACTGAAAGTATCTTGCACTATGAATCAAATGGATATCATCGATCAGGCCACGGCGCGCGTAGCGTCGCTCATCCAGGGACGGAAACCCCTTGCGGGCATTGTCCTGGGCAGCGGTCTGGGCAAACTGGCCGACCTCATCGAAGACCCCGTCGTCATCCCCTACACCGACATCCCCGGCTTCCCCGCCTCAACGGCCATCGGCCACAAGGGCAATTTCATCATCGGCACCCTCGCCGGGAAATGCGTCATCGCCATGCAGGGCCGTATCCATTTCTACGAAGGGAAAGGCATCGACAAGGTGGTCCTGCCCATCCGCGTGATGATCCGCCTGGGCATCAAGACCCTCTTCGTCTCCAACGCCGCCGGCGGCACCAATCCCGCTTTCCTCACCGGCGACCTGATGATCATCACCGACCAGATCAACCTCATCCCCTCCCCGCTCGTGGGCGAGAACCTCGACGCGTTCGGGCCGCGTTTCCCCGACATGACCCGCGCGTACGATCCCGCGCTCATCCGCATGGGCCTGGAAATCGCCGCCGAGCGCAACATTCCCGTGCGCAAGGGGGTCTATCTGGCCGTCACAGGCCCCACCTATGAGACCCCGGCCGAGTACCGTTTCTTCCGCATGGCCGGTGCCGACGCCGTGGGCATGAGCACCACCCCGGAGGTCATCGTCGCCCGCCACGCCGGAATCCCCGTATTCGGCATGTCCGTCATCACGGATGTCGCCAAGGCTACCGACGAGGACGAATATGTCACCGACGGCGACGAGATCGTCGCCATCGCCGACAAAGCGGCGGACAAGATGTCCACCATTTTCCTGGAGGTCCTCCGGAGAATCTAAATCCCTATTTTACCCCCTCTGCGTTCATTCGGCTGCGGATCCTGCTGATGCGGGCCGCCGTATCCGGATGGGAGGAGAAGAGTTTGGCCAGCGCACTGGACGAGGCGGCCGATCCGTCGAGTTTTTCCAACTTGGTGAAAGCGTCGATCAGGACGGAAGGACTGATCTGCGCCCCGCGCAGGAAATCATAGGCAAAATCGTCGGCCTGGGTCTCCTGCTTCTTGGAATACTGGGCGTTGATGATGCTCTCGCCGATGGCCCCGAGCTGGGACTGGGTCAGGACCGCCATCGTATTGCCGGTAGCGGCCAGGCCGGAGAAGGCGGCATTGGTCAGCAGGGCCGCCTGCATCTCTTTCTTGCTGTGTTTCAGGGCGACATGGCCGATCTCATGGCCGATGACGCCGAGCACTTCCGCGTCCGTCATCAGGTCCAGCAGGCCGCTATAGACCCGCACGCTGCCGTCAGCGCAGGCGAAAGCGTTGACGTCGGAGGTCTTGTACACCTTGAAGTTGAGCGGAAGGCCGTCCACCTCTTTCAAGCCGGCGGTCAGCCGGAGCAGGCGCTTGGTGTAGGCGTCCGAAGCCGGGAGCACGGGACTCTTGGCATCGAGTTCGGTAATGTACTGACGCACATAGGATTGGACCTGGGCGTCGGTGATGGTGGCAGCCTGCAGGGCCGTCACGCCTCCCTGGACGAGATACTGGGTGTTCAGGGTACCGCAGGCGGAAAGCAGCACCGCAGGGAGCAGGATGGAGAGGAAAATCTTTTTCATGATTGCTTGGGGTTCAATAGTTTCAGTAGCGTTCGGGTAAAGACAGCCTTTTCGTGGTCCGAGAGGAACACGGCCTGGATCGGGATCATGAAGAGCCTTTCCTTGAGCGTCTGCGGCACCTTGGGGCTGTCCAGCACGCGCTGGGCGTCCTTTTCCGTCGTCACGACGACGGCGGTGGGATT
>CAMIYB010000045.1 GCA_946402945.1 uncultured Bacteroidales bacterium | reverse complement strand
ATCATACCGCCGGTCAGCAGGTTGAAGAGCGGATCGGTGAAACGGTCCGGGGCGGCCAGCCAGAAGATGAGCGACACCAGCGCCACGGTAGCCCAGATACTGAGCGTGATGTGGGGTTTGATGACGCGGCGGACCAGCAGATAGACAAAGCCCAGCAGCAGGGCGATGGCGGACAGTTCACCGGCCGAACCGCCGAGGTTGGCCAGAAGCATCTGCCCGTAGGAATAGCCGTGGTCGGCCATCAGCTGGGGGACGGTCATGCCCTGCAGGAGACCTTCCTTGACATAACCCAGCGGGGTGGCACCGGTGACGGCATCCACGCCCAGCAGGCCCTGGGGCATCTCCCAATGGGTCATATAGGTCGGGAAGGAGATCAGCAGGAACACACGGCCCACCAGGGCGGGATTGAACACGTTCTGGCCCAGGCCTCCATAGGAGAGTTTGCCCACGCCGATGGCGACGACGGCGCCGATGAGCACCACCCACCAGGGCGTCGTGTACGGCAGGTTGAGCGCCAGCAGGATGCCGGTCACTACGGCCGAAAGGTCGCCCAGGGTGGACGCTTTCTTCAGCAGGAAACGGGTGACCGCATATTCCAGCGCCAGGCAGGACAGAACGCTGACCGCCAGCACCAGCAGTTCCTTCCAGCCGTAGAAGACGACCGAAACGGCCACGGCGGGCAGCAAGGCGATGACGACGTCCCGCATCAGCGTCCGGGTGGACACGTCGGCGTGGATGTGCGGAGAAGGTGAAACCAATAATCTATTCATGGCGGATTATTTTTTTGCGTTACGGGCACGGATGATGCCGAGCACCTGGCCCTTGGCCATCCGGATATGGTCCAGCAGCGGGATGCCGGCCGGACAGCTGTACAGGCAGCAGCCGCATTCGATGCAGTCCTGGACGGCGTTCTCTTCCAGTTCGGCGGTCATGCCGGCCCGGGCGAGACGGTTCAGCAGGAAAGGTTCCAGGCCCATCGGGCAGGCCTCGGCACATTTGCCGCAGCGGATGCAGGGTCCCTCGGCGCGGCGCTCGGTCTGGGCGCGGGTCAGGAAGAGCAGCGAAGAGGTGCCCTTGAGCGTCGCAGCGTCCAGATTGGCAACGGCCCGGCCCATCATGGGACCGCCGCTGATGACTTTCGCCGCATCGGCGGGCATGCCGCCGAGGTAGTCGATGATATAGGAGAGCGGCGTACCGACGCGGACCAGCAGGTTCGCCTGACGGGGGAAACACTCGCCCGTCACGGTGACAGAATTGTCCACGATGGGCTTGTTCTTCTGGACGGCGTCATAGACGGCCAGGGCCGTCGCAACGTTCTGCACCACGGCGCCGACATCGATCGGAAGGGCGCCGGAGGGCACCTGACGGTGCATCACGGCATCGATGAGTTGTTTCTCACCGCCCTGCGGATAGCGCTTGCGCAGGCTCATGACGCGGATCCCTTCATAAGCGGATGCGCGCCCGCGCAGGGCCGCAAGGACCTCTTCCATGTGGGCGATCGCCTCGGGCTTGTTCTCTTCGATGGCAATGGTGGCCTGCTCAACGCCCAGCACCTGCTTGAGGATGGCCGTTCCGACCGCGACCTGCTCCCCTTTCTCGAGGAGCGTCCGGAAGTCGGAAGTCAGATAGGGTTCGCATTCGCAGCCATTGATAATCAGCATCTCGCATTTCTTGCCCGGAGGCGGGCTGAGTTTGACATGCGTCGGGAAGGTGGCACCGCCCAGGCCCACGACGCCGCCCAGCCGGATTTTCTCCAGGATGGCCTTGTTGTCGCCGGGGATTTCGCTCACCAGCGTATCGGAGGTGTCGATGCCTTCGAGCCACTCGTCGCCTTCCACGGCGATTTCGATGCAGAGCTGGTTGTTGCCGGCGAGGTCCTTGCGCGGACCGATGGACTTGACGGTTCCGCTCACGGAAGAATGGATATAGGCCGAAACGAAACCGCCCGGCTCGCCGACGGGCTGACCGACCTTCACCTTGTCGCCGACGGCGACCAGCGGCTGGGCCGGGGCGCCGATATGCTGGCTGAGTTGGATATAGACGGTCTGAGGAAGCGGCAGCACCTCGATGGCGCAGTCGCGGGAAATCTTGTTGTCATGGGGATGGACACCCCCGATGGAGAAGGTTCTTTTCATAGGGCTAGTCCTCCTTTGTTTGCGCCGCAGCGGCAGCCTTTGCGGCGGCTTCCGCCTCGCGGGCCTTCTTCTGGCGCTCCTGGACGCGGTTCTTGACCGCCTCCTTGTCCAGGGGCTTGGGGAAATTGACGCCATGGATGGCGCCGGTCGGACACAGGGCCTCGCACTCGCGGCAGAGTTTGCACAGGGACGGGTCGATCCAGGCCACGTTGTTTTCCAGGACGATGGCACCATGGGTGCAGGTCTTGACGCAGATGCCGCAGCCGATGCAGGCGTTGGCGCAGGCCTTGCGCGCGGAAGGACCCTTGTCCTTATTGACGCAGGAGACGAACTCACGCATGCCGCGCGGACCTTTCGGGCGCAGTTCGATAAGGGCCTTCGGGCAGGCCTTGACGCAGGAACCGCAAGCCGTGCAGAGCGCCTCGTCCACCACCGGAAGACCGGTTTCGGGATCCATCTTCAGGGCTCCGAACTGGCAGGCCTCCACACAGTCGCCGCAGCCCAGGCAGCCGAAGGAACAGCCGGTATCGCCGGCATAGAGCGCCGCCTTTACCTTGCAGGAGGAAGCCCCCTGATAGTCATTCACCTTCGGACGGGCCGCACAGGTCCCGTTGCAGCGGACCACCGCCACCGCGGGCGCCTTTTCAGCCACGGTCCGGCCCAGGATGGCCGCGACCTGCTTCATCGTGTCGTTGCCGCCCACCGGACAGAAGATGCCGTCCAGCGTGTCCGCCTTCACGGCGGCGTCGGCAAAGGCCCGGCAGCCGGCAAAACCGCAGCCGCCGCAGTTGGCCCCCGGCATCGCCTTCTCCACCAGGTCGATGCGCGGGTCTTCCTCCACCTTGAAGCGCTCGGCCACCAGGAAGAGGATCACCGCCAGCACCAAACCCAGCACGGCGATAATCACAATGGTCCAGATAATTGTTGTCGACATAGTTACTATTGCTTTTTCTGTATCGTAAACACATAATCGCGGGAAATCCGTTCCCGCAGCAGGAAGAGGGTCCCGTAATAGAGCGCCAGCGCCAGCACGCCCGCCAGACCGACCCACAGTTCGTGGAGCGGCGTAAAGGACAGGCCGACCACCAGCAGCAATACCAGCACCGCCGGCAGGCCATAGGCCAGAAGGGCGGCCCGGTTACCCAGCGAACGCCGGAGCGTCACCTCCACCTCCTCCCCTTCGGAAAAGCCCCTGGCCCCCGGGACCCTCACCTCCTTGCGGGAGGCCTCGGCCACGGAGCAGAGCCCGGCCGCGGCACAGGAGCCGCAGGCGGCCCGGGACAGGATCTCCACCACGGTAGCATCGGGTGTCACTGTCCGGACGATACCGGTGTGGGAAACCGCAGCGTCCGGCATAACTACTTGATATTCAGAGGATATTTCAAACCCTCATAACTTTCCAGCCGTCCGGTCACCTTGCCGATTTTCAGCGGGGCTTCCAAATAGACGGGCACTTTCCCATCGTCATCGGAGAACCACATGTAGAGGTCTTCCTTGGCGTCGCCGAACATTTCGCCCGCCACGACCTTGATGGCAAACTTGAGCGTATTCACCGTCCCGATCCCGGGCAGTTTGCAACTGTCCTTGCCCTTGAACACGAAATAAATGTTGAAGACTTCGTCGTCGATGGCAAAGGTCATCGGAATCTGCGTCTCCGGCTTGACGCGGGTCATGTCCACGTTGCGGGCCAGATAGAAAAGGGTCAGCGGATCAAAAGTGCAGTCGTTCAAGGGAATATCCATCGACATCTGCGGACGGTTGCTGTTTTCGAGGGTCGCGGCGATATGGGGCTCCCCGCGGCGGATAAAGGCATATTCGTTCAGGCAGTAGTAGCCGCCCTCCCGGGTGTCCCGCGTGAAACGGAGGGGCACCAGGCCGTCCTGGGTGAACCAGGCGTAGAAATCCTCGCGTACCTTGAAGAAAGCATCGTAGAACTTGGCCGTCTTGCCGAACATGCGCACCAGGAAGACATCCTTCTTCTGGAAACGGGAAGAATCCGCCGTGAAGGAGCCGCGGGCGACGTCGGCATTGATGACGCCCAGGTTGAAATGGAAGACGAAATTAAGTTTCTCCCCTGCTTGGAAGGCCAGTTTCTTCGGCGAAAGCGAATGGACGGGAAGGCAGGAAGCACTGGGGGAAGGCTCGCCGGCCGCCAGCGGAAATGCCGGCAACAGACAGGTCAGAAGCGCGAAAAGAAACCTTCTCATTCAAATCCAGGGTTGTTGAAATCGTCGTTCATGGCCGAACTGATACCAGTCTGGGCCTGGGTAATCAAGGTGTCATCCACTTCCACAAACCGTACCATTTCGCTCTTGAAGCGCATCGGTATTTCGGCGGTCTCGCCGTTGCGGTGCTTGGCGATGATGATCTGGGTGGTTTCCTTGCCGTCCGGATTCTCCCCCAGTCCGAGGTAGTCGGGCCGGTGGACAAAGATGACCATGTCGGCATCCTGCTCGATGGCACCGGACTCACGAAGGTCGCTGAGCTGGGGCTTGCCGTTGCTGCCCGTGCGCTGGACCGCATTGCGGCTCAACTGCGATAGGGCAATGATCGGCACGTCCAGTTCCTTGGCGGTGGCTTTGAGCGTACGGGAGATGAAGGCCACTTCCTGCTCGCGCATGCCGCGCAGATCCGGCGGCCCCTGCATCAGTTGGAGGTAGTCCACGATGACCAGGCGGACGCCCTTGCTCTTGACCAGGCGCTTGACCTTGGTGCGGAACTCCATGATGGGGAGGCTCGGCGTATCATCGACATAAAGCGGGGCGCGGGAAAGGGCCTTGAGTTTGACTTCCAGCTGCTCCCACTCGAAGGGTTCGAGTTTCTTGCCGCCCTTGATCTTGTCGGCCGGAAGGCCGGACTCGCTGGTCATCAGACGTTTGGCCAGTTGCTTGACGGGCATTTCGAGCGAGAACACGGCCACGGGCATATTGTGGTCCACCGCCGCGTTGCGGGCGATGTTGAGGGCGAAAGCCGTCTTACCCACGGAGGGACGGGCCGCCAGGATGATCAGGTCAGACTTCTGCCAGCCCATGGTGATGCGGTCGATGGACTGGTAGCCGGACGGGACGCCCGACAGGCCGGTCTGGCCCTGCATCTGCTCGATTTCGTCCATCGCGGCCCGGATGGCGGAACCGATCTCCTGGACCTCTTTCTTGGCCTGGTTCTGGATGGCGTCGAAGACCTTGGTCTGCGCGGAGTCGATCAGGTCGTCCACAGGGACGGAGTCGTCGTAGGCATCGCGCAGAATCTCCGACGAGGCCCGGATCAGGTCGCGCTGGATGGTCTTCTGCTTGAGAATCTTGATGTAGTACTCGATGTGGGCGGCCGCGCCGATCTTCTGGCTCAGGGAAGCCAGGACCACGGCGCCGCCGATGGCTTCGAGATGGTTGGCATAATCCGAACGCTCAGAGGGGGCCGGCTTGGTGGACTGGAGTTTCTGGGCCACGGAGAGGATATCGAGGGCGACATGCTCGTTGACGAGCGAAGTCATCGCATCGAAAATCATCCGGTGCTTGGGGTCGTAGAAACAGGAGGAGGAGAGTTCCTCCATCGCCTCGTCCACAACACCCGGCTCGATCAGCAGGGCACCCAGCACCGCCTCCTCGAGATCCGGGGCCTGGGGCGGGCGGTTGCCCATCTCCAGTCCCAGGGCCTCCAGGTCGGGGGAAACCGGCTTGCGGCGCGTCGGACGGTCTGCCATGGCTTATTCGGAGAAATCCGGATTGACGATGATGCGGCCGCAGTGCTCGCAGATGATGAGTTTGCGGTTCGAGGCGATGTCCACCAGACGCTGCGGGATGATGGTGTTGAAGCAGCCGCCACAGGCGTCCCCGTTGTAAACCGTCACCACGGCGAGGTGGTTGTGGACGCTCTCGCGGATGCGCTCGTAGGCGCTCATCGTCCGGGGATCGATCTTGGCCGCGCAGTTCTTGCGGACCGCCTGCAGTTTTTCCTCCTCCTTGGCGGTGGATTCCACGATGGTCTCCAGTTCCACCTTCTTGGCGTCGAGGTCGGAGTTGCGGATCGAGATCATGTCCTTGATGGATTCCATGTCGCTCTTGGCCTCGCCGATCTTCAGTTTGGCCTCGCCGATGTTCTTCTCGGCGATTTGGCGGAGAAGTTCCTGGTTCTCGATTTCCTTGGCCAGGGAGTCGTACTCACGGCTGTTGGTGATGTTCTCGAGCTGCTTCTGGTACTTGGCGATCTGCTCGTCGCACTCGACGATGTTCTGCTTGTTGTCCGAGATGGCGCGGGTCATCCCTTCGATGAAGGTCGCGATCTGGGCGCACTTGGCGTTCATCTGGGCGATCTCCTCCTCCAGGGCACGGACCTC
The DNA here is from genome assembly GCA_946402945.1 of uncultured Bacteroidales bacterium. Lineage (GTDB taxonomy): Bacteria > Bacteroidota > Bacteroidia > Bacteroidales > UBA932 > Cryptobacteroides. The sequence continues at coordinate 4,362 of CAMIYB010000045.1, read as the reverse complement.
GGCGGGCAGTTCACCGCGCAGCTGGACAATCTTGTCGATGGCCGTATCGGCCTGCTGCAGCGCGTAAAGGGTCTTGAGTTTCTCCTGTGCGGAAACATCGGAGTCGGCGAAATTCTTTTGAATGGAAACGAAAGTCTCCCTCCTGTCGATAGGGGTCTCGACTTTCTTGATTTTCTTGCTTGCCATATGGTTTAAAAATAATATACGGGGTTTTTCAGGACGCTACTGCGCCGAACTGCAAAGTTAGGAAAATTTTTCCGTACTAGAGTAAATAAATTGTCCACAATATCCACTTCGCTCTCAAAGTGACCGATATCCATCACCATGAATCCGTCCGGCTGGAAGAAATGGTGATAGGAAATATCGCCGCTCACATAGGCCTGGGCACCCGCCTCGCGGGCCCGCCCGATGAGCGAGGAGCCGCTGCCGCCGCAAAGGGCGACGCGTTCGACCCGGGCCACGGGAAGGGAGGCACGGACCACCGCGACGCGGAAACGTTCCTTGACCAGGCGGACGGCCGCCTCCCCCGACACCGGGGACGGCAGGTTGCCGACGACGCCCAGCCCCACGCCCGGGGCCTCGGGATCCAGCACTTCCACGTCCTGCAGACCCAGACGCCGTGCCATTTCCCAACTCACGCCGCCGGGCGCCTTGTCGGCCGTCGTGTGGGCCGCATAGACCGCAATCCCCGCGCGGAGCGCCTTGATGACGGCCAGGCCCACGGGATCGTCCGGGGAGATGCGGCTGAGTCCGCCGAAAATCAGCGGATGGTGCGTGATGACCAGGTCGGCCCCGCAGGCGACGGCCTCGTCGATGAGTTCCGGCGTGCAGTCCAGCCCGACCAGAACCCCGTGCACCGCATCCTGCGGCGAGCCGATGAGCAGGCCGCTGTTGTCCCATTTCTCCTGGACCTGCAGCGGAGCGAAGGCCTCCAGGACGGCCGTGACATCGCGGACGGTCATAAGGCGGAACGGATTTCAAGAAGTTGGGTGCGGATGGCTTTCAGGGCATCCAGGGCCTTGACCCTGTCCTCGACCGAACGGCGTTCGGCGGCCAGGCGTTTCTCGGCGCCCTCGAGGGTCATGCCGTTTTCCTTGATGAGGAGGTGGAGCTGCTTGAGCACCGCCAGGTCGTCTTCGGTGTAGAGCCGGTTGCCCTTGGCGTTGCGCCTGGGTTTGAGGTACTTGGCGAACTGATTGGTCCAGAAACGCACCAGGGAGGTATTCTCCCCGAGCAGCGCGGCGGCCTCGCCGATGGTGTAGTACAGTTTCTCCATATCTGTTAATCCAATGATTGTTCCGTGCTTACGGCCATATAGACCACGTCCGCATAGTCCGCGGGCGAAAGGCTGGCGAAAAAGTAATTGACCGGGTCCTGCGCCACCCCGTCCTGCAGCACTTCGTAATGGAGGTGCGGGGCGAAGGAATTGCCGGAGATCCCCACCGCGGCGATCTTCCGGCCGCGGGAGACCCGCTGGCCCTGGGTCACGAAGATGTCGCCCAGATGGGCGTAACGGGTCTTGCAGCCGTTTCCATGGTCGATGGTCACCACATTGCCCAGGCCCTTGCCCGAATGGCTCACGTCACTGACCGTGCCGTCGGCCGTCGCAAGGACCGCTTCGCCCTGGGCGGCGATCAGGTCCAGGCCCGAGTGCTGGACCGCCACCTTGTAGAAGGGGCTGATCTTCTGGCCGACGGAGGCGCCGAACTGGGCGTAGGAGAGGCCCTCCAGGGGCAGGGACATCGGCGGAAGATGCTTCCCGCGGGCCGCCAGCAGGGCGGATACCGCCAGGAAATCGGCTTCCACCCGGGCGGAGGTCTCCGTCAGGCGGATCGCCTTCTGCTCGACCAGCGCCACCACGTTGCGCTCCGACATGGTGTCGGGCAGCATCTCCAGGCTGCGGCCGGGATTGACCGCCGGGGCCTGGGTATGGAAAACCTGGTCGTAGATGCCGTCGTCGCGGGCCTGCAGGTCCTCCACCACGTCGCCGATCAGGGACAGCTGCTCCTGCATCTGGGGGTAGAGGCGGGCGTACATGCGGTTTTCCTGGGCCAGGCTGCGTTCGGTATCCGTGTGGAGGAACAGCGACAGCACCAGATAATAAAGGACCGCCAGGGTCATGGAGCCCACCAGATAGCGCAGCCCCCGCCAGAGGACGGTCCAGACGGACAGCGTCACCTTGCGGAAAGAGAAACTCCGGTTGTCGAATTCGTACTGCGCCATATCACTTCTTGTAACGGACCCGGGTGTGCGGGCGGATGATGACATTGGAGGAATTGGCGGCCGCCCTTTCCACCATGGCCTGGTATTCATCCACAGGCATCTGGAGGTCCATATAATTGGCCGGGTTCACAAAATTGTCCCGGTACATGACTTCATAGTGGAGATGGGGTCCCGTGGCCCGGCCGCTCTTGCCGGACTCGCCGATGCACTCGCCCCGGGACACCTTCATCCCTTCGGTCACATAGATGCTGCGCATATGGGCATAGCGGGTCTTGTAGCCGAAGCCATGGTCGATGATGACGGAGTTGCCATAGCCGAAGAGTTCGAAACTCACGCGGGATACCACGCCGTCGCCTGTCGCATAGACCGGATTGCCGGGCGGGCAGGCGAAATCGAAGCCGGTGTGCATTTTCGAATAGCCGAGGAAGGGGTCGCTGCGGTAGCCGAAGGGGCTGGAGGTGCGGAAACGCGTGGGATCGGTCAGGAAGGGGCAGATGGCCGGAATGCACGAGGCCATCTCGCCGGCGCGCCGCGACATGGCGGTCACCTCGTCGAAGGATTTGCTCTGGACATAGGTCTTTTTGGTGAGCACGTCCAGGCGCCGGGCCGTTTTCTGCAGGAGCGAACTGCCCGGCAGGGCATCCAGGTGGGCATAGCGGTTCACCCCGCCGAAACCTTCCTCCCGCACACCCGCGGGAATCTCGTTCATACCGAAAATATTGCGGTACACCTCGTTGTCGCGCAGGGCAAGGCCGTCCAGCGTGGCGTCGTAATCATCCATCTGACGGTTCATCTGCTCGATGCGGCTGACCCAGGCGGCATTGCGTTTTTTCAGGACGGCCGTACGGGGCAGTTCAAAGCCCAGGACGGAGGTGAACAGCCACAGATAGACGCCCGTCAGCAGGAGGCTGCCGGCCAGGAAGGCGGCTACCGACAACACGCGGGCGCCCACCGAAGGTTCTTCGGTTTCAAAGAGGAGCGTCTCGGGGTTGAGTTTGTATTTGCCTTTGTCTTTCATCGACCTTCCTTCACACGCGAGCGTACAAATATTAGCCTGCAAATATAGTCTTTTTTGCGGAAAATGTTGTAATTTTGCAAGCTTATAAGGAATACTGTGAATTCCGTGCCGAAAAGACAATTGACAAAAAAGATATGACAGCAAAGGAAATCCGCCAGAAATACCTGGACTTTTTCGCCTCAAAAGGCCACACCGTCGTGCCTTCCGCCCCGATGGTCATCAAGAATGACCCGACGCTCATGTTCACCAATGCGGGCATGAACCAGTTCAAAGACATCTTCCTGGGCAATGTGACGCCCAAGATGCGCCGGGCCGCGGACAGCCAGAAATGCCTCCGCGTGAGCGGCAAGCACAATGACCTGGAAGCCGTCGGGCATGACGGCCGCCACCATACCATGTTCGAGATGCTCGGCAACTGGAGTTTCGGCGACTATTTCAAGACCGAAGCCATCGACTGGGCCTGGGAACTCCTCACGGAAGTGTACGGCATCGACCCGTCCCTGCTGTACGCCACCGTTTTCGAAGGGGACGCGGCCGACGGCACCGTCCTCGACACCGAGGCGCAGGCCGCCTGGCTCAAGCACATGCCCGCCGACCATGTCCTGCTGGGCAACAAGCACGACAACTTCTGGGAGATGGGCGACACCGGCCCCTGCGGCCCCTGCAGCGAGATTCATATCGACCTGCGTGACGCCGCCGAACGGGAAAAAGTCCCCGGCGCCTCCCTGGTCAATACGGACAATGACGAGGTCATTGAGATCTGGAACCTCGTCTTCATGCAGTTCGAGCGCAAGGCCGACGGCCACCTCGAGTCCCTCCCGGCCAAGAACATCGACACCGGCATGGGCTTCGAACGCCTCTGCATGGTGCTCCAGGGCAAGAAAAGCAACTACGACAGCGATGTCTTCAGCGGCATGATCGCCCGCATCGAAGCCCTCTCCGGCCATCAGTACCACGAGAGCGGCGAGGCGGAAGTGGCCATGCGCGTGATCGCCGACCACATCCGCGCCATCGCCTTCGCCATCGCGGACGGGCAACTGCCCTCCAACGTCAAGGCCGGCTACGTGATCCGCCGCATCCTGCGCCGCGCCGTCCGCTACGGCTACACCTTCCTGGGCTTC
>CAMIYB010000044.1 GCA_946402945.1 uncultured Bacteroidales bacterium | reverse complement strand
TCTGGCTCTTGACCTTCAGGATTTCGGAGATGTATTCGGGCGCTCCGCCCACCATACCGATGCGCCAGCCGGCCATGTTGTGGGCCTTGCTGAGCGAGTTGAGTTCCAGGCAGCAGTCCTTCGCACCAGGGACGGCGAGGATGGAAAGCGGCTGTCCGTTTAGGATGAAACTATAGGGATTGTCGTTGACAATCAGGATCTTGTGTTCCCGAGCAAAAGCCACGAGCCGCTCGTACAGGGCGGGCGTGGGCTTGGCTCCGGTGGGCATGCCGGGATAGTTGGTCCACATGAGTTTGACCCCGCCGAGGTCCATGCGCTCCAGGGCATCGAAGTCGGGCAGCCAGCCCCCTTCCTCCTTCAGGTCGTAGCGGACGATCCCGGCGCCCACGATCTGCGAGGCGGATGTGTAGGTGGGATAGCCCGGATCCGGCACGAGGACTTTGTCCCCGGGGTTGACGAAAGCCAGGGAAATCAGGAGGATTCCCTCTTTGGAACCCACCAGCGGCTGGATTTCGCGGGCCGGGTCCAGCGTCACCCCGTAATAGCGGGCGTACCACCCCGCCAGGGCTTCCCTCAGGGCGGGCAGGCCCATATAACTCTGGTAGCCATGGACGCCGGGCTTGACGGCTTCCGCAGTCAGGGCGGCTATGGCCTCCCGGGGCGGCATCCCGTCCGGCGAACCGATACCGAGGTTGATGATGGGGTCGAGGCCGCGCTGGGCGCGGTCGGCGTTAAGCCGGGCCATCTCCCGGTTTTTGACGGAGAAGAAGTATTCCTTGACACTTTCCGTCCGATGGGCCGGTGGAATGATCATAGGCCTTGCGAGGGATATTCCCCGAGGATGTCCAGGTCGTCGATCAGCGGGCGTACCGCGCTGAGGGCCTGGTTGTATCGCTCGTAGGAGTCAAAACGGATGTCTGCGTAGAAGAAGTATTGCCATTTCCGGCCCGGGATGGGAAGGGACTGGATCCTCGTCAGGTTCATGTCGTAGAAGGACAGGATGGTGAGGATGTGGGCCAGGGACCCGGGCTTATGGGGCAGCGTAAAACAGAGGGAGGCCTTGTCGATGCGGTTCTTCTCCACCCGGATGCCGTCGTCCAGGACGAGGAAGCGGGTGAAGTTGTCCTTGAAGGTTTCGATGCCGGGGGCCAGGATCTCCAGGCCGAAACGTTCCGCCGCGACGACAGAGGCGACCGCACCGACGCCCCGGAGCCCCTCCCGGGAGAGTTCAGCGGCGCTTTTGGCCGTGTCTTCCGACTCGACCATCCGGATCCACGGGGCCTGGGTCTCGAAGAATTCGCGGGTCTGGTTGATGGCCATATAGTGGGTGCGGACCTCGCGGATATCCTCCAGTTTCTGCCCCGGCAGGGCCATCAGGTTCTGGTGGATGGGGATGTAGATCTCACCCTTGATTTTCTGCGGATTCTTGCGGAGCAGGTCGAAGTTGGGGAGCAGACCGCCGGAGATGGTGTTTTCGATGGCCATGACGGCGCTGTCGGCCCGTCCCTGTCCCATGGCGCGGAAAAGGGCGTCGAAGGTACCGCACTCGACGATTTCGAGGGGCTGGTCACCATAGAAGATTCGGGCCGCTTCCTCGTGGAAACAGCCCGAGAATCCTTGTATGGCAACCCGTTTCACTACACCGTGAGAATTTCTTTCTCCTTGGCGGCGATGATGGCGTCGACGTCCTTGACCTTCTTGTCGGTCACTTTCTGGAGTTCTTCTTCGCCTTCTTTCTCACCGTCTTCGGAGAGGCCTTCGTTCTTCTGGGCTTTCTTCAGCAGGTCGATGGCGTCGCGGCGCGCATTGCGGATGGTGACCTTGGTGGTCTCGCCGGCGGCCTTGGCCTTCTTGATGAGTTCGCGGCGGCGCTCCTCGGTCAGGGCCGGGACGACGCAGCGGATGATCTCACCGTTGTTGGAGGGGGTCAGGCCGACATTGGCGTCGAGGATGGCCTTCTCGATCTTGCCGATCATATTGCGCTCCCAGGGCTGGATGGTCAGGGTCTTGGCGTCCGGGGTGTTGATGGCCGCCACCTGGTTCAGCGGGGTGGGCGTTCCGTAATAATCGACGGACACGCCGTTGAAAATGGCGGGCGTGGCCTTACCGACGCGGTAATTCTTGAGATCTTCCTCCAGGAATTCGATGGAATCCTGCATCTTCACGGAAGCGGCATCGACAATTTCTTTTGCTCGAGGTAACATACTTATCTTGTTTTAATTATCAGCATATTTCCGCAAAGATAAGAAAATCCGCCCGAAATTACTACACGACGTTCCCAGTATTCGAAAAATTTGCGCTATTGATTCAGTACGTCGGCGCTGGCGCGGAACTTTTCGATTTCCTCATCGGAAATGCTGTAGTTCTGCATCTCGCCGGAGAAATACTGGTCGTAGGCGGCCATATCGACGAAGGCGTGACCCGAGAGATTGAAGAGAATCACCTTCTCCTCGCCGGTTTCCTTGCATTTGAGGGCCTCATTGACCGTAGCGGCGATGGCGTGGCAGGACTCCGGGGCGGGGATGATGCCTTCGGTGCGGGCGAAGAGGACGCCGGCCTTGAAGGAATCCAGTTGCTGGATATCCACGGCCTCCATCAGGCCGTCCTTCATCAACTGCGACAGGATGACGCCGGCGCCATGGTAGCGCAGGCCGCCGGCGTGGATGCTGGCCGGCTTGAAAGTATGGCCGAGGGTATACATCGGCAGGAGCGGGGTCAGGCCGGCCTCGTCGCCGAAGTCATATTCGAACTTGCCGCGGGTGAGTTTCGGGCAGGAAGCGGGCTCGGCCGCAATGAAACGGGTCTTCCGGCCTTCCTGGATGTTGTGGCGCATGAAGGGGAAGGCGATGCCGGAGAAATTGGAGCCGCCGCCGAAGCAGCCGATCACGATGTCGGGATATTCGCCGGCAAGGGCCATCTGCTTCTCGGCCTCCAGGCCGATGACGGTCTGGTGGAGGCAGACATGGTTCAGCACCGAGCCGAGGGTGTACTTGCAGTTCGGCGTGCTGACAGCCAGTTCGATGGCCTCGGAAATGGCGCAGCCCAGGGATCCGCGGTCGTTCGGGTTGGCGGTCAGGATGTCCTTGCCGGCCCGGGTGGACATGGACGGACTCGGGGTGATGGCGGCGCCGAAAGTCTGCATGATACTGCGGCGATAGGGCTTCTGCTCATAACTGATCTTCACCATGTACACGGCACATTCGAGACCGAATTTGCGGGCCGCGTAACTCAGCGCACCGCCCCACTGGCCGGCGCCGGTCTCCGTGGTGATATTGGTGATTCCCTCCTGCTTGGCATAGTAGGCCTGGGCCAGGGCGGAATTCAGCTTGTGGCTGCCGGCCGGCGAAACGCTCTCGTTCTTGAAATAGATATGGGCCGGGGTGCCGAGCGCCTTTTCCAGTTCGTACGCACGCACGAGCGGGGTGCAGCGGTAGGCGGCATACTGCTCGCGGACTTCCTCGGGGATGGGGATGAACTCATCGGTAGTATTGAGTTCCTGGTCGGCGCAGGCCTTACAGAAGATCGGATACAGGTCCTCCGCCTTGAGCGGCTGCTTGGTAGCCGGATTGAGGATAGGCAGCGGCTTGTTGGGCATGACCGCCTGGATGTTGAAAAAATGGGTCGGGATTTCGCTCTCCGGGAGCAAGTACTTCTTCTGTTTCATAATACTATGGTTTTGTTGTTACAATTGTCAAAAAAATCAGGTGGCCTGCTGTAAGCGGACCACCTGTATATAAGGAATAACTACGGCAGCGGAACCTTACAGCGTTTGGCTATAAGCGTACCACCACCAGAAGTTATTTACGTTCATGTTTTTCATTCCGAAGGCAAATTTGAAAAAATCCGCGGGAAAAAACAACAGTTTACGTGAGATTTCTACTTAATGGCCGAAATTTGCCCCAAAAGAGGCTGGACGTATTCGGCGGAAGCCGTCACGCAGTGGGCCTCGATGAAAGCGTTGACCGCGGTGCAGACGAAGAGCAGGACGATGAGCGAACTCACGACGACGCCGATGACGCGCAGGCGCGGCAGCCACTTCTGGTTGTTCCAGCCGATGGTCTGGAACATGGACCAGAAACCATGGTTGATATGGAACCACAGGGCGACGAACCACAGGATGTAGAAGGCCAGCACCCAGCCGCTGCGGAAGGTCGCCAGCAGGAGGGCATACGGATTCTCCGCCTCGCCGCCGGTAAACTCCTGCAACTGCATCTTGGCCCAGAAATGGGTCAGGTGGAAAGCGAGCAGGCCGAGGATCAGCAGACCCAGGACAAACATATTCATGGCGGACCAGGAATCGGCCTTGGCCTTGGAAGCCACCTCATAGCGCTTCACGCCGCCGCGACGGGAGAAATTCTGGACGGAGAGCCAGATACCGTAACCGATATGGACGAGGAAACCCAGCGCGAGGATGGGGACCATGACATCGATGAAGGGGGTCGACATGAAGTCGCAGCCCAACTGGAACCAGCCGTCGCCGGTGGAGAAGAGGATATCATCCTGCGCCACCTTACCGAACGTTCCGTGGAAGGAATCGATAACGGAGAAGAAATTGATGGTCCCGTGAAGGATAAGGAAAATGATCAGGAACGCACCGGAAACGGCCTGGATGAATTTCTTACCGATGGAAGAAGTAAAAAAATTTGCCATTGGGTCTTTTTAATTGTTTCAAAAGACAAATATACGCCGTTTTTTGCAAGTTTCATAATATTTCGATATTTTTGTCGGCGGTTCGGACCCGGGCCGGGAGCCCGTCCAGCCCCCTTAAAAAACTGCGTATGTACAAGAGAGTCTTACTCAAACTCAGCGGCGAAAGCCTCGGCGGTCCTGCCGGAAAAGGACTTGACACGGAATCCCTGCGCGCCTATGCCCAGGAAATCGCCCAGGCGGCCAAGGCCGGCCTCCAGATCGGCATCGTGAACGGCGGCGGCAACATTTTCCGCGGACTGCAGGGCGTCGGAAGCGGTTTCGACCGGGTGGACGGCGACAAGATGGGCATGCTCGCCACGGTCATCAACGCCCTGGCCCTGTCGATGTTCATCCGCGAACAAGGCGTTGAAGCGAAAGTCTTTACCGCTACGCCCATGGAACCTGTCGCCGACTATTACATGCGCGACAAGGCCGTGGAGGTGCTCGAGCGGGGCGGGGTCGTCCTGATTGCCGGCGGCACCGGCAACCCCTTCTTCACCACCGACTCCGGCGCCGCGCTCCGGGCCCTCGAGATCAAGGCGGACGCCCTGCTCAAGGGCACCAACGTGGACGGGGTTTACACCGCCGACCCGAAAAAAGACCCTTCGGCGGTCAAATACGAGAGCCTGACCTTCGACGAGGCGCTGGGCCGCCACCTCAAAGTGATGGACCAGACCGCCTTCGCCCTGTGCAGCGAGGGAGACATGCCCATCATCGTCTTCGACATGCACCAGCGCGGCAATCTCACCCGCATCCTGGCGGGCGAGAAGGTGGGCACGCTGGTGAAAAAGGCCTAGATCGGCCGGCATTTCTCCCGCAGCCAGGCGGCCGCAGGGGCATCCAGACGCGGGGCAAGGACCTCGAAGACGCGGCGGTTATAGGCGTTGAGCCATTCCACCTCCCCTTCCGAGAGCAGTTCCCGCAGGACGATGGAGGTGTCGATGTGGCAGAGGGTGAGGACTTCGAAGCCCAGCCAGGTCCCGAAATCGTTCCGTCCCAATTCTTTACAGAGCAGAAGGCTTTCATGGCGCACGCCGTGGAGGCCTTCCCTGTAGATGCCCGGTTCGTCCGAGGTGACCATGCCGGGCAGCAGCGGCTGGGCGTTCGTGTTCTGACGGATGTCCTGCGGCCCTTCGTGCACGCAGAGGAAGGTCCCTACACCGTGGCCGGTGCCATGGCCGAAATTGCGCTTGGCACGCCACAGCGGCTCACGCGCCAGCACGTCCAGGTGGCAACCGGCCGTCCCTTTCGGGAACACCGCCCGGGCCAGGGCGATATGGCCTTTGAGCACGAGGGTATAGTCTTCTTTCTCCAGGGGCGTACATTCTCCCAGCGGCACGGTGCGGGTGATGTCGGTGGTTCCGAAGAGGTACTGCCCGCCCGAGTCACACAGGTACAGGCCGCGCTGCTCCAGGACGGGGGCGTCCTCTTCCGGCGTCACATAATGCGGCAGGGCCGCCCCTTCGCCATAGGCGGAAATGGTTTCGAAACTGTCGCCCCGGTATGCGGGAATCCGGGCCCGGAACATCCCGAGCCGGTCGGCGGCGTCCCTCTCGGAAACGGGCTCGCCGTATTCCAGCCGCCGCTCCAGCCAGTAAAGGAACTGTTCCATGGCCAGTCCGTCCTCCACATGGGCCTCCCGCAGGCAGGCCAGTTCCGTTTCATTCTTGCAGGCGCGGCGCAGCGGAACCGGGGAGGGACCCGGCACGAGACTGCCGGAGAGAATCCGGGAAAGATGGTAGTTCAAATGGGCGGGATCGGCCCAGAGCCGCCCCGTGAGGCCTTCCCCCTGGTGGGCGGCCAGGTCCAGTTCCGCCTCGTCGTAGGGCAGGACCGTGATCCCGTCCGCCTCCAGTTCGGCGAAACTGTCGGCCGTCTCCGCGTCCGGGATTCCCTTGCGGACATACCAGACCACTTCGTCCAGGCTGACCAGCAGATACGACACCACGAGCGGATTGTAGGGGATGTCGGAGCCACGGACATTCAGCAGCCAGGCGATATCGTCCAGGGCGGAAAGGAGGATGGCGTCGCAGCCTTTTTCGACAATCCGGCCCCGCAGCCAGAGGATTTTGTCGGCGCGGGACTCCCCCGTCATCTCTTCCCCGAGGGTCAGAACGGGGGTCGCGGGCACGGAAGGCCGGTCGGTCCACAGGGCGTCGAGCACATCGGGGGCATCCACCACGCGGAGATCCTCCCCGCCCGCCGCCTTGATTTCCTCCACGAAAGCGACGCTCTGGCTCAATCCGTCCACGGCCACCACCAGCGGCCGCTCGTCGGCATATTCGGCCAGCCACTGCGGAATCGGGACAGCCTCCGGGACACGGGTCTTGTGGAGTTCGAAACCCGCCCGGGGAAGGATGCGGCCCGCCTCGATAAAGTAGCGCGAGTCCGTCCAAAGGCCGGCATGGTCCTGGGTGACAAGCACATCCCCGGCTTCCCCGGCAAAACCGGTCAGCCAGAGGACCTGCTTCCAGCGGGGCGCAGGATATTCGCTCCCGTGGGGATCGGATCCGGTCAGAACAAGGGCGTCCCAGCCCTTGGAACGCATCAGGCCGCGCAGGGCGGCCAGCCGGTCGGCGTAGATGTTGCTCATAATACTTGTCGGATAATATCGTCACAGACAAAAAAATGGTCCTCGGGGATGCGGATGCGGCCCTTTTCCCGGCGGAGCGCCCCTTCGGAAAGCAAGCGGGCTGCCTCCGGGCTGCCTTCCAGCGCGGAGGCCGCGACGCCTTCCGCCGTCCGCAGCCCCAGCATCAGCGTCTCCGTCCGCCGGTCTTCCTCCGAAAGGATTTCTTTTTCAGGCCGGTACTCCTCTTCTTCCGTATTCCAGCTTCTGACCTCCACCCCGTCGGGAGAGGTCCCCGCCGCTCCGCTGAAACTATGGGCACCGGGGCCGAGACCGACATAGGGCGCCCGGGACCAGTAAGCGCTGTTGTGGCGGGCCTCGAAGCCGGGCAGAGCGAAATTGGAAATCTCGTAATGGCGATAGCCGGCCGCGGCCAGACGGGCGCAGAGGAGGTCATACTGCCGCCGGCACTGCTCGTCGGAGGCCTCGACGAAATCGCTCCCGTCCAGGGCGCTACCCGCCTCGACCGACAACTGGTAGGCGGAAATATGCTCGGGACGCCAGGCCGTCACCTCGGAAAGACTTTCCTCCCAAAGGGCGTCGGAAAGTTGCGGAAGGCCGAAAATCAGGTCGATGCTCACATTGTCGAAACCCGCCTCGCGCAGCATCCGGAAAGCCTTACGGGCGCGGGCGGCATCGTGACGGCGGTTCATCCAGCGGAGGATATCGTCGCAGAGCGACTGCACGCCCATGCTGACGCGGTTCACCCCCAGGGCGCGGAGTTCCGCCAGGCAGGCCGGACCGCCGGAGACGACGTCTTCCGGATTCACCTCCAGGGTGAACTCCTCGAAAGGGCCGTACGGTAAGGCGGAAACGATGCTGCCGAGCACGGAAGGAGGAAGGACCGACGGGGTCCCTCCTCCTATATATAAAGTATTGATGTCCAGCGTCCGGACAATCTCTTCCCGCCGGAGGGCCGCTTCACGGCGCACCCGCCCGGCATAGGAGAGGAAGCGCCTCAGCGAGGCCGGACAGTCCGGAGCCGTCTCGGAATAAAACCCGCAGTACGTACAGAAACTCCGGCAGAAAGGGACGTGGACATAAATCATCAGCGGAGATTCAGGTCGGCCGAGCCCAGGCGGGCCTGTTCGGTATAGACCTCGACGGAGTAGATACCTTTGACAAAGGTTTCGATATCATTGAGATAGATCCCCAGTTCCACCTCGCTGCCCTCGTAGTCCACCTCGCGGGAAGCGGAGGCCACCAGGGTCTCGCCGCCGCAGGTGAAGGAAGTCTGGACACTGTTGGTCAGGATGATGCCGTCCGGGTCCATGACACGGATGTACACGCGGACGGGGCCCCTCGGTGCCAGATCGTTCTCCACCAGACTGAGCGAAGTCAGCAGGCGGACGACGCGGCTGCTCCTGTCGGTCACCTTGCCGGAGGCATTGTAGGCCTCCAGGCGGATACCGCGCGCCTTGATCACGGAGCCTGCTGCCACCCGGCCGCTCAGGCTCTCGACCTGCTGGGTCAGTTCCTCGTTGGCCCGACGGCTCTCGGCGGCCTCGCGGCGGGCGGCGGCGGCATCGGCCGTCAACTTGTGGTTGAGCGTGTTGAGGGAATCGATCTGGACAATGTAGCCGCGCATGATGGTGCGCAGGGTTCCCAGTTCCTTCTCATACTGACGCATCTTGGCGCGGTTGGTGGCGTCGGTCTGCTTGATGCGCTCGATCAGTTCGGCCACCTCGGCACGGGAGGTATCCAGCTGGGAATTGATGTTGTCGTAGTCCGAAGACAGGGTGGCATAGTCCTGCTGGAGGGCGACCATCTGCTCGGTCAGGTCCTGTTTCTCAAGTTCCAGGTCCTTGACCAGCTGCGACTTCTGATACATCATATAGCCAAGGACGCCGGCAAGCACGAGCGCCACCGCGGCAAGTCCTATCATCACGTTTCTCATGGTTCTTTCCCGGGCGGCCTGCGCCTCTTTCTCGCGGCGCTCCAGGATCGGATCTCTTTCTTCCATACGCTTTTTCCTTAAAAGATTGACCCTGCAAAAATAACAATTTTCGTGCAAGTTTGCTATCTTTGTCCTGTATCAACGGACAAAAGCATGAAATATCTTATCCGCGCCCTGAAATACTTTGTTTATTTCGTCCTCCTGCTGGCGATTATCCTCGCCGCCCTGATCCTGCTGGGGCTGGCCGAGGCGGATCCGGCCACCCTGTTCCGCAACGGCTACGACTCCTACTGGCAGATCGCCCTGATGTTCGCCGTCCTGGCCGGCGTCTATCCCCTCTTCGGCTTCATGAAGAAAGATGTCCTCACCCCCGGAGAATATGCAGAAATCCGGCCGGACGTGCTGTCCGTCATGGAGAGCAAGGGCTACGAACTGGAAAAGGAAGAGGGGGAGAATCTTTCCTTCCGCCTGCGCAGCCGCGCCGCCCGCGTCTCCCGGATGTGGGAAGATCGCATCACCCTGAGCCGGACCTTCTCCGGATTCACCCTGGAGGGCCTCCGGCGCGATATCGTCCGCATCGCCTATACCCTGGAATCCAAATTCAGAAACAATGAATAGCGAATTTGTCACCGTCGCTTCCTTCAGCGACCCCCTCAGCGCGGAAATCACCGCCGGCATGCTCCGTGCCAACGGGATTCCGGCCCAGGTCTTCGGGCAGTCTTCCCCCTACCCTTCCATCAATGCCGTCATCGACAGCGTCCAGGTCAAGGTCAACGCCGGGGACGAGCAGGCAGCCCGGGAACTTCTGGCCCGGGAAACCAAGGAAAACGAAGCGGAATAATCAGCCCAGAATGTGCCTGGCCGCCGCCTGGAGGGCCTCATAGAACTCCGTTCCGTAGGCCGCGACGAGCGGCTCGCGGAGGAATTCATAGGCACGGATTCCCTCGCGCCGGCCTTTCTCGTAGGCATCGGCGCAGATGTTCCAGCGATGGAGATTCAGCGCCTCTCCACCCCCGCGGAAACGCTTGACCCGGATGGGATATAACCAGCAGGACAGGGGTTTGCGCAGACGGCATTTCCCTTGAAAAAAGCAACGTTCCACCGCACAGAAGCAGTTGGCGTGGCCTTCGGCGTCCTGTTCGTAACGGATGAAGGCACAGTCCTCCAGGCCGGAGATTCCGACCAGGCCGTCCGTGCCGGGAATGGAATCCAGGCCGCTGACGCGGTGGGCCTTGTGGATGACCGGCGTCACCATGTCCCCTTCCCTGTCGATCTCGAAGAATCCGTTCTCCGCCACAGCCGCCCGGCCTTCCGGTGTCATGAGCGGGGAATAGGCCGAATAGGCGGCCTCCAGTTGTTCCGCTTCGGACTCCTGGAGGGGCGCCCCGCTGTCACCGACGACGCAGCAGCAGCCCCGGCATTTTTCGTAGTCGCAGGCGAACCATTCGGTGATGACTTCCTCGCTGACAAGGATGTCCCCGATCTGGACAATGGTACCGAATCGATTGTCACTCATCGGGTCCGGAGGGTATCTGCGGGCAGAAGGACCGTGCTGTCGGCAGGGGCGGCCACGGTGTCCGCCGGGACGGCAGATGTCGTATCTACGGGAGCATCGGGTCCCGTTTCACCGGGAACCGGGCGGCCCCAGGCACGGAACATCGAGTCCCGCACGGCGAACCAGGTCGAATCCGGCGCATATTCCCGCACAGGAAGGTCCTCCAGGTCGGAAAGGCTGAGCGTATCCAGCGGCACCGGCGCACCGTCCAGCGGATATGCGA
>CAMIYB010000043.1 GCA_946402945.1 uncultured Bacteroidales bacterium | reverse complement strand
GGGCCGTTCCCCTGGGAGCGCCCTTTGCCGCATTGACGACACGATGTGCCACAGAGTGCCGTCAGAGGGCGACGCCCTTGTCAATGTGTCCCCCTCCCGGCGGAGTTAACACGTCCCTTCGGTTTAACACGTCCCGCCGTGCGGAGTCAATACCTCCCCCTATGTTATTTGCGAGTCCAGTCAAGGGCAAGGCAACGGATAATTTGACGCTTGCTCAGATGGTGGTCTTTGTAGAGCGTGTTCGCGAGACGGTTTCTGTCGGCGGACGAGAGTTGATAGATGCTTCTTCCGGAGAGCATTCTGTCAATCAACTTGCAGACTTGCAGATCGTTCAGACGGTGTCTGTCATACCTGAAGCCCCGCTCGTTTTCCAGCAGGGCGCTCAGCCCGCCGGGGGGGATGAAGGGTTCGGCATCCGTCAGGATGAAGGGTTTTTCCTCAGGATCGTCTTGCCCTTGTTCCTGTGACCACCGTTCGTCGGAAAGCCGGTTCATCTGGTATAGGAAGTTGCGCGGTGTCCCGTAGAAGGATTCCGCCTGGGCGATTTCCATAAACGAGGAGCGGACGACCGTTCCCGTCGCGTCCATCCGGAACGCAGGGGGAATGGACACATGCTGAGGAAGCCGAAGAGGGGAAACAGGCTGGTCGGGAGGGGCAGGGATAAAGCCCAACTCTGATGCAAACATCTGATGGATGGAGCAATAGGGGTAGCCGAAGGCCGTCTGGCAGAGCCCGTGGTGGAGTCCGTTTCGGAGTGTATAGGTGAGGGCTGTGCAGATATGCCGTGTGCCTTCCAGTGCCACGATGCGGGTTCCCTTTTCGCCCATTCTTCCGCCGCGTCCATATTTGGAATTGAAGTATTTTGTATAGGATTCGCGGAGCCTTCCTGCAAATTGAGCCGGGGCCTGCGCAAATAGGCAGAGATGGACGTGGTCACTCATCTCCGCATCCGCCAGAACGGCGGTTCCGGTGGATGCGGATTGAATGGCAAGCAGGTTGAGGAAATGGCGGTAGTCTTCCTCCGCTCGGAACAACGCTTCGGTGTGGGCGGAGAAACAGAGGTGGCAGAAGCGTTTCATTCCTGCGGGAAGAGGGCCATGCGGAGACGGATCAGGCGGGCGACGATGGCCCGCTCGGATCGGGAGAAGCGGGTGGCCATGTCCGCGAAAGAGGCACCTTCCTGGTACATGGCGACGACTGCTTTGTCGTCGTCTTCGGTCCAGGGGGCGGGGACCGGTTTGGGAACATAGAGGCCCATCTCCTTGAGTTTTACGAGGATGGCGCCGGGCGTCCGCTGAAGTTGGGCGGACATTTCGGTGCGGCGTCGGCCGTCGGCGGCCATGGCGGCGAGTTCGATTTCCTCATCCTCGCTCCAGGGTTCATTGAATTTCGGGTACTTTTCCTTGAGGCGACCGTAGGCCTCCGGAGACAGGAAGAAAGAGGGATTACCAGACATGGGATACAGATCTTACGTTATTTTACAGCCCCTTCCAGGTGGGACTTTTACCTTTTGGCGCGAAGGTAAGGCCCCCGAGCCGTTTACTGAAATTGTAAACGGATGAAACGGATAATCGGCCTCTGAGGGCCTCCAGTGCCCAACTTTTTTAAACGGATTATTTCTGCCGCCCGGCGAGACGGACGAATGGCCCCGGGAGAGTCCGCTTTCGGCCATGCGCGGTCACAGGCTCCCCGTCAAAAAGCTCAGTAGCGGACGACCGTGAAACGCACGGAGGTGACATTGCCCTGTTCATCGACGGCGGTCATACTGTGCTGCCCGGGCGGCGGGGAGAGGGAGAGTTGGTGAATCAGGCGGGTTTCCCCGACATATTCGTTGTCCAGATGCCAGAAAACCTGGACGGAGGGGTCGCGGTGGGCCAGGTTGAAGACGATGCTCCCGGGGGAACCGTCCAACTGGCGGGGGAGGGTGATGGTGCTGCCGGGCTCGGGGTAGATGAATTCCAACTGGCGGTCCGACTGCGCGCGGCTGAGGGGACGGTATTCCGGATGGTGCTGGCGGTAGAACCATTCCATGCGCGGCGGGAGAAGGAAACGGCTTTCCCCATCGACAATCTGGTGGTAGGGGCACGGGGCGCTCTGCTGGGCCGTCCGGGGCAGCATGAGGGTGTCCGCACGCTCGCAGGCCAGGCCGCGCAGATGGCCCGATTCGGGACAGACCTCCGCCGTGATGTATTCGCCATAGACGGGAGGCAGGAACCATCCGTCGGCCGCATAGGCGTTCTGCTGGCGGTCGTGGCGGGGCAGCAGGCCGAGAAGGTCGAAGAGCACGGGCCCGGCCGTCCGGGCGCCTGTGAGCCCGGGAACCCCTTGGCCCTGCGCGTTCCCGACCCAGACGCCTACGGCATATTCCGGGGTAACCCCAACGGCCCAGGCGTCACGGAAACCGTAACTCGTCCCCGTTTTCCAGGCAACCTTGCGGACGGACCGGACCAGGCGCCAGTCCAGTTCGTCGGGCCGGCTGACTTCCTTGAGGGCGTCGAAGGTGTACCAGAGCGCCGTCCTGTCGTGCAGGACGCAGGTGTCAAGCCCCTGGTAACAGCGGGAAAGCCGCCCGTAGATGCGGGTGATGTCCAGCAGGGTGCCTTCCGCGCCGCCCAGGATCAGGGACAGGCCATAGTCTGAGGGGTCGCGGGTCAGGGTGCTCATCCCCAGGTTCCGCAGGAGTTCCTGGAATTTCGGGACACCGTAGTCGCGGAGCATGTGGACCGCGGGCACGTTGAGCGAACGGGCCAGCGCTTCTGCCGCCGGGACGGCGCCATAGAACTGCAGGTCGAAATTTTGCGGCGAGAAGCCGTTCAGGTTAATGGGAACGTCGGGGAGAAGGGTGTTCGGAAGGATGCTGCCTTCCTGCAACAGAGCGCAATAGAGCAGCGGTTTGAGGATGCTGCCGGTGCTGCGCGGGGCACGGGCGATATCCACCTGCCGTCCGGGTCTGGAGCGATGCTGGGAGGCGTTGCCCACATAGGCGATCACTTCGCCCGAAGGGATATCGAGCACGACGGCGGCCAGGTCCTGGATGCCCGTGCGGTCAAGTTCGTCGCTCCAGCGGTCCGTCATGGCCTCCACCCGCCGCTGAAGCGGCAGGTCGATCTCGGTGCGGACCTGCTCTCCCCGCCGGGTCGCCGCGTACCACTCGGTCAGGTGCGGCGCATAGGCCGGAAGAGGGAGGGGCTCCAGGGGCAAGGGTTCCTCGCATGCCAGGTAGCAGGTGAGCGAATCCAGTTCGCCGCGGTCCCGCAGGTTGGTGAGGAGGCGGTTGCGCTTGGCCAGCAGGAGGTCCCGGTTGCGGCCGGGATGGATGCTGGATGGGGCGTTGGGAAGGATGGCGAGCGTGGCCGCTTCCCCCCAGGACAGTTCTGCGGCCGGCCGGCCGAAATATCGCCAGGAAGCCGCTTCCAGCCCTACGACATTGCCGCCGAAAGGGGCGTGGGAAGCGTACAGGGCCAGGATCTTCTTTTTGCTCATCCGCAGTTCGAGCCGGGTCGCCAGAACCGATTCGACGGCTTTCTGCCAGAGGGTCCGTTCCCGGTGACGCGACAGGCGGATGACCTGCATCGTCAGGGTGCTGCCTCCGCTGGTGACATGCCCCGCCTTAAGGTTGCCGGCCGCGGCTCGGACGATGGCGACGGGATTGACGCCCGGATGCCAGCGGAAGTATTTGTCTTCAAACTGGATCAGGGCTTTGGCATAGCGCTCCGGCACCGTGTCGCAGGGCGGGAAGCGCCACTGCCCGTCGGCCGCGATGCGGGCGCCCATCAGCGCCCCGCTGCGGTCCTGGACCACCGTGGAATAGGGTGTCCCCTTGAAAAGGTTCCGTGGCAGGCAGAGCAGATACCAGAAAACCAGTACTGCCGTCAGGGACAGCAGTACCGGTTTGAGGATGGGATGTTTTCTATCAGCCACTATTTGCTGACCACCGCGGTTCCGCTGGCCGTGCAGGCATTGACGCGGGCGTCGTACATGGCTTCGCAGGTGATGGCCGGCAGGGCGAAACTGCCTTCGTAGGCAGCGCGCAGGCGCAGTTTGAAGGTCTTCGAACTACCGAGCGGCAGGCTGAAGTACCAGATGCTGTGGTCGTCGCGGATGTCCTGATAGTCGAAACTGTTCTGGCTGGAGGCCGTGCCGAGGAGCCGTTCGTTGACGATTTCCCAACCGGACGGGATCATCTCCATCAGGGCCAGGTTGGTGTAGTCCTGGGCGAGGGAGGTGTTGGCCACGGTGATGGTGGCGGTGAAATCGGTGCCCTGGCGCAGGGAGGCTGCATCGAGCACGGCGCCGTTTTCGCCGGTGTAGGTCACCTTCAGGCGGAGACCGTTGGACTGGGCCGTAGCGACAGGGACGGGGCTCGCGGTCACGACCGTGGCGTAGAGCGTGCTGGAAGAGTTGTTCTTGACGCTGACACCGCCGGCGGAAGGTTCGAGGGCCATGTTGCCGGAAGACTGTTTTGACTTGAACTGCTTGCCGTCCACCTCGGCGGAGAGACCGTCGGTGCCGACCTTGCCGGCCAGGCGGGACATGGCTACGGAGGCGAAGGCACGCTCCTGGGTGGAGACATAGCCACGCTCGAAGGCGTCGGCCACTTCCTGGGCGGTTTCCATGGCGCCGGGGATGTCGTCCACGAGCACCTGGGTCTCCAGGGCGATGGCCTGGTCACGGAGCGAGGAACCGAAGGTCACGGCATCGCTGTAGGCCTCGATGCGCTGCTTCTCCCCGATCATTTCCTTGGCGATGGCCTTCTTGCCGCAGATGGAGTAGGCGCTGGCGAGCATCAGACGCGCCTGGTAACTCAGGCCGTCGGTCTCCTTGAGGCGGTTCATCGCGGCGGCGTCGGCCTTGCCGGCCAGGGCCAGGGAATAGAGCCGGTAGGCCTGGTCGAGGTCATACAGACCGGCCTGGGTGGACTTGCGGTAGTTCTGGCTGGCGTTCGCCTGGAACTTCTGCCAGGAACTGACCACCTGCTTGCCCACTTTCACGCCCTTGTTGGAGGCCTCCGTCATGAATACGCCGGCCATGGTGGTGGCCCAGGTCGAGGCGACGACGGAGCCCGGCCAGTAGGCGAAGCCGCCGTCGGGCAGCTGACGGGCGTAAAGGGCCTGGAGAATGCCGTCCACGGCCTCGTTGGCCTTGGCCTTGTTCGCCTCGGAGAGCAATTCGCGGGTGTAAATCAGGTTGATGCCCCGGGCGGCCAGTTGCTCCGTGCAGGAGTAACTGTAGTCGCCGAACCAGGCGAAGTTGGCGTCGAAGTCGATGGCCGGGAAGCCGGCGAGGGTCAGGCTGGCGTAACTCTTATCACCCGCGGTGAAGGGGGTGTACTCGAAGCGGGCCGTTTCCCCTGCGGCCAAGAGTTTGCGCTGGAGGGCGATGCTCACCGGGTTGGGGTTGCGGACGGCGATGGAGATGGTCTCGGAGGCCTTGTGGCCGCTGCCGGCCGCGCTGACCGTTACCTTGGCGACCCCTTCCGTTCCGGCGGTTTCCAACTGGAAGGAAATGAGTTCGTCACCCGGTTTGGAGAAGGAGACGCTCTTGGCGTCGGTGCCCGCGATGCGGACCGGGCCTTCCACGCTCACCTTGACGTCGGCCTGTTTGACGCCGTCCTCAAGGGCGAACACGTTGACCGGGAGGGATACCTTTTCATTCGTGCCGAGCACGCGCGGGAGGGTCGGGAGCACCATGAGCGGGTTGCGCACGGCGACGGCCTTCTCGGCGTTGCCATAGGCCCCGTCGTGGCCGGCCACGACCATGACCCGGATGCTTCCGACATACATCGGGAGGGTGATCTTATGGGTCTGGCTGCCGCTCTTCAGGGTGAAGGGCCCGAGCACCTTGACCACCGGATTGAAGCGGTTGTCCTTCTTGTTGCCGACGGCCACGTCTTCGTCACCACCGACCTGAAGCATGGTCGGGAAATGGCCGCTGAAGGCACCGATGACGGATTCGTAGAGGTCCCAGGTGCGGACGCCGAGCGCCTCGCGGGCATACATGGCGTTCCACGGGTCCGGGGTCTTGAAGCCCGTGATATCGAGCAGGCCCTCATCCACCAGGGCGAGGGTGTAGGTCATCGTCTTGCCGGACTTCTCGCTGATCTTCACCGGGAAAGTCTCTTCCGGATGGACGGCGTCGGCCATCGTGATGACGGGCTCCAGGTGGGAGGCCGGGTCGCTGACCAGCACGGGCTGTACGCCGTACATGCGGATCGGCTGGCCGTCAGCGGTGTTCTTGCGCGGCTGGACGAGGGTGATATGGATGTAGAAGTTCGGCGCCATCTCGGGCGTTACCTTGAAGGTGAACTTCGTGTCGGCGCCGGTGGTCGTGGTGACCCATTTCTGCGACAGGACACCCGCGGCGTTCTCGATCGAGACCAGGGCGTGGCCTTCCGCGGCCGGGATATAGACCGTGGCGGTCTCACCGGCCTCGTAGGACTTCTTGTCCGTCGAGAAGGTGAGCATCGTCAGTGCGGACGGGTCGCGACGGTCGGCACGGCTCTGGTAGGAAGGCCAGTCGACCACGAAGGTCTGGCCGCTCACGTGGCCGCCCGTGCGGTCCTTGACCAGCAGCAGGAAACGGCCCCAGTCGGGATAGGCGACCGAGAAGGAGACCGTGTTGTCGGAGTCGGCGGAAACCAGTTTGCCGGAAGCATAGACCTTGGCGCTGGAGGAATTGACGTAAGAGGCGAGTTCCTCGGCGCGGCTCTCCCACCACCAGCTCCAACCGAGTTTGTAGATGCGGTATTCGAGGTTGTGGCCGCTGACGCGCTTGCCGTCCGGATCGACGACAGCGATGCGGAAGACATTGTCCTTGTCGGTCTCCAGGTCCTTGTCGCCCGTGGCGGGGGACTGGATGCCCACATAGGCGCCGAAAGGCGAGAAGGGCGCGGTCGTCGTGGTGAAGCTCACGTCGCCGCCCGGCTCCTCGACCGTCGTCACGAGGATGGCCGAGAGCATGCCGGGAGCATCGGCTGCGGAAGGCATCAGCACGGAGGTGCTACTGTTGCCGCCGGCGTCCAGGCGGGTATCCACGATCTTGGATTCGCTGCCGGAGAAGGTGGAGGTAGGATTGACGAAAGTATATTTCTCAAAGCCCGGGATGCGGGTGACGCCGCGGGTGAGGTTGAGGACAGCCTTGGCTGCCAGGCCGGAAGCGGCGGGACCGGTGAGCCACTTGGCGTTCAGGTCGATGCGCGTGCGGCTGCCGGCGCGGAGAAGTTTGTCACCCAGTTGCAGGTCGATCTTCAGGCGGTTGGGCTTGACGGTCTCGATGCGGAGGGATTTGTGGAAGGAGGCGCCGCCCACCTTGAAATAGGCGTTCCAGATGCCTGTCGGGTCGTCGTCTTTGGTCGCGACCTTGAAGGAATAGAAGCCGTCCGTGGCGCTGCCGCAGATATGTTTGGCGTAGAACTGGCCTTCCGGCGTGTAGATTTCCAGGGATGCCGGGTGGTTGTCCGGGAGCCGGTCGCCCTTGTCCTGGATGATGGCGGTCACATGGAGGGTGTCGCCCGGACGCCAGACGCCGCGTTCGCCGTAAACGAAGGCCTTCAGGCCCTTCTCCAGCCGGCGGCCGCCCACGTCGAAGCGGCTCAGGGACTTATCGGTCCCGTCCATGACTTTGAGGTAACTGGTGGAACTACCCTTGCGCGCGACCACGGCGAAAGGACGTCCGCTGACCGGAATCTCGGCCAGTCCGTCTCCGCCGGTCTTTGCCTTGCCGACCTCACGGAGCTGGAAGTTGTACACCTGGACATCGGCGCCCTTGACGGGTGCGGCGGAATTGAGGTCGCTGACGGCCGTCCAGATCTTGTCGCCGTCGGCATATTTTGCGATGATGCCGAGGTCGGAAGCCAGCAGGTTCACGAAGGGGAAGCGGTCGGAATCCATGTAGAAGGTCGGAGTGAGCGGGTTGTCGCGGTCGCTCCACTCGTACTCGTCCCAGTCGGAGAAACTCTCGTAGTACCAGGCCTCCGGGATATCCCAGACGGCGACTTCCTCCTCGCTGATGCCGTCGGAGGTGAGTTCCACCATGCCGCCGGAAGTGGAGGCGAACTGCCTGCCGTAGAGGGAGTATTCCTTGCAGAAGGTCAGGCGGATGCGGTAGATCGCGCCGGGTTCCTTGCGGAACAGGCCGGAAAGGTCGACCGAGTAGTCATTCCACTGGTGGAGGTTGCGTTCGGGATCGTCGTCCAGGCGGATCTGCTTGCGATAGACCAGCCGGCCGGAACGGCGCAGGTCGCTGCTGCCGTCCAGACTGTTGTCCTGCAGGAAGGTCAGGACGTTGTCCTCATAGATCTTGATGACGCTCAGATCGACGGCGCTCAGGTTGACGGCGCGGAAAGGAATGACCACGTCCTTGGCGTCAGGCAGGATGTTGCCCTCGAAGGGGAACTCGACGGCAGGAACGGGCTCGCCGGCATCGAAATGACGGGAGAAGGTCTTGCCGAGGCGTTCGCCGCCCTTGCGCTTGAGGCCTTCGCCGATTTCCACGGTGACACCCTCGGAGGGGATGCGCTCAAAATCGGCGCGGATGAAATTGGATCCGACGGCGAGGGAGTAGCGTCCGCCGCCATAGAGGGAGAAGATACCCGAGAGGTTCATGTCCTCCAGCGGCTGGGAGAAATAGACGGTGACATTCGGGCTCTTGCCGGGGGTGAGGATGGCTTCGGTCACGTCGAAGGGACTGTTCGTCCCGGGAATGTTGAAAACCACGTCGCCACGGGACTTGAAGCCCGTGCCGGCTTCCTTGAGGGAAACCTTGACGCTGCGGTCGTTCTCCTGGCGGGCATAGGGTCCGGTAGCCCAGGCCCAGGTCGTCGGGTCCACATTCTCAAAGAAGAGGTAGGGCTCTTCGACTTCCGTCGGGAAGGAGAGCATCTCCCGGATCTGGTCTTCGCCCAGGGGCTCGCTGCTCCGGATGTAGCCGCTCAGATAGGCGCTTTCCGGAGCCTGGCGCAGGTAATAGACGCCGTCGGACTCGATGGAAGCCTCTTTCTGGGCGATCTGGAAGCCGAAGGGGAACTTCTGCAGTTCCTTCTCCTTTATCCCGAGGGCTTTGCCCAGGTCGAAGGAGCACTTGTAGGCCTGTCCGGGCTTCAGGGCTCCGGCCTCGGGAACGAATTCGACGAGGTCGCCCGAGAAGCGGGCCGCACCCTTGAGGGACGGGCTGAAACTGAACAGGGAAGCAGGATCGACGCTCTGGTCGGGCTGGACGTTCAGGCGCACCTGGATGGTGCTGCCGTCGGAGAGCCGCCCGCCGGTGAATCCTTTTACATAGGTTGCGAACTCGGTGCCGGGCGTCTGCACGGTCCTGGAGCCGCAGGAAGTCAGTTGGATTAGGATCGCGGCAAGAAGGAAGCCGCGGAGAATACGGGAAATTTTCATAACACGCCGTGTTGGTACATGGCCAAAGTTAATCAATTTCTTCCGTATTTCCGCGGCTTCCGCCGAATTTCACAAGAAATACTTAGAAATCTTTGCGGCTTAGAAGATATAGTTCAGACCGACGTTGATGCCGATGCCGGAACCGTCGTTGTTGGCCCATGCGGCTTTCTTGCCGTCGAAGAAGGCCTTGCCGAACTCGAAGTTGATGTTGAAGTTCTGGTTCATGATCACGTGCAGACCGATACCGGCGCTCATGTGGAGACCTTCCGCCTGCTCGGTGTAGAAGTCCTTGGCCAGGAGGGCGGTTGTCCCGGTGATGTTGTTGTCCTTGTCCTTCGTGGTGAAGGTGTTGACGGGGGTCAGGTCGGTCAGCAGGTTCTTCATCTGCTCGGGACGGTACGGCTGGACGATCATACCCATGTCGAAGAAGGGATTGGTGGCGAGGGTCCAGTTCTGGTTGATCCAGCGGAACTTGACGAAACTCCAGCGGAGTTCGAAGTTGGCCCAGGCGTAACCGTTGCCCTGGAGACGGTTGGCGATGGTACCGCGGAGGGTGCAGGTGGAGCCCAGACCTTCCGTGTTGATCTGCTTCATGTTGATGGCCTGGATGCTCTGGAGCATATAGTACGGGGCGTTGCCCGCAATCAGGCCCTGGTAGGCGAGGTGACCGCCGAAGACCAGGCGCTCCGGAACCAGCGTGAAGAACTGCTTGAAGTGGACGGCCAGTTTGAGGTAGTCGTTGCGGTAACCGCCGCGGTCGCCGTTGAGGATATCCGGGCTGCCGAAGAAATAGACCTCCAGGTTGGTGCCGCGGGACGGGTTGTTCTCGTGGTCGCGGGTATCGAAAACGACGCCGGCCTTCAGTTCGAGATGGTGACCGCCGTTTTTCTCCTGCTCGGGGATGATGCCGTGCTTGACGTAGAGGTCATAGAGGGACAGGTCAGGTCCACCGTTTGCGAACTGGGCGGCCAGGCTCTTGTTCTCGGCATGTCCCGTCGTGAGCCACCAGTAGGTCAGACCGCCGGCCCAACCCCAGTTGCTCTCGCCGAACTTACCCTGGAAGCAGGTGGCGACGCGGAAGATGTTGCGCTTCATCAGGTAGAAGCCCTGTCCTTCCGGGATGTAGTCGTTGGTCTTGCCGTCCACGGTGATTTTGTCCAGTTCGGGCACGTACAGCGCGGAAGCGCCGTTGAAACCGTAGAAGTTGGTGGTCTTGTTGCCGAAATAGGAGATGGCGGCGCTCACGCGCAGGCCGGGAATGAGGTACTTGCTGTCGAAGAAACTGTGATAGACGGAATTGCCTTTGGAATACCAGGAGGCCTCGACGTTGACTTTCCAGATATACTCGGGATATTTGGAGCCGTCACCGTACCAGTAGATATCGGTCAGCGCACCATAGTGCCACCCAAGGTCGGAGGAATAACCGATGGCCGGGAGGGGACCGAAGTTGATGCCGGTCTTGGCCTTTTCTTTCTTTACTTCCTGGGCCTCTTCCTGGGCGAAGGCCGTCATGGAGGCTGCCAGAAGCAGCACGAGGGTCAAAAATCTCTTCATTATAATCAGTTTTATCGAGTTTTAGGTTTGCAAAAGTAACTATTTTATGTGAAAAACAACCAAAGTTGAACATTTATTTGACAAAAAGCCGGGTTTTGTGACAAATTGTCAGTTTTTTGGATTGGCACGGCACTTGATTCTTCGGGGATGCCCTCCGGGG
>CAMIYB010000042.1 GCA_946402945.1 uncultured Bacteroidales bacterium | reverse complement strand
GGCCAGCAACAGGCCTGCCGCAGCGATCATCAGAATGAAACTTTTTTTCATAAAATGATTTGGTTTATAAGTGTGTTATTACATTAAGCGTCACGTTAGTCATTGTTTACGAACACAAAAATAGAAAAACTTCTTGATTTCCCGTCAATTAATCGTAAAAAAACATCGTTTTTTGATTATTTTCATAAAATCTTGCTTATTTTTCCTTAAATCCAAGCGCATCAAGGCCGTACGTAAGTTCTATGGAGGAGACGCCGCCGTCGAAGTAGATACGGAAGTAATTGACGGCCTTCAGGTTCAATTCGTGCCCGTCCGTCGCCATGTTACGGCTTTCGGAGAAGGGCAGGTCGATGTAGTTCCAACCGTCGGCGACCTTATCGGAAAGGAAGGTCTTCGAACTCCAGGCGATCGCGTGGCCGGGATTGTTGCTGTCGCTGATCTCGATGCGGCCTGTCGCCGCGGCGCGCTGGCGCAGTTTGGCGGCGTCGTCGATGTAGAACCAGAAGACCATGTGACCCTTGGCGAAATCGGTGATGCCGGTATCTATGACGTCTCTGTCACGGGCAATGATAAAGATTTCATTGTCACCGCCGACAACGCGCTCGAGGTAGCCGGAGCCCTGCATGCGGCCGAGTTTCTGGAGGGTCATGCCGGACATGTGTCCCGGATGGACATAGGTAAAATCGTCGCAGGCGTGGAAGAGCACCAGGTCAGGATCGGGGGCCGGGTCGTCCCCGCCGCCGCCACCGCCGCCGCCACCACCGCCGCAGCCTGAGCAGGTACCGCTACCGCCGCACCCGCAGGTGCAACCCTCGCAGCAGCCGGTCTGGGTCGCCTTTTCAGGGACCGTGACGGTGCAGCTGGCATAAACGCCGGACTCGTCGGCCGCCGTCGCGCGGATGGTGGCCGTGCCGGACGCCATGGCCGTAACGCGGCCGGAGGAGGTGGCCTGGACGATACCGATGCTGGAACTGGACCAGATCAGTTTGGGGTTGGTGGCATTGTCCGGACTGACGGTCACATAGGCCGAAAGGTCCATGGCCTGCCCCAACTCCAGCTCGAAACTGGTTTCGGAGAAAACGATGGACGAGACCAGCACGTCCGGCTCCCGCGGCGGGAGGACCTTCACGGTGCAACTGGCCGAGACCTCGGTATTGCTATCAGTAATGGCCCAGATCGTGGTCTCCCCTTCCGCCAGGCCGCGCACGGTTCCGATCTTATCGACCGTGGCGATGTTTTCGTCCTGGGAAACCCACATGATCACGGAAGTGGCTCCGATCGGGGTGAAAGAGACGCGCAGCGGCCAGGTCTCGCCGACATGGACCTCGAAGGAGGTGGCATCCAGCGAGATGGCCGTCACGGGCTTGGACTCCATGCTGTAGGGCTTCGGTCCGCATCCGGAAAGGAAGGGAAGAAGCGCCAGCAGCAGGAAGAATATAGTCGTCTTTGCTTTCATGGGCAGGCAATTTTATTGTTCTTCAAGATAACAACGGATCAGTTCGAAGAATTCCGGTCCGGAGGTCCAGACGATATCCGGATCGTTCTTCTTGAGGTTTTCGTAGGTGGTGACATACCACGTGGGGGTCTTCAACACGGCGCGGAACCAGTAGAACGGCATGTTCGTATGGCCCTTCACCGTTTCGCGGATGACGCTGGCCGCCTCGGTCGGCTGTTCGGCGCCGGCGCTTCCGCCCGCCCGCAGGATGGGCATGCCGTCAACCTGGGAGATATAGGCGTTGCCGAGCGTCCGCTGGGGCACGACGCCGTTGGGGCTGAAGCTCGCATAGGCCTTGAACCCTTCCCGGCTCATGCCTTTGGCGTTACCGTCGATGACAAAGCCTGTCACGGTGATATCCCACTGCTTGTACCAGGGCTTGCAATGGGCCGCCCACTGGGCGATGCCGGAAGGCAGGTGGCTGTAGTCGCGGGGCTCTTCCAGGGCGCCCGGATTGAGGTAGCCGGCACCATTGTCGCCCGAGGCGAAATAGTCGTTCGGCGTGGCGCTCTTCCACATATAATGCAGCGCCTGCGGGGAACGGCGGGCCAGGATGGGCGAGATGCTCCACATCATCGGCACCTTGCCCCGCTGCGGGTCGTCCCAGATGGTCGGAGAGGTCTGGGAAACCCAGGAGGCGGCATCATAGTCCCCCACATACAGGAGGACATAGCGCTTGCTGCGGTCCACCTTGCCGTCGGCGGTCAGATAACCCTTGTCCTTGAGTTCCTGGCGGGTCACCCACTTCTGCGGATAGGTCTCCTGCAGGGGGAAATGCTGCCAGAAGGAGGCGTTGGCGAGGGCGCCGTACGCCACGGCGTCCGCATCCTTGAAGGCATTGTAGGCGCTGATGATCTCGGCGAATTTCCACTCGGTGGTCTCCGGGGTATGGGTGCCGCCAACGTTCCGGAAACTGGTGTACTTGAAGGGCCAGGCCGGGAAACCGCCGATGTGGCAGAAGACGTCCCCGTTGTTGTTGTGCTTGTAGATTTCCATCAGCATTTCCTTCATCAGGTCGAAATCCTCGCCCGCCGGGGCGTCGGGATTGTCTGTGGCCGGCTCGTCCGCCCAGGGCGAGAGATCGAAGAAGAAGGAACGGTGGCTGATGAAGAAATCGTGGTTGGTCAACTGGTGGTGATTGATGTTCGTCGCGCTCGGGTTCTTCATCCATGCCTGGTCGATGTAGTAGGCGGCATACGCGGTCTCGCACTTGCCTGTCTTCAGGTAGTTGTCGATGGCCCAGCGGTAGGCCTCGCCCTTCGAGGCGAATTTCGACGAGCCGTCCTCGTTGACCAGCCAGACCTTCACCGGGTAGCCGCGCGTGACCATACGGTTGTACACGCTGCCCGGGGTGGTGTCGTAGCGGACGGCGACGAGGTCTTCCACGCCGGCCACCATCGAAGCCAGGCAACTGGTGGCGGCCACATTCGGGTCATAGACCACCAGGCCCTTGATCATATCCTTGAAGATGTCGCAGGCCTTGACCGGGTCGAAAATGACCACTTTGTCCCGGCCGGCGAGCCACTCGCCGGGCTCGGAATACTTGTCCCACCAGTACTGGTCGATGTCATGGCCTGCGTTGACGACGAAATCGATGTACAGGCGGGGGGCGGTGCGGTTGACCAGGCCCTGAAGGGTCGTGGTCAGGTGGAGGGCGTCCCAGTGCTGCCGGAGAGCGACGGGATCCGAAGTATTGGTATGGGTGAAGCGGGTCAGGTCAAGCCACAGGACCTGCCCGTCGCTCAGGGTGGGCAGCTGCGACTCGACGATCGTATATTCCGGCTTGCAGGAAAAGAGGGCCGAAAGGGCAAGCAGGAGCGTAAGGAATTTAATACCAGCCTTCATTTTGTTCAATTTTTACATCCTTATTGGTATCGATGACCGACTGGGGAATGGGCCATACGCTGTAATTCTTCATGGTGCTGGAACGGGGATAGTCCCAGTAGGAGTACTCGCGGATGCGGTCCACGGCCACGGTCCCGCCCATTCTCAGGAGGGTGTTCCAGCGGTTCTCTTCATAGAGGAGCTCGCGGGCGCGCTCGTCGAGGATGAGATCCAGGTTCACCTCTGAGGGATCGACCATGTAGGTACAGTGGGCGCGGCTGCGGATGGCATTGATGTCATCGGCGGCCTTGTCGCTCTGGCCGGCCCGCCACCAGGCCTCGGCCCGCAGGAGGTAGGTCTCGCCCAGACGGATCATGTAGTCGTCGCGGAAGAGATAACTCTTGTTGCCGCCGAAGGCGTCGTCGGGATAGACGTCGGAAGCGATCTTGCAGGAAATCGGGAAGGCCTGGGTGTAGGCCGTCTCACGCGTCTTGGTGTCCCCTCCCTTGTGGTAGATGATGTCCCAGGGGACAACCCTGCCGTAGTAGGCACTGCCGGGGACATTGCCCAGGATGGTGCGGCGGAATACCACGTCGCTGTTACGCAGGTCGCCTTCGCCCCACTTCCCTTCCCAAATCATGCTGCGGACATATTCCGTGGGCATGACCCAGGAAACGCCGCGGCCGCCGGTATCCTCCATCAGGCCGTCGATGATGCCCGGGGTCGCTTCCCGGATGGACGGGGAGAAGGAACGGGAGTAGTTCAGCCGGGATTTGCCGTCGCCGTTCATATAGGCGTCCAGGTCCACATGGACCACCCAGATGGATTCGGTGTTGCCGTCCTGGTAGGCGATGTTGCCGGGCTGGTACATATCCCAGATGACGTTCCCCTCGAAGATGACGCCGGCGCTGGCGTAACTGTGGTCGGGGGTCCGCATCTTGGAGATGTTCGCATAATAATAGGTCGGACCTTCGCTCATGCGGGTGCCGAAACGGGTCTTCATCAGGGAGTAGCGGCCGCCGTCGATCAGCGCGCCGGCGTATTCGGTCGCCTTCTCATAGGCCTTCTTGGCCTCTTCAGCCCGGTTTTCCTCTTCCAGGGCGATACCCATATCGACATAGAGTTGGGCCAGGGTGTGCTGCGCGGCGCCCTTGACGATGCGGCCGCGCTCCGGATGGGACTCCGGGAAGTCGTCCAGGCAGCCTTCGAGTTCGTCGATGGCGAACTTGTAGGTCTCCACCCGGGTGGAACGCGCGAAATTGAAGCGGGGCTCCGTGCAGATGTCCGTGACGAGGAACACGCCGCCGAAGCATTCACCCAGGTTGAGGTAGGCCCAGGCGCGGAAGAAATGGGCCTGTGCCTTGGCGTAGCGGTAACTCGCGTCGGAGTCCCAGGTGATCCCTTCCAGGTCGGCGGCCTTCAGGGCCAGGTTGGCATAGGAGATCAACTTGTACCAGTAACTGAAGATGAACTTGAAGACGGAGTGCTCCGGATTGATGTTGGAGTAGTCGTTGAACTGATAGTTGTGACGGATGTTCGTCACATCGTACATGTCGGTACCGTTGCAGCAACGGAACACGAACATCTCGCGGCCTTCCGAGCCCATGACTTTCGTGTCGCGGAGGGTGGCATAGCAGGATACGAGCACCTGGTCCACCTGGTCCTGGGACGAGAAGGCGTTGTCCGGCGTGTAGAAGTATTTTGGATGCTCGGTCAGGAAAGCATCGTCATTGCAGGCGACGAGGGTCATCAGGGCCGCAAGGATGGGAATAATCTTCTTCATAGCGCTAGAAACTGAAATTAACGCCGGCCGTCAGGCTTCTGGCGACGGGGAGGGTGGAAGAGAGGACGGAGGAACCGGTCTCGGGGTCGTCACCCACCCACCCGGTCAGGGTGAGGAGGTTCTTCCCGGAGATGAACACTTTCAGCGAAGAGATGTGCCAGCGTTCCAGCAGGCTCCGCTTCAGGGAATAGGACAGGGTGACATCCTGGAGACGGACGAAGGTCCGGTCCTGCAGGGCGAGGTAACGTCCGTCGGTCGTGAAAGTCGCGGCCGGATAGACATTGTTGGGATGGTCTTCGGTCCACCAGGGGATGTCGATGAGGTTGGCCGTCGGATAACCGGTGACGTTGCTCACGCGGAAAGCATTAGGGTTGGAGCGCAGGTAATAGCCGCCTCCGCCGAAGGTGCCGGCGATCATCAGATAGAGTTCGAACTGCTTGTACGTGAACGTATTGGAGAAGTTGAGCCGGAAGGAAGGGGAGGAATAGCCGAGGATGGCGCGGTCGTCGGCCGTAATCTGGTCGTCGCCGTTGAGGTCGGCATATTTCGGATTGCCGGGGACGCCGCCATACAGGCCGATGTAGTCGTGGTCGTTGCTTTGGACGATGCCGGTCTGGACATAGCCGTAGATGGCGCCGAGGCCCTTGCCGATGAAGCGGCTGTTGGCGATATCGTCGTCTTCCCGCCCGTCCCCGTCGAGGTCCTCGCCGTAGAGATGGACCAGTTTGTTGCGGTTCAGCCAGAAGGTCAGGCCGCTGGTCCACTGGAAGTTGCGCTTGCGGATGTTGATCGAGCGGATGGTCGCTTCGACACCGAAGTTGTCCACCTGGCCCATGGTCGACTGGACCGTCTCGAAACCGGTCATCACCGGGATGGTCCGCGTGAAGATCTGGTCGCGTGTCTGGGAGTAGTAGGCGTCCACGTCCAGGTCGATGCGTCCCTCCAGCCAGGAGGATTCGAAACCGAAGTTATAGGCCGTGGTGGCTTCCCAGCCGAGGTCGGCGTTGCCCAGGGAGCTGATGGCGATACCATAGTTGATGTCGCTGCCGTCGAACTCGTATTTGAAGCCGCCGCTGTTGCCGTTGACGACTTTCGCGAGGGTGCTGAAGGCGGCCAGGGTCTGGTTGCCGTTCACACCGCCGGAGAATTTGACCTTGAAGTCGGTCAGGATGCGCTTGATATCCGGGGTCCAGAAGGCCTCCCGGGACGGGGTCCAGGCCACGCCCAGGGACCAGAAGTTACCCCAGCGGCGATGGGCGCCGAACACCGAGGCGCCGTCCCGGCGGAAGGACCCGGTAAAGGAGTAGCGTCCGTCATAATTATACATCACACGCGCAAGATAACCGATGTTGGCCGTTTCCACGCCATTCTCCCAGACCTTCTGGATGGAGGCCTTGCTCAGGCCGTTGATACCCAGCAGCGTGTTGCCGTTGGCGGAGAAATCGGAGCCGGTCATCGACTCGGCGTTATAGACGGAACGGTCGCGCGTGGCCACCAAGGTCGCATCCACGTCGTGTTTCCCGAAGGTGTGGGAATAGTTGAGGATGGCGTCGAACAGGCGCGAATAGGTGTCTTCGTTCTGGCGCTTACCCGTCGCGTTGGCCAGCATGTTGCGCATCGTGGCCGCATTGTAACGGGTGTCGTCGTCGTAGTCACCTTCCTTGATGTAGAAGTTCTCGTTGCGGAAATCGGAAGTCTGCCGCTTGGTGTCGGTGTAGGAATAGTTCAGCCGGAGGGAAAGGCCGTCCACCCAGGGCACTTTGACCAGCGCGCTCGCCTGCAGGCGGTAGTTCGAGCGGATATCCACGTCCTGATGGAGGCGGCTGTCCGTGGCCCAGAGCGGGTTCTGGTAGCCGTCAGACTGGGTCACCGGATATTTTTCCAGGTCGGTCGTGCTGCCGTAGCGGTAAGGCATGCCGTAGGGGCTCAGGTAATAGGCCGTCAGCATGTTGGCCGCGGAGCCGGAGTAGTCCTGGCGGGTATAGGCTGCGTCAACGCTGATGCTGAGCCATTTGGTGATCTCGGTGTTGATCTTTCCGAGGAGGTTGAAGCGGTTGAAGTCATCGCCGATGACGATGCCCCTGTTGCCGCTCCAGGAGGTGGAGAGGTAGTAGTTGACCTTCTCCCCTGCGCCGCTGACGGATACCTGGTAGTCCTGCTTGAAACCGATGCGGGTGCTGAAGTCCAGCCAGTCGGTCGTGTGGCCGGTCTGGTAGTTGAGGTATTCCTGCCGGGTCATCCAGCTCAGGTCGGAGTAACTGCTGTTGCGCGCCATGATGGCGTCCACGTAGGCCTGCCCGGTCTTCATGCGGGGCTTGTTGGCCCAGGTGGCCGCCGCGCAAGAAGCGTTGAAATTGATGACGGGCTTGCGGGTGGTGCCCTTCTTGGTGGTCACCACGATGACGCCGTTGGCCGAACGGGAACCGTAGGTCGCCGCACTGGAAGCATCCTTGAGGATGTCAATGGTGGCGATATCGGCCGGGTTGATGTCGTTCAGGCCGCCCATGAAGATCAGGCCGTCCAGGACAATCAGCGGGGCGGATGCGTTGGAGATGGACTTCTGGCCGCGGACCTGGACGGACGGCTGGCCGCCGGCGGAGTTGGTGGCGCCGATGTCAAGGCCGGCCACATTGCCCTTGAGGGACTCCAGGGCGTTGCTGTTGACCGCCATGGCCACCGGGGAGTTCTCCAGCCGCACCGAGGCGACGGAGCCGGTATAGTCCTTGCGCTTGGCGGTACCGTAGCCAATCACGACGACCTCGTCCAGCAACTGGCTGTCTTCTTTGATGGTCACCTTGACCACTTGTCCGGGCGCCGCGGGCACCTCCTCGGTCTGGAAACCGAGCATGCTGACCACCAGGGTGACCGGCGCCTTGATACCCGAAAGGGTGGCCCGGCCATCGACGTCGGTGACGGCGGCGGTGTCCGTCCCTTTCACACGGACGACAACGCCCGGGACCGGTCCGGAAGCATCGGACACGATGCAGGTCACGGCTTTAGCGTCAGGCTGGGCGACGGCCCTCGGCGCGGCCCCCAGGAGCAAAAGCAATCCTGCCGTGAAATACGCTATCAGATTTCTCACAGTATGGTTAGTTTGGTTGTTTTTCGCAAAACTGTTTACGTGCACAAAAATAATCAAATTTTCAATATTCCGCACAAATCCATGGCGAAATCCATGATTTTTTCACGTAAATAAGCCGGAAGGATTACCCCTGCCGCAGCGGCAGGAGCCCCAGTCCGGGCCGGTCGGGAAGGACGATTTTCCCGCCGCGGACCACCATGCCTTCGAAGCGGTCGTTGCTGATGAGCAGGTTGCCGTCGAGGTCGGCGAAATCGGCCAGCGGGGCGAGTTGGGCGGCGGCCGTCACAGCGCAGGAGGTCTCGGTCATGCACCCGAGCATGACCTTCATCCCTTCCGCCCGGGCATAGGCGGCCATGCGCCAGGCTTCCCGCATGCCCGTGCACTTCATCAGTTTGATATTGATGCCGTTATAGGCCCCCTTGAGGGCCGGGATGTCGCGCAGGCGCTGGACGGCTTCGTCGGCATAGACCGGCAGCGGAGAACGCTCCGTAATCCAGGCATTGTCGTCCAGCCGCTCCTTCGCCATGGGCTGTTCGACCATCACCACGCCCATGTCGCGGAGCCAGAAAATCTCGTCCAGGGCTGCCTGACGGTCCTTCCAGCCCTGGTTGGCATCGACGGCCAGCGGCAGGTCGGTGACCTCGCGGATGGTCCGGATCATTTCCATGTCGTTATCCAGCCCCACCTTCACCTTGAGGATATTGAACTGTCCGGCGCATTCACGGGTTTTCTCCCGCACCACCTCGGGCGTGTCGATGCCGATGGTAAAGGTCGTGGAGGGCGCCTTGGCGGCGTCCAGGCCCCAGATGCGCCACCAGGGCTGGCCGAGCAACTGGCCCACCAGGTCGTGCAGGGCGATATCCACGGCCGCTTTGGCCGCCGTGTCCCCGGGCGAAATACTGTCCACATAGCCGAGGATGTCTTCCAGCTGGAAGGGGTCGCTGAACTGCCCCAGGTCCACTTTCCCGAGGAAAGCGCAGACGCTTTCCACCGTCTGGCCGAGGTAGGGCGGCATGGAGGCCTCCCCATGGCCCGTAAAGCCGTCGTAGGTGATTTCCACCTGGACGTCCGGCGTGGTGGTCCGGGAGTAGGAGGCGACGGTAAAGGTGTGACGGAGCTGCAGTTCGTATGGAAAAAAGCGCAGCTCCATACGAGGACGGCCTGTCACCGTGTAGGGGACAGGCCTCTTAGGACCTCCGCAGGCGGTCGTGCCGAGCAATGCGGCGCCGGCCAGGCCTGCGGAGGTGGTCTTCAGGAATTCTCGGCGTTTCAACTACTGGAGCTTGCCTTCTTCGGCAGCCTTGATCATGTCTTCGTTGGCGGAGATGAAGATTTCCACGCGGCGGTTCTCGGCGCGGCCTTCCTTGGTGCTGTTGTCAGCGATCGGGTAGTTGTAGGAAAGACCCTCGGCGGAGAGACGGCTTTCGGCGATGCCGCAGGTCTTCAGGTATTCCTGGACGGAGGTGGCACGCTGCAGGGAGATGCGCTCGTTCACCTCGGCGGAACCGGTGTTGTCGGTGTGGCCGAAGACGGAGATGTCCGTGTCGGGCAGGTCGGCCATCTTGGCGGCGAATTCGGCGATTTCCTTCTTGGAAGCGGCGCTGAGCTTGGTGCCGTTGGTCGGGAAGAGGATACCGCTGTTGAAGGTGACGCGGATGGCGGTCAGGCCGTTCTTGTCTTCCATGGTCTCGACTTCGGCGTTCTCGAGGGCGGCCAGTTCGGCGGCCTTCTTGTCCATGGTGTGGCCGATGATGGCGCCCGTGCCGGCACCGACGGCGGTACCGATGGCGGCACCGATGCCCGCGCTCTTTGCGTCATGGCCGATGATGGCGCCGATGGCGGCACCGAGGACGGCACCTGCGCCCGCACCGATGGTGCTGCCGGAAGCGGTCTTGGACCAGGAAGAGCAACCCGTGGCGATCACGAGGACGCTCATGAAGATAGCGATGTACTTTTTCATTATCAATAAGTTTAATGGTTTGTTCCCATGGGTGGGGCTACCGCCGCGGCCGTCCGTCCGGACTTCCCGACTACGCCATCGCGAAAATAGCGCAAATCTGCCAAAATCCCAAATACCCGGAGATGTTTTTTCGCAAAAAAAATCGACGCCGGCTCAGAAGGTCATGCCGAAAGAAACGCCGAAGGTGCGCGAGAAAGGGTCGTAGGAAGGCACGAGGGCCAGGTCGGTGCTGCCGCCCGTGCGGATACCCAGCAGGCGTTTGGTCGGTTCCAGCAGCCAGCCGCCCACCTGGGCGGAGAGGATGCCGACGCCGGCGCCCATGAGCACGTCGCTCAGCCAGTGCCAGTTGCGCCAGACTCGCATGAAGGCGACGGTAGTGCTGATTCCGTAGGCCCCCGCGCCCCAGGCCCAGCCGTAGTCCATCCGCACGAGTTCGGCGCCCGTGAAAGAGAAGGCGCTGTGGCCGGACGGAAAGGAGACGTAGTTGACCTCATTGGGCCTGAGGGTATGGAACAGCGTCTTGGAGGGCCACATGATGATGCCGCATACGGCATGGGCCAGGGCCGACTCGATCAGCCGGTCCCAGATGCCGTGCCGGCTGGGGATGCCGGTCAGGCCGAGCCCCAGATGGAGGGTCAGCGGAATGTACTGGATGTAGTCGTCGAAGGGAACGATGTTCTGCCCGGAGGTCGCCTCCAGCACCTTGTCGCGGACTGCGGCGTCCCAGGTCTCATGGGCGGCAAAATGGATGGTCAGGCCGCCCGCCATCAGCACCGCCGGCGCGATGAGTTGCGTCGGCCGGAAGCCCGTCAGCGTGCTGTCGCGCCGTGCATAACGGTACTGGGCCCGCCCGGAAAGGCTTCCCAGCAGGACCGCCAGCAGCAGGAGTGTGATTCTTTTCCCCATGACGCGTGATGCTATTCCCATCGCCTGCAAAGATACGCAAATTCTCTCCCTTCTCAATTTTTTCAAAAAAAATTTGCACAACCGGATTTTTATCGTACCTTTGCAGTCCCGATTCACCAAAACGGGTTCATAACGCGGAAATAGCTCAGTTGGTAGAGCACGACCTTGCCAAGGTCGGGGTCGC
>CAMIYB010000041.1 GCA_946402945.1 uncultured Bacteroidales bacterium | reverse complement strand
GCGGTCCGCAGATGACCCTTTGCGACGAGCCGGCGACCCCCTGCGGCGCCTGCCGCCAGGTCATGGCCGAGTACCAGATGACGGGCGGACGTCCGATGTCCGTCATCATGACCGGCGCCAAGGCTATCTGGAAGTTCGAGCGGGTCGATGACGTCCTTCCCTTGATTTTCAATAGTCTCAATTAAACCCCAAGCAAGATGAAGCGCTTTATCTTTCCGGTTGTGGCAGCCTTCTGCCTGCTCGCCGCTCCCCGCGCCTCCGCCCAGATTTCCGTTGGCGGCGGCTATGCCAACTACGTGCTGAACCAGGTACTGCAGGACAACCAGACCAAGGCTGCGGAGGCCTACAACGGCTTCTATCTCGGCGTCGACCTGATGTTGCCGATCTACGGCGGTTTCGCCAT
This sequence comes from uncultured Bacteroidales bacterium, assembly GCA_946402945.1. Taxonomy (GTDB): domain Bacteria; phylum Bacteroidota; class Bacteroidia; order Bacteroidales; family UBA932; genus Cryptobacteroides. The sequence continues at coordinate 11,317 of CAMIYB010000041.1, read as the reverse complement.
CTATCCCGGTGTCGATTTCACCATCGCCCTGCACCGCCAGAACCAGGATATCTATATTCCTGACCTGCGGGATTTCAAGCCCGGCCGCGCCGAACTCAAGCACAGTTTCCTCAATGTTCCGATCCGCATCGCCTATGTCTGGGAACCGACCTTCAATATCGCGCTGACGGGTTTCATCGGCCCCACCATCAGCTGGGCCTTCGACGGGGAGTATGTCGAGACGAGTTCCGAGTATCAAGTCTATGACAATGTGGAAGGCAGAAAAGTGGATTACTCCTACCACGCCTGGCCCTACAAGTCCCAGCCGGCCGACGGAGATATCCCGGAAGGCGCCCTGCTGAAAAACTTCGATGTGAAACTCGGAGTGGGCGTCGCCCTCGACCTCTTCAAGCATATCCGGATTTCTGCCAGTTATCACCTTGGCCTGATGAACCTGGCCGGTCCCCACTACGACTACGGCGAGACGGGAGGCAAAGCCAATGACCCTTACGCGGTGCGCAGCGCCAAAGGCAATATCTTCCAGGCGGGTGTCGCCTATATCTTCTAGAGGATTTCGAGAAGTTCCTCGAGAGGCATACCGAGCGCGTCCTTGACCTTCCGGCCGAGGGCGCGTTTTCCGCTGAAGCCGGCCGTGCGCGCCGCGTTCTCGACGGGGTCGCTGCCGTCTTCGGGCTTGTCGGCGCGGACCGCCTCCCGCAGCAGCGGCAGGGCCGCCTCCAGCCGCAGGTCGTCGAAGAGGTCGTCGAGTTGGACGCCGGCGCCTTTCAGCACGGCATCGAGCTCTTTCTTCTCGAGGTGGACCAGGGCCATGACATCTTCCCGCGTGGCTTTTTCCTGGGCATAGAGCCGGGAGGCGCGGATGGCGTCCAGCACCTGGCGGAAGATCCTCCCGCCTTCGTCCGGCAGGTTCTCCACCTGGGCGGGCGTACCGGCGAGTTCCGCCTTCAGGGTGGCGAGGGTCTCCTGCTGGCCCTCCACCCGTTCCTGGAGGGTGCGGAGGGCGGCCTGCCCCTGCAGGGCCTTCTCGTACTGGGCGAGCAGCAGTTTGTTGCGGCTTTTTACCCGGCCTTGCAGGACAAGGACGCGGACGAGATATACAATCCAGAGTAGCAGGAAGATAAGGGCTACGACCCCGATGAAGATGTCAACGCTGGTGATTTTTTCCATGACGGCTTTCGTTATTTAACTGGACAAATATAGGTTTTTTTTGCTAAATTTGTGCTTTACAATCCGCCCTATGGAAAAAATAACCTTATCCGACAAGACTTTCAAGCCTTACATCCCTTACGGGGACATTGCTGCGGCCATTGACAAGGTGGCCGACCGTCTGAACGCCGACTATGCCCGCTGCGGAGAAATCCCGGTACTGGTCTGTGTCCTGAACGGTGCGATTCTCTTCTGCGCCGAACTGATGAAGCGGCTGGATTTCGACTGCGAGTTGGTTTCGATGAAACTTTCCTCCTATGAAGGGACCTCCTCCACGGGCATCGTCCGGGAGGTGATGGGCCTGTCCGGCAGCGTGGAAGGCCGCCGGGTCATCATCGTGGAAGACATCGTGGACACCGGCACGACCATCGTCTCGATGACGGAAACGCTCAAGGAAAAAGGGGCGAAGGACGTCAGGGTCTGCACCCTCCTCCTCAAGCCGGAAGTCTACAAGAAGCAGGTGCCGCTGGACTATGTCGGCATGGAGATTCCCAACCGTTTCATCGTCGGATTCGGGCTGGATTACAACGAACTCGGCCGCAACTACAAAGACATCTACGTTATCGACCAATAATGAAATACTACATTCTGTTCGGGCCTCCGGGCGCCGGTAAGGGCACCCAGGCCGCCGCGATGGTGGAGCGTTACCGTCTCTGCCATATTTCCACGGGTGAATTGCTCCGCGCGGAGATTGCCGCCGGGACTCCGCTCGGCCTCCAGGCCAAAGCCCTCATCGACGCCGGTTCCCTGGTACCCGACGAGGTGGTCGAAGGCATGATCGAGAGCAAATTCGCCTCCGTAACCGATGTGGACGGCTTCCTGCTGGACGGCTTCCCCCGTACCGTGGCGCAGGCCGACGCCCTGGGACGGATGCTGGCGCGTCGCGGCGAAGAGGTGACCAGCGTGGTCTCCATCATGATTCCCGACGACCTGATCCGGGAACGCATCCGTCACCGTGCCGCCATCGAAGGCCGCGCGGACGACGCCAGCGATGCGACCATCTCCAATCGCATCAAAACCTATCACGACAAGACGGAACCGCTCATCGTCTATTACCGCGACCTCGGCAAATATGCCGAGATCGACGGTACGGGAACGATAGAGGAAGTCCGGGAGAAGGTGTTCTCCCTGATGGACCGTTTCTAGAAGACCAGCAGATAGATACAGGCAGCGAAGGCGCCTCCGCAGAGGGGCCCGAGCACCGGAATCCAACTGTATGCCCAGCCGCTGTCACGTTTGCCGCGGATGGGAAGGATGGCGTGTGCCAGGCGCGGGGACAGGTCGCGGGCCGGATTCATGGCGTAGCCCGTGGTGGCGCCGAGCGACATGCCCAGGGACATGATGACGCAGGTCACCGGGAAGGCGCCCAGGCTGCCCATGCCCACAGGAATGTCCCCTGCGGCGGCCGCGTTGCCCTTCGTGCCGAGGGCCAGGATGAGGAAGACCAGCAGAGCGGTCGCGATGAATTCGGAGAAGAAGTTGACGCTCCTGTGGGCGATGGCCGGCATGGTGCAGAAGCAGCCGAGCATGCCGTCGGGATTGTCGGCCGTGGCGGCGAAATGATCCACATAGAAGGCATAGACCAGGACGGCGCCCAGGAAACCGCCCAGCATCTGCGCGGCGATGTAGGGCAGCACGGAAGCCCAGGGGAAGAGCCCCGCGAGGGCCAGGCCGAGGGTGACGGCCGGGTTGAGGTGGGCGCCGGAAACGGGCCCGGCAATGAACACGCCGCACATCACGGCGAAACCCCAGGCCAGCGCGATGACCACCCAGCCGGCGCCCTGCGCCTTGCTTTTATTGAGGGTGCAGGCGCAGCATACGCCGTCGCCCAGCAGGACCAGCACCAGCGTGCCGATCAACTCGAAGATACATTGGTTCAGTAACATAGGTTATTTGTTGATGGTTCTCGATATGGCGTCGGCCCAGCCGGCCTTCAGGGCGGCTACGCGCTCGGGTGTGGCTTCGGGTTCGAAGGTTCGTTCCACCTGCCACTGCTGTTTGATCTCGTCGATGCCGCCCCAATAGCCGACGGCCAGGCCGGCGAGATAGCAGGCGCCCATGGCCGTGGTCTCAGTGACCTTCGGCAGGATGACTTTCGTCCCGAGGATATCGGCTTGGAACTGGAGCATGCTGGTGTTGCGGGTGGCTCCGCCGTCCACCTTGAGTTCGGCCAGGCGGATGCCGGCGTCCCTCTCCATCGCCCCGACGATGTCCATGGTCTGGAAGGCGATGCCCTCCAGCGCGGCCCGGGCGATATGGGCGGCCGTCGTCCCGCGGGTGATGCCGTAGATGGCACCTTTGGCGTACTGGTCCCAATAGGGGGCGCCCATCCCGGTCAGGGCCGGGACGAAATACACGCCGCCGTTGTCGGGGACGGTGCGGGCCAGGGGATCGACCTCGGACGAGGCCTTGATGATGCCCAGGCCGTCGCGCAGCCACTGGACCACGCTGCCGCCCACGAAGATACTGCCCTCCAGGGCGTAGTCCACTTTGTGGCCGATTTTCCAGGCGATGGTGGTCAGCAGGTTGTTGCGGGAGAGGATGGGTTCGCTGCCGGTATTCATCAGCAGGAAGCAGCCGGTTCCGTAGGTGTTCTTGACCGAGCCCGGCGTGGTGCACATCTGGCCGAAGAGGGCCGCCTGCTGGTCGCCCGCGATGCCGGCGATGGGCACCCTGTGGGCGAAGATGGTGGTCTCGGTGGTGCCGTAAACCTCACTGGAGGAACGGACCTCCGGCATCATGGAGGCGGGAATGCCGAGCAGGTCCAGCAGTTCCTTGTCCCACTCCAGCGTGTGGATGTTGAAGAGCATGGTGCGCGAGGCGTTGCTCACGTCGGTCACATGGACCCCGCCGCGGGTCAGGTTCCAGACCAGCCAGGTGTCCACGGTGCCGAAACGGAGTTCGCCGCGCTCGGCCCGCTCGCGGGCGCCGGGCACGTTTTCGAGGATCCAGCGGATCTTGGTGCCGCTGAAATAGGCGTCGATCAGCAGGCCGGTCTTCTCGCGGATGCGGTCGGCCCAGCCCTGCGCCTTGAGGGAATCGCAGTACTCGGAGGTACGGCGGTCCTGCCATACGATGGCGTTGTAAACCGGTTCGCCCGTGGCGGCGTCCCATACGATGGTGGTCTCGCGCTGGTTGGTGATGCCGATGGCGGCGATGTCCAGCCCGCCGATGCCCATCCCGGAGATGGCCTGTGCGATGACGGCGGCTTCCGAAGCCCAGATGTCCTTGGGGTTGTGTTCGACCCAGCCCGGTTTCGGGAAATGCTGGGTGAATTCCTGTTGTGCGACGCTGCAGATGTTGCCGGCGTGGTCGAAGACGATGGCTCTCGATGAACTTGTGCCCTGGTCAAGGGCGAGAATGTATTTTCCCATAGTGTTGGATTAGTGGTATCATTGGGGGACGGCCTCGCAGAGCAAGGTCGCTGAGGTACAGTCTTTTACAGTCACCTGGACGTAGTCGCCCGGGCGGTGGGTCCTGTCGGGCCAGACACACATCTTGCCCGAGGAGGCGCGGCCGCAGAGTTCGCCGGGATCCTTCTTCGAGGGCCCTTCCACCAGGACCTCGAAGGTTTTTCCGATATCGGCGCGGTTGCTCCGCAGGGAGCATTCGCCCTGGAGGGCGATGATTTCGTTCAGCCGGCGGGTCTTGACCTCGGGCGGAACGTCGTCGGGGTATTTCCGTGCGGCGAGGGTGCCGGGCCGTTCCGAATACTGGAACATGAAGGCCGAGTCGAAGCAGACCTCCCGCATCAGCGAGAGTGTGTCGCGGTGGTCCTCCTCCGTCTCGGAGCAGAAACCGGCGATGACGTCGGTCGACAGGCCGCAGTCCGGCATGACGCTGCGGATGCGGGCCACGCGGTCCAGGTACCACGCCCGCGTGTAGCGGCGGCGCATCTTCTCCAGCATGCGGTCGCTGCCCGACTGGACGGGCAGGTGGATCTGGTGGCAGATGTTGGGCCAGGCGGCCATGGTTTCGATGCATTTGTCGCTGATGTCCTGGGGGTTGGAAGTGGCGAAGCGCACGCGCAGCAGCGGGTTCACCCCGGCCACCAGGGCCAGCAGGTCGGCGAAATCGACATTCCCGTCCTCTGCCTTCCAGAAATAGGAATCCACGTTCTGGCCCAGCAGGGTCACCTCCCGGTAGCCCTGGCTGAACACCTCGCAGGCCTCGCGGACGATGGTGCGTGGGTCGCGGCTGCGTTCGGCCCCGCGGGTGTAGGGCACCACGCAGTAGGAACAGACGTTGTTGCAGCCGCGCATGATGGAGATGAAGGCGCTCACGCCGCCCTTGTCGATGCGGACGGGGGAGATGTCGCCGTAGGTCTCCTCCCGGGAGAGGAGAACGTTGATCTGGGGATTGTCCGGGGCCGCGGCGCGAAGCAGCGCCGGCAGGCTCCGATAGGCGTCCGGACCTGCCACCAGATCCACTTTCCGGCTTTCGAGCAGTTGCTCTTTCAAGCGCTCCGCCATGCAGCCTACGATGCCGACCAGCACGCCTTCGCGCTGTTTTTTCTGCTGGGCAAAGACCTCTATCCGGCCCCGGATGCGCTGTTCGGCGTTGTCGCGCACCGAGCAGGTGTTGGCCAGGATCACGTCGGCCTCCTCCATGACTTCCGTCCGCTCATACCCTTCCCCCGCGAGAATGGAGAAAATCACCTCCGTGTCGCTCACATTCATCTGGCATCCGTAGGTCTCGATATAGAGTTTCTTTCGTGGCATAACCCTTGTTTTGCTTTGCAAAGATAGGGTTTTCAGAATAATATTCCTATCTTTGTAAACCATGAAACGCAAAATCATTCTCCTGGTCGCTGCCCTGGCGACCCTCCTGCTGACCGGCTGCGACAAGATCCGGCAGATCAAGGTTACGGGCTGTTCGCTGGTATCCTTCTCGCCTGTCGGTCTGCGCGGCGGGAATGCGGAACTGGCCGTCGCCATCGAGAACCCGGCCATGCAGTTCACCCTGGAGGACATTGTCGGTACGGTGTACCGCTCCGGCAACGTCTTCGGCACCTTCTCGGCTGACCCGATTACGGTCCGCGCCCGGACGGCTGCCGTGTACCCGCTCAAATGCTCGGCGGCCCTCTCGCAGGAGGTTTCCCTGGGGGAGGTCCTGAAGCTGACGCGCAGTTACGATCCGGCGGAGTTTACCGTCGATGTGGAGGCGCTGATCCGCCTCAAGAGCGGCGTGGGCAAGCGTTTCAAACTGAAAGACCTGAATGTTAAAGAAATGTTGGAATGAGTAAGAAGCGTATCCTCCTACTTGCGGCGGCCCTTCTTCTGGCTGCCTTTCCGGCGGCGGCCCAGCGTATCCCGGAAGGATATGTCGTGGTCGATTCGGTGGTGTACCGGCCGGTGTCCCTGACCGATTCCACCCTGGCCGGCCGCTCCATCTTCTCCATCCTGCCGTCCAAGACGAAGGGGGATAAGGCGGAGGTGGACATCCATCAGAGCGCGGCCCTCGCGAGTGCCATGCGCTCCTGGGTTGTTTCCAACGGTTCCCGCCCCATCCCTGGCTATCGCGTCCGTATCTTCTCCGACAACAAGCAGACCGCCCGCGGCGCGTCCGAAGCGGCCTACCGCCGTTTCTGCGGCGGACATCCCGGTATTGCCGCCTACCGCAGTTTCCAGACCCCTTTCTTCCGGGTGACGGTGGGGGATTTCCGCAGCCGCAGCGAGGCGGTGGAATTGCTCGAACAAATCAAAGGTGAGTTCCCCGGCGCGTTTATCGTCAAGGAATCCGATATCAATTTCCCCGTGGTGGACAAGACCCATGCCTATGTCCGTGACACGGTAAGAGTCCTTAGAAAAGTGGAGCCATGATTAAGCAGGAAATCGGTCTCAAGCAGCAGCAGAAGCTCTCCCCGCTCCAGATCCAGACCATCAAACTGATCGAAAAACCCATCCAGGAACTCGAGCAGATCGTGCGCAAGGAGTTGGAGGAAAACCCCGTGCTGGACGACAGTCCGGCCGAGTCGAAGGACGATGATCCGGATGAGGCTCCGCGCGAAGTCTCCCTGTCGGAGATCGACGAGGACGATCCGACGCCCTCCTACAAGCTGCGGGTCAACAATTACGGAAAGGACGAGCGTCCGCAATACAATACCTTCTCCGTCAAGCAGAGTTTCACCCAGAGCCTGATGGAGCAACTGGGCTTCCGCAACCTCAGCGAGCATGAGCATTCCGTGGCGGCCTTCATCATCGGCAGCCTCGACGACGACGGCTACCTGCGGCGCGACCTCGAAAGCCTGGTGGACGACCTGGCCTTCCGCGCCAACATCGAGACGGATGAGGAAGAGGTGGGCCGGATGCTGCGCGTCATCCAGGAGTTCGACCCGCCGGGCGTCGGTGCGCGCAACCTTCGGGAATGCCTGCTGATCCAGCTCCGCGGCCAGAAACGTACGCCCGAGGTGGTCAATGCCGAGCGCATCCTCACCGACTATTTCGAGGAATTTTCCAACCGTCATTTCCATAAGGTGATGTCCCGCCTGGGCCTCAGCGAAGAGGAGATGAAGGCGGCCATGGCCCGCATCGTCAAACTCAACCCTTCCCCGGGCGGCCAGGTGGACGACTCCTACAACGACCAGGCCCAGCAGATTATCCCGGACTTTGTCCTGGACCTGGAAAACGGCGAACTGAAACTCTCCATGCCGCGTTTCTCCATCCCCGAGATCCGGGTCAACCGGAAATATGCGGAACTCCTGCTGGAGGCCGCCTCTTCCTCCGAGCGGCAGAAAAAAGAAGCCGCGACTTTCGTCAAGCAGAAGATGGATTCGGCCAAATGGTTCGTCGAGGCCCTCAAGCAGCGCCACCATACCCTCCAGAGCACGATGCAGGCCATCCTGGACTATCAGCACGACTATTTCCTCGACGGGGACGAGTCCCATCTGCGCCCAATGGTGCTCAAGGACATCGCCGAAAAGACCGGTTTCGATATTTCCACCATCTCCCGCGTGGTCAATAGCAAATATATCGAAACCCATTTCGGCATCTTCCCGTTGAAATATTTCTTCTCCGAGGGCCTGGAAAACCAGGAAGGCGAGGAAGTTTCCACGCGCGAACTCAAAAAGGTGCTCCAGGAGTGTGTCGATGCGGAAGACAAGCGCAAGCCGCTCACCGATGACCAACTGGTCACCGAGATGAACAAGCGGGGCTACAAAGTGGCCCGCCGCACCATCGCCAAATACCGCGACCAGCTCGGCATCGCCAAGGCGCGGCTCCGCAAGGAATTATAATTTGTGTTTTTCTCCGAAGGCGAGGTCTCCGGCATCGCCCAGCCCCGGCACGATATAAGACTGCAGGGTCAGTTCCTCGTCGATGGCGGCGGTCCATAGCGTGACCTTGTCGCCCGGAAGCCGTTTCTGCAGATATTCCACCGCATAGGCGCTGGCGATCGGGCACACCAGATGGGTGTGGAGCGGCTCACCCTCTTCCAGCAGCCGGCTCCAGGTCAGTTCGATGGAAACCCCGCTGGCAATCATCGTATCGGCCAGGATCAGTACCTTGCCGTCCAGTCCGGGGGCGGTCAGGTATTCCACGGTGATGTGGAAATCTTCCCCTCTGTCGTACTTCCGGTATGCGGCGATAAAAGCGCTCTCGGCGCCCTCGAACACGTCCAGGATGCCGTTGTGGATGGGAAGTCCGGCCCGGAGGATGGAGGCGACCACGATGGCGTCGTCCGGCGTGGCGACATCGGCGATGCCCAGCGGCGTCTCGACCTGCTTGACCGAATAGCGGAGGGCCTTGCTGATTTCATAGGCGAAAACGCGTCCCACCCGCTGGAGGTTGTTGCGGAAACGCAATCTGTCTTTCTGGATGGCCTTGTCGCGCATCTGCGCTACATACGTGCCGAGGACCGAGTTGGTCAGACCGAGGTTGACGACTTTCATGTTCCGGAGGTTTAAGGGTTCCTGCCACGAAGATAGGAAAAATCCCCGGAAAATGTCACACCTCGCTTATCTTTTCGTTCGCGAAACTGAAATAGGCGTTGTCTGAGAGGATGACGTGGTCCATCAGTTTCAGGTCCACGGCGGACAGGGTTTTGCGCAGACGGTCGGTCAGGCGGATATCGGCCTTGCTCGGGAGCGGGTTGCCGCCTGGGTGGTTGTGGACCAGGATGACGGCGGCAGCCTTCCGCTCCAGGGCGCGGGTGACGATGTAGCGGATCCCGATGGACGCCTCCTTTTCGCTGCCGAGCGACAGTCTTTCCTTGTGGAGGATGCCCAGTCCGGCGCTGAGAAAGACAATCCAGCACTCTTCGCGTGACTTCCCCTTGAGGAAAGGGAGGAGTTCCCGGGCGATGTCGCCGGGGCCGGTGACGACCCTCCCGGGGAAGATGTTCTCGGCTGCGAAGCGGCGGCCCAGTTCGAAGGCCGCGGCGAGGCTGACGGCTTTGGCGGGACCGATACCGGGCGTCACCTCAAGCCTTTCCGGGGAGTAAGTGGAGAGGACGACGAGACTGCCGTCGGCATCCCGCAGCAGCATTCGCGCCAGGTCGAGCACATTCGTCCCGCCTGTCCCCGTCCGCAGGAGGATGGCGAGGATTTCGGCATTGGAGAGGGCTTCCGGCCCCTTTTCGAGCAGTTTTTCGCGGGGTTGTTCGTCCGCCCCCATTTCCCGGAGTTTCATTTTGTCTTGCTTTTTGGCCTGTCGCCATGCAAGGTAAAAAAGAAAAGCGGAAGCCGGAGGGGGGGCTTCCGCAGAAAGATACGAATCCGTCCCTTTTTTTGACGAATCCGTCCGTTTTGATACAAATCCTTACTTTTCTTCCTGGACGAAGGCGAGGATTTCGCCCTTGGCCACTTTGTCACCCTGACGGGCCGTCGTCGCAACCACCTTTCCGCTGAGGGCGGGAAGGAGCGGCTCCATGCCGTACCAGGTCTGGATGTAGCCCAGGGGCTTTCCGGCCTCGACCTGCGTCCCGGCGATGGGGGCGGCGGAGACGTCGTCCACATCGGCCTCCCAGACCAACTGGCCCTTGGCAGGCGCCTGGACCGGAACGGCGTGGGGATATTTCCGGGCGTATTCTTCCACATCGAACTTCGGCATCTCCACGACCGGGCGCTCGAGGACAATCGGTGCGCCGGCCTTGGCCTTCAGTTCGGCGAGTTCCTTGTTGAAGCGCTCCTTGGCGATGCCGCTCCGGTAGTCGCGGTACTGGCGCTCGTGCATGGCCATTTCGAAGAGTTCCTCATCGTCCTGGCCGTAGTCCCAGCCCTCTGCGTCCATCATGGCGCGGAATTTCGGCAGTTCGTCCGGGTAGTTGTCCTGCGGGTTTTTGGTGGAGAATTCCAGTCCCTTTTCCTTGGCGAGGGCCACGATTTCCGGGGCCAGGGGACCGGGCAGGCGGCCCATGTCGCCGAGAATCATGCCCCAGGTGTCCTTGTCGATGGTGCTCCACCGCGGCTTGTCCGAGAGCATGCCCAGCAGATTCATCAGCGCCGTGTTCTTCACGTACTGGCTGAAGGGGGTCACAAGCGGCGGATAGCCCAGGCGCGGCCAGACGTATTCCACCTCTTTGAAGAGTTGGACCATCAGGGTGTCGAGGCTCATTTCCGGGCGTCCGTGGGCCCGCTGGGCGGCGTTGATCGCGCCTTGGAAGCCCTTCAGGTCGGCCATCATCGAACCCATCATGCCGCCGGGCAGGCCGCAGCCCACCAGCAGGGAGGTCATGCGGGCGTTGGCCGGGTTGATCCAGTAGCCGAGGAAGTCGTCGATGAACTTCTGGGTTAGGCGGCGGACCTCCATGTAGGCGTCCATGTTGAGGTCCTTGACCAGGAAGCCGTCCGCCCGCATCATCTCGCGGATCGTGATGACGTCCGGATGGACCTTGCCCCAGGAGAGGGGCTCCACGGCCACGTCGAGATAGTCCGCGCCGGCGCGGGCGACTTCCAGCATGGACGCGGGCGCGAAGCCCGGGCCCGTATGGCCATGGTACTGGACCTTGATGTGGGGGTATTTCTTTTTGATGTCGCGCACCAGTTCGCCCAGAAAACTCGGCCTGCCGATGCCCGCCATGTCCTTGAGGCAGATCTCGTCGGCGCCGTACTCGACCACCTTGTCCACGATGTCCATGTAGTAGGCGACGGTGTGGACGGGGGAGTGGGTGATGG
>CAMIYB010000040.1 GCA_946402945.1 uncultured Bacteroidales bacterium | reverse complement strand
CTCAAGGCCATCGAGGAGTTCTCCGACCTCGGCAGCGGCTTCAACATCGCCATGCAGGACCTCGACATCCGCGGGGCGGGCAACCTCCTCGGGGCCGAGCAGAGCGGCTTCATCGCCGACATGGGCTACGAGACCTACCAGAAAATCCTCGCCGAGGCCATGGAGGAACTCGGGGTGGAAAGCGGCCTGAGCTCCCGCAGCGTCCGGGAGGCGTATGTCGAAGACTGCACCATCGAGACCGACCAGCCCGCCCTCATCCCCGACACCTACATCGACATCACCGCCGAGAAGATCCGCATCTACAAAGAACTCGATTCCCTCTCCCGCGAAAAGGACATCGCCGCGCTCGGCCAGCGGCTGCAGGACCGCTTCGGCCCCCTGCCGCAGGAGGTTGCCAACCTGCTGGATATCATCCGTATCCGCCGCCTGGGCGAAAAACTCGGCTTCGAGAAGATCATTATCAAGAACGGCCTGCTCATCGCCTTCTTCATCAGCAATCCGATGTCGGCCTACTACCGCAGCGAGGCCTGCGCCAAGGTGATGGAATCGGTCAGCCTCCACCCCTCCGTCTTTGAACTCAAGCAGACGGAAGGACGCCTGAAACTCCTCTCCCGCGGGGTTGATTCCACCGCAAAAGCCCTTGCGGTATTGAAGAAATTATAGTTTTTTACTAAATTTGCGGTTCGCGCCCGAATAAGCCCATGGCCAACCTGATCGTCGACATAGGCAACACTGCCGTCAAAGCCTCCTGGTCCGAGAAAATGACCCTCGGAAAGACCTTCCGTTACCAGGGTGAGAAAGTGCGGGATTTCATCCTCTCGCTCACCGCCCGGGAACGGCCCGAGGTCATGGTCGTATCTTCCGTCTATGGCATCTCCGCCGCCGACGAGGAGACCTTCCGCAAGGCCTGCGGGCAACTCCTGCTGCTGGATTCCGCCCATACGGAAATCCTTGTCAGCAAGGGACTTCCGACCCATCTTACCTACGACCGCGCCGCCTCGGTCCTGGCCGCCCGCTACCTCTTCCGCGGCAAGGGCTGCACCGTGGTGGATTTCGGGACCACGCTCACCGTCGATTTCACCGCTCCCGACGGCTCCTGGGTGGGCGGCAACATCTCCCTGGGCTGCCGTACCCGCTTCAAGGCGCTGAACCGTTATTCGCGTTCCCTGCCGCTGATCGACATCCCCGAAGAAGTGCCGCCGACCGGCCAGTCCGTCGCCACCAGCATCACCTCCGGCGTCATTTCGGGCATCATATTTGAAATCGAGGGCTACGTCGGGCTTCATCCCGACAACATCCTCGTCTTCACGGGCGGCGATGCGAATTATTTTGCAAAACGGATGAAAAACTCGATATTTGTAGTTTGTAACCTCGTGCTAATGGGATTAGCGCTTATTGCTGACGAATATGTCAAGAAGAATAAATAGCATCTTCCTCACCCTGGTGCTCCTGCTTTCCGCGGGGCATTCTCTGTCTGCGCAGGACGGTGCTCTCAGCGCTTTCTCCCCCTACAGCGTCTTCGGTGTCGGCGACCTGACTTCCGCCGGCGCGGCCTACTCCCGGGCCATGGGCGGTGTCGGGATCGCGGGACGGGACCACCGCCACATCAATACGCTCAACCCCGCTGCGGTCGCGGCGCGGGACACCCTCGCCTTCATGGCGGACATCAGCCTCTTCCAGAGCAATACCATCTATCGGCAGGGAGATCTCCGCTCCGCCAGCAACGTCTTCAACATCAGTAACTTCGCCCTTTCCTTCCCGATCTGGCGGAAGTCCGCGATGGTCCTGGGCATCGCCCCCTACAGCAACCTCGGCTACAACTTCTCCAGCAACCAGGTCGATCCGAACGCGGGAGTCATCAAGTACTCCTCGGTCGGCAACGGCGGTCTCTACGAAATCTTCTTCGGGGCCGGCGCCACCTTCTGGAAGCGCCTGTCGGTCGGCGCCCAGATGGTGTACCATTTCGGCAAAATGCAAAAGAAGACCGACGTGGACTTCTCCGACGCTTCCGTCCGTGACATGCAGAGCGGCTTTACGACCAACGTCACCGGTTTTGCCGGCCGTTTCGGCATCCAGTACGAGCAGCCCGTCGGCATGACCCGCCTGACCGTCGGCGCCACCTACAAGACCCCCACGGTCCTTCGCGGCAGCGTCGCCGACTACAAATATGCCGTCCTCTCCAGCGTCGTCGATACCATCCGGAACGTCGTGGCGGCGCCCGGCGCCCGACTGGCCTCGGAAATCGGCGTGGGCGTGTCCCTCCGCCAGACCGAGCACTGGTCCGCCGAGATCGACTACACCTTCTCCGACTGGCGTTCCACCCGCATGGACACGGCCGCCGGCTTCTCCAACATCGTGACGGACGGGCCGTCCTTCACCTCCGGCGTCGCCCACACCCTCCGCGGCGGATTTGAATACATCCCCAACCGCAACGACCGCTACTACATGCGCCGTTGCTCCTACCGGGGCGGAATTTACTACAAACAATCCTACTTCCAGATAGGTGGAAGCCCGATTAACACCTATGGCCTGACTTTTGGAGTTACGCTTCCCGTGTTCCAGTTGTACAATGGACTGACGGTGGGTGTAGACCTGGGCCAGCGCGGCCGGGCAGACGGCGGAATGATCCGCGAAAGGTATCTGACCTTCCACATCGGCATCAGTATCCACGACATCTGGTTCCGCCGGTTCCAATATGAATAAAAAATTTGTGACCATGAAAAAGATAGCGATCATCGCCCTTGCGGCGCTTGCCACACTTCTGGGTTCTTCCCCTGCAAAAGCCCAGAGCAAGTTCGGTGCAGACAGTGCGGAATGCATCAAGTACCTGTCGTACTACACGGAATACTACAAGCAGAAGAATTACGACGAAGCCCTGCCCAACTGGCGCAAGGCCTATCAGTTGTGCCCGCCCCAGGCCCGTCAGAGCATCTTCATCGACGGTGCTTTCCTGATGCGCCGCCTCATCAACAAGAACGTCGCCAACAAGGCCTATCGCGAGGCCCTGATCGACACGCTGATGACCCTCCACGACACCCGTGCGCAGTTCTATCCGAAATATGCCGTGACCACCCTCAACAACAAGGGTACCGATGTCAACAACTATTTCGCCGGCAAGCACGGCGTCATCTACTCCAAGTTGGAGGAGATCATCGACCAGTTGGGCGACAACACCAAGGCCAGCCTGCTGCTGATGGACCTGAACTCCGCCATCGAACTCTACCGGGAAGATGACGAGATCGTCGATGCCGAAAAGGTCATCAACACCTACCAGCGCAACATCGCCCTCATCGAGAAGATGCCTTCCGGCGAGGTCAACGACAAGATCAAGTCCGATATGGAGAGCCTCTTCATCGGCAGCAAGGTCGCTTCCTGCGACAACCTCATCGAACTCTTCACGCCGCGCTACGAGGCCGATCCGGAGAACATCGACCTGGTGACCAACATCGTCAAGATGATGTCTTCGACCGAAGGCTGCGTCAACAACGACCTCTACCTCAAGGCGACGACCTCCCTGCACCAGATGCAGCCGTCCGCCCAGAGCGCCTACTTCCTCTACCGGCTCAACTCCGTGCGTGACAACACCTCCACGGCCGTCAAGTACCTCGAGGAGGCCATCTCCTTCCCCGACCTGGAGAAGGCCACCGCCGCCAGTTACAACTACGAACTGGCCACCTTCTGCGTCAAGAACGGGATGCCGTCCAAGGGTTACGCCGCCGCCCAGCGCGCCATGGAACTCGATCCCTCCTTCGCCGGCAAGGCCTACTTCCTGATGGGAACCATTTGGGGCACAACCACTTGCGGTGGTGATGAAATCGCCCGCCGTTCCCCTTACTGGGTGGCCTGCGACTACATGCAGATGGCCAAGGAGAAAGACCCCAGCCTCGCCGAGGAGTGCAACCGCATGATCGCCCAGTACAGCGTTTACTTCCCGAAGACGGAGGACGCCTTCATGTACGACCTGACCAACGGACAGTCCTACACCGTCGCCTGCGGTGGCATGCGCGCCACCACCCGGGTCCGTACCCAGAGATAAGAGTTGATACCTTCTTTCCGCATATTCAAGACGATGGCAACCGCTGCGGCGGTTGCTTTCGTCGTCTTTTCCTGCAAGACCCGCCTGTCGGAAGCCGACCATCTCGACCTGTCGGAAACCCCGCTCCAGGCCGTTGACAGCATGTATATGATCCAGTCCCGCAACGGCATGCTGGAGATGCGCGTGGTCACGGGCCGGATGGAGCGCTACGAGCGCGACACCTGCACCGTGGAACTGTTTCCGGAGGGGATCAACGTCTTCTCCTACATCGAGGACGGCGTGCTCGAGAGCACCATCCGTTCCAACGAGGCCAGCCACGAGAAGTCCAAAAAAGACGGCCGGGAGATCTGGAAGGCCTACGGCAACGTCGTGGTCCATAATATCGTCAAGCAGGAGACCATGGAGACCGACACCCTCTACTGGGACCGCCAGAACCAGGAAATCTACACCGACTGCTACATCCGGCTCTATTCCCCGGACGGTTTCATGCAGGGCTACGGGATGCGTTCCGACGAACGGGCCCGCAACTCCATCATCCTGCGTCCCTTCAACAGTTACGGCGTGGTGGTTCAGGATACCACCGAGGTGGTCATCGATTCGGTCAATTTCATCGGCCCCCTGCTGAAGAAAAACCCGGTCCGCGGCGCAAATGTCAAGTAAAATTGCTATCTTTGCACCCCAATAGGCAAATTTGAAAATTTATAAAGTCACAATACAATGGCAGTACTCGAAAAAATCCGTGTCAAGTTCGGCCTCGCTGCGTCCATCATCATCGCGCTGGGCCTCTTGTCCTTTATTATCGACCCGAGCGAACTGGTATCCGCTTTCCATTCGATGTCTTCCAAATACGATGTGGGCGAGATCGGCGGCAAAGCCATCTCCTATGCTGATTTCCAGGAAGATGTCCAGCGGATGACCACCATCAATGAACTCCTGAGCGGTACTTCCGCCCAGAGCGCGCAGCAGCAGGCCCAGGCCCGCGACGCCGCCTGGCAGGATCTGATCTATCGTCACCTCTTTGTCAAGAACGCCAATGCCGCCGGTATCTATGTCGGCAGCGACGAGGTCGTGGACCTGACCACCGGCAACAACCTGTCGCCGCTCGTGGCGCAGAATCCCGCCTTCTCCGGCGAGGACGGCCAGTTCTCCAAGGACCAGCTGATGAAGTTCATCCAGAACATGGACTCCGACGAGACCGGACGCCTCCGTCTCTACTGGGACTTCCTCCAGAGTTCCATCTCCAACCAGCAGTATTTCGAGAAATACAGCAGCCTCTTCCAGCAGCGTCCCAGCAAGCTGATGCTCCGCAGGGCCGTCGAGGAGAACAACCTGACGAGCGACGTGGAATTCGTGACCGTGCCTTTCGGCTACCAGACCGACACGACCATCGTGGTCACCGACCAGGAGATCAAGGCCTACTACGATGCCCACAAGAAGTTCTACCAGCAGCAGGAGAGCCGCGACATCGAGTATGTCGTGTATGAGGTCGTTCCTTCCGCAAAGGATATCCTCTCCGCCCGCAACCAGGTCAACGAACTCTATGACGAGTTCGCCACCACGGACAACATGAAGAGTTTCCTGATGAAGAACTCCGACCGTGCCCTGTCCGACTACTGGTACAAGGCCGGCGAGCTCCGCAGCGTGGCTCCCGCCGTCGAGGAGTTTGTCTGGAGCGGCAAGACCGGTGCTTCCGAGGTGATCCCCGGCAGCGGCAACAAGTTCTATGTTGCCCGTGTCATGGACAGCAGGAACATTCCTGACTCCGCCTATGTCAAGCACATCCTCCTCCAGGGCGACAACGCCCGCGAGGTGGCTGACAGCCTGCTCGGCGTGGTGCGCAAGGGTGAGAACTTCGCCGCCCTGGCCGCCGTCTATTCCGCCGACAAGGGTTCCCAGGACGGCGGTGAGCTCGGCAACATCGGCTGGATGACCCAGTCCTACATGATTCCGGGCTTCGAAAGCGTCCTGACCGCCGAGGTCGGCAAGCCTTTCGTGCTCGATACGCAGTACGGCAGCCACGTGGTCGTCGTTACCCGCAAGACCGCCCCTGTGGCCAAGAAGCAGGTCGCCATCTTCGAGAAGGAGGCCCTTGCCAGCAAGGAGACCTTCAACGACTACTACGCCAAGGCCAATAAGTTCGCTACGGCCGCCGCCGGCGGTTATGAGAACTACCGCAAGGCCGTCGATACCCTGGGCGTCTACAGCCATCCGGTCAACAAGATGCTCGAGAGCTCCGACCGTCTCGGCTCCATCGACAACACCAAGGAAATCACCCGCTGGGCCTTCGACAACAAGGCCGGCAAGGTGTCCGACATCAAGACCATCGACAACAACTACTTCTTCATCGCGACCGTAAAGGACGTCCACAAGGAGGGTTATGCCAAGGTCAGCGAGGTCTCTTCCCAGATCCGCCAGCAACTCTACCAGGAGAAACTTGCGGCCAAGAAGAGCGCCGAAATCGCCGCCGAGATCGAAGGTCTGGACGACCTCCAGGCCATTGCCGAGAAACTCGGGACGACGGTGAGCAGTCAGACGGGCATCTCCTTCGCCTCCATGGGCAGCCAGGGCCTCGATCCGAAGTTCATCGGCGCCGTCAGCGCGGCTCCGGAAGGAAAGGTCTGCGGCCCCGTCGCCGGCAACATCGGCGTGTACGTCTTCAAAGTCACCGGCCGCGAGGGTGGCGCCTTCTTCACGGAGGAGGACGCCCGGAGCCGTGACGAGCAGATGTCCCGCTACAGCGCCCAGATGATCATCCCCACGATGATGCAGGACGCCGATGTGAAGGACAACCGCGCCCGCTTCTTCTAGCAGCCGGCACGCAAGTCCTTTTGCAATGAACGCCCGCCGGAAGACTTCCGGTGGGCGTTTTTTTCGTTCACGGGGGTTGGATAATTGTCTGATAGGAAGTATCTTTGCAGGGATCCTAACGTACGTTCCGGATGAAGAAGTTGAAGACTTTGCTGCTTTTCCTGCTGCTGGGCGCGGCTGCGGCCTTTGCGCAGCAGCCCGCGGTCCGGGAATATGCCTATTGGGATGAGGCGCAGAAACCGGTGCTGGAACTGTTCCGGCCGCTGTATTTCGTGACGGGGATTCCGCTTACCGGGCCCGTGAACCGGAATACGGCCGACATGAAATTCCAGTGCAGCCTGAAACTCAATATGTTCCGGGATATCGGCGGTTCGGGGGTTGATTTCTTCTTCGCCTACACGCAGGTGACCATCTGGCATTTCTATGCCCATTCCAGCCCTTTCTACGACAGCACCTACAACCCCGGCCTATACGTCCAGAAGACCTGGATGCGGGACGGAAAACCGCTGAGAACGCTGCTCGGCGGCATCGAGCATCGCTCCAACGGCCGGGACGACGCCTATTCACGCAGCACGAACTACGGCTTCGCTTCCTATGCCCGCTATTTCCCCGACCTGGTGCTGGCGGCGACCCTCCGCGTGGGGCCGGGCTGGTACGGCGACCAGCGCACCTGGGATGTCCCGCTGCGCTACATAGGCCTGCTACGGCTTTCCGCGGCCTACACCACGCCGGACCGCAACTGGGAGTTCCAACTCGGCGTGACGCCCCTTATCAACAAGAGCATCGCCAACGTGACGGCGGAGATCGGCTACCGCCTGGCCCGCCGCAGGGACAATCCCTATCTCTTTGTCCAGTTTCACTATGGTTACGAGGTCTTCCGCGACTGCGTGGACGAGTACGGGGACTCGGTGCTCTGGCCCGACGGCATGGTCTCCTACGACCACGGGGAGCCGCAACTGCCCGGGGCCCATGTGCGCATCGGCATCATGGTATCGCCGCACTCCTTCCTCCGCGCCATCCTCTAGCGCGGAGAAAGTGCTTTCCAACTGTTCTGTGGCTGATTATTCCACGAGGCGGGCGCCGTCGGAGATGACGACGTCGTAAACTTTCGGCTCGTGGCCGAACCGGGCGGCGAACTGCTCCCGGGCCGCGGCGACAAAGCCGTCGTACAGTTCTTCCCTGACCAGGTTGATGGTGCAGCCGCCGAAGCCTCCGCCCATGACGCGGGAGCCGGTGACATCCATCTTCCGGGCCAGCCGGTTGAGGAAGTCGAGTTCTTCGCAGCTGACCTCATACAGGCGGCTCAGGCCGAAATGGGTCTGGTACATCATCTCGCCTACGGTCTCATAGTCCCCGCGCTCGAGGGCGTCGCACACGTCGAGGACGCGCTGGACCTCGCCGATCACGTATTCCGCCCGCAGGAAATCCTCCTCGGGAATCTCGTCACGGACCTCGTCCAGCCAGACACGTTTGGCGTCGGAAAGGAACTCCACCTCGGGATGGTTCTTCCGGATGGCGGCCGCGGCGTTTTCGCAGGAGGCGCGGCGCTTGTTGTAGGCGCTGGAGGCGAGTTCGTGCTTGACGCAGGAGTCGATCAGTACCAGTTTATAGCCCTTCGGGTCGAAGGGGAAATACTTGTATTCCAGTGTTTTGCAGTTCAGACGGATCAGACTGCCCTTCTTACCGAAGACGGAGGCGAACTGGTCCATGATGCCGCATTTGACGCCGCAGTAGTTGTGTTCGGTGCTTTGGCCGATCTTCGCCAGTTCGAACTTGTCAATCCCGTTGGAGAAGAGGTAGTTCAGCGCGAAGGCGAAGGTGCTTTCCAGTGCGGCCGAGGAAGAAAGGCCTGCGCCCAGGGGCACGTCGCCCGCAAACACGGTGTCGAAACCTTCCACCTTGCCGCCGCGCTTGATCGTTTCGCGGCAGACGCCGAAAATGTAGCGAGCCCAGGCCTGCTGCGGCACATCTTCTTCCTTGAGACCGAATTCGACATATTCGTCATAATCAAGGGAATAGGCGTGGACGCGCTCGCTTCCATTGACCTTGATCTCGGCGAGGATGCCGCAGTCGATGGCACCGGGGAAGACATAACCGCCGTTGTAGTCGGTGTGCTCGCCGATGAGGTTGATACGTCCTGCGGAGGCGAACAATTGGCCTTCCGCGCCGAAGAGGGTCCGGAACTTGTCCTGGATTCTGCTTTTCATATCCATGATGGTCAGGTTTTATAGTGTCTTACAAAGATAGCAAAAAAAACGATACTTTCATTTTTGGCACCCGCTATCTTCGCTTTTTGCGCCGAGGCTCTCCAGTTCGACGAGGATGGGGAGATGGTCGGAGACGCCGCCGGTGTAGCGGGGGCCGACGTAGGTACGCAGGGGTTTTTCGCCCGGATGACTGTTGTCCCGTACGAGCAGGAAAGGGATGCGCAGGATGGTCATCCGCGGCCGGATGTCCGGCCGGGCAGGGCGGGAGTCCCGGATGGACGGGGAGGGAGCAGCGAGCGAGGCGAGGGCGTCGGACGCGGCAGCCGTGGCAATAGGCGTGTCGGGAGCCGCGACAAGCGTCAGCGCCAGGTCGATGAGTTCCCAGCGGCCCTGGTAGCGGATGGTCCCTTCGCCGCGCCGGGCCAGCGGCAGGGCAAGGTTGACAAAGGGTGGCACAGCGGCCGAATCCGGCGCGTTTTCCTCCGTGTACCGCGCCAGGAGGGGATTGTCCGGCGTGTCGTTGAAATCGCCGACGGCAACGATCTGCCGCTCTCCCGCCCGCCAGAGGGAGTCTTTGAGGCTGGCGAGGGTTTCCAGGGCAGCCGCACGCCGCCAGTCGGTGTCTCCGCCGCCGAATTTCGACGGATGGTGGTTCACCAGGATGGACAGGAGCTGCGCGCCCGCTCCGGGCGGCTGCATTTTCCTTCGCAGTTGCACCAGCAGGATATCGCGCGTATTCAGGCTGCGGCCCGGCGGCGGCCGGACCGGTACGGCGGCCTCGTAGAAAAGGTCAAAGGAGGACCTTCGGTACAGCAGCGCCACGTCGATTCCGCGCCGGTCGGGCGAGTCGTGGTGGACGATTTCGTAGTCGTATTTCCAAAGCGCGGTTTCGCTGAGTAAACGCTTGAGTACAAAACGGTTCTCCACCTCGGCCAGGGCAATAATGTCGGGCATCCCCCCTGTCTTGTCAGCGATCCAGAAGATGCTTTTTGCGATGGTCTGACACTTGGCCAGAAAGCGTTTTTTGGTCCAGTGACGCGCCCCGCGGGCGGAGAACTCCCGGTCCGAATCCGAGGCGCCGCCGTCGAAGTAGTCGAAGAAATTCTCCAGGTTCCAGAAGACAATCCGCAGCGGTTTGCTCAGGGCCGCCGGGTCCGCCGGGGGATTCCCGACCGGGTCGGGAATGACGGCGGAGAGGCAGCAGAAAGATATGATCAGCGCGCGCAGCATATCCCTCGCAAGAACGCGAAAAACATTGACAAAAAAGACCTGATTCGTGAAAATCAGGTCTTGAATCGTATCTTTTCGGGTCAGAAGATAAAGGAAAGCCGTCTGCAGATGGCCTGGATACCATCGCTGATGCGTTTCTGCATGGCTGGCTTTGGATGCCGCAGGCCGGTGGCGTAATGGCTCAGTTGCTGCTCCGCAATACCGGTCTCCCTGGCCAGAGCCTTGCGTGTTATATAGTTATCCGTGTATTTCAGTTGGGCCCGGGTGCTCAGATGGAATTCCGGTGTCCACTCACCGAGATATTCTGCAGGGATAGGCTCGCCGTCTTTTTGCATGCCTTCCAAATGAAAATGTAAGGCCTCGATTATATTATTCTCCACTTCTTCGAGGGTTTTCCCCGTGGCCACGCACGCGATATCCTCGTTGGCGGGAGCCGCGCCGAAGTTGTCGGGTACCCAGTCTACATTAATGATAATCTTTCCCATATCTCACTGTATACTATACTTATTTCGCTCTGACGGAGGGTGGCTATTTCCATCCGTCAGCCTGAAGGAGGGCGATCACTTTGCCAACTTTCATCGTTTTCATCTTCTCGTTCGGCCTTACAAAGATATATAAAAGTATAACAATTTCAAAGATATTGAGATTGTTCAACCGGTTTCACCGCGCAAGTACATCATATTTTCCGACAAAAAAGA
The DNA here is from genome assembly GCA_946402945.1 of uncultured Bacteroidales bacterium. Taxonomy (GTDB): domain Bacteria; phylum Bacteroidota; class Bacteroidia; order Bacteroidales; family UBA932; genus Cryptobacteroides. The sequence goes on along the minus strand of CAMIYB010000040.1, from coordinate 910 downwards.
CCTGATTCGTGAAAATCAGGTCTTGGATTGTATCTTTTCGGGCCACTCGGCGGCTTCTATGGCGCGAAGGGGCTGTAATCTATAGCAGGGTGAGTCCTTCCAGTCGGGACAGGTGCTTTTTATTGTCCGTCAAGAGGGTGCAGTTATGGGCGATTGCCGTGCAGCCAATCATCAGGTCAATGTCTTCGATGCGTTCTCCTGCCCTGTTGAGCCGTACCTTCTGCCGGGCAGCTTCCCTATATCCTGCGGCTGACGGAAGCACGGTGATTTCCGTTGCGAGCCGGTCGATCAAAGCCAGGTTCTCTTCCTTCCGGAGGCTGGCCTGTGCGCCGCAATACAGTTCAAAAAGAGTAAGGTCGGAGATGGCACAATGCTGGAGTCCGAGCGTGCGTATCCGCTCGGCAGTATTCTCTTTACCGCGAATCAAATCCACCAGGATATTGGTGTCCAACAGATACCGAATCATAGTGCGACAATCTTTTTAGCCCCGGCATCCGCTTTGATGGATGACATGATATCCTCAGGGCTTTCCGCGCCGCTCCATTTCCCGGAGAATTCGCTCAGGAAACGCTCGGTTTTCTTCTTGTTGGCAAGGATTTCCGCCTCTGATTCGATATCCTCTGTCGCCCGGGCGAGGATTTTCGACACATAGGCGTTGAGGCTGAGATGGTTTTGCGCTGCGCCGGTTTTGAGCCGCCCCAGGAGCAGGGGGTCAAAACGGAAGGCTGTCTGGATGCTTTTAGATGTCTTTACCACAACTGTTATCATAGTTTGCTTGCAAATATAATAACTTTATTTGTTATACAAATGGAATGAATCCGTTTTTATGTCCGCAAGTACATCATATTTTCCGACAAAAAAGACCTGATTCGTGAAAATCAGGTCTTGAATCGTATCTTTTCGGGTCACT
>CAMIYB010000039.1 GCA_946402945.1 uncultured Bacteroidales bacterium | reverse complement strand
ATGCGTCCGTTGTCGCGGACGGCCTTGACCACCTTCTCCCCCTCACCGATGGTGCGGGTCATCGGTTTCTCGCAGAAGATATCCTTCCCGGCACGGGCCGCTTCCACCGCCATGATGCCATGCCAGTGGGACGGCGTGGCGATGTGGACGATGTCCACGTTGGGGTCGTGGACGAGGTCGCGCCAGTCGTGATAGGCCTGCAGCTGCTCGCCGAAACGTTCCTTGCCCGCGCGGACGGCACGGTCGAGGTGGTTGCGGTCCACGTCGCAGACGGCCACCAACCGGCAGCGCTCGTCGCTGACGAAATGGTAGGGGGACAAGCCGATGCCGCCCACGCCGATAATACCGCGGGTAAGACGGTCGCTGGGAGCCACATACTTGGGATTGCCCATGGCACCAAAGACGTGCCTGGGGAGAATCGTGAAGGCGGCGACGCCTGCGCCGGCCTTCTTCAGGAAAGATCTTCTGGTTTCGCTCATAGTGTTATTCCGGCATAGTGGACGCCGGAACTACAAAAATAAGCAAAAATCACAACTATTCCGCCGATTGGCGCATAAAAAGCGCTATCTTCCGGCTGACCTTACTGCAGGAAGAGCAGTTCGCGGTATTTCGGGAGGGGCCAGAGTTCGTCATCGACCAGCATCTCGAGGCTGTCGGCATCGGCGCGGACCTGGTCCATGAGCGGCCGGACCTCGTGGCAGTAGAGGCGGGCGCGGACGGGCGTATCCGCCTCCTGATTGGCCTGCCTGCGTGCCGCGACAAGGGCGGCGACATGGTCCGAGAGGTCGCCGATTCCCTGCGAGATACGGCGGAGGGAGGCGATTTCCGCCCGGCAGAGCGTCGCGCTCTCTTCCGAAAACATCTTCCACATCCCGTCCAGCGAGGAGCCGAGCAACTGCTGGTACTTCACCGCCGCCGGGATGACGTGGTTCAGGCACAGGTCGCCGATGACGCGGGCCTCGATCTGGAGTTTCTTGACGTAGGTCTCGTTCATGACCGCGTAACGGGCCTCGAGTTCGGAGCGCGTGAGCACGCCCATCTTCTCGAAGAGGGCCACCGCCTCGTCGCTGCGGAAGGCCTCGAAGGCCTCCGTGACATCGTTAATGGCCCGCAGACCGCGCCTGGCGGCTTCCTCCTGCCACTCCTTGCTGTAGCCGTTGCCCTCGAACATGATGTCGCGGGCGTCGAGGAGGAACTGGCGGATGGTGCGGATGATGGCGCCGTCCTTCGTTTCACCCCCGGCCATCAGCGCATCGACCGAGCGCCGGAAATCCTTCAGGGCCTCCGCGACGATGGTATTGAGCACATAGACGGCCCCGGCGGCATTCTGCGACGATCCGACGGCACGGAACTCGAAGCGGTTGCCGGTGAAGGCGAAGGGCGAGGTGCGGTTGCGGTCGGTGTTGTCGAGGATGATCTCCGGCATGGCCCCGACAATGCTGAGGGTCTCGCGGTGGGTCTCCTGGCGGGAGAAATCCTCCATGGCCATGATATCTTCCATGATGCCGTGGAGGGTGGAGCCGGAGAACACCGACATCACCGCCGGCGGGGCTTCGTTGCCGCCGAGCCGGTAGGAGTTGCTCAGCGAGGCGACGCTGCTCATCAGCAGGAAGTTATGGTCGTGAACACCCTTCAGCACACAGGCGAAGAAACTCAGGAACCGAAGGTTGCGGCTGGGGGTCGAACCCGGCGACAGAAGGTTGGAACCGGCGTCGGTACTGAGGGACCAGTTGCAGTGCTTGCCGCTGCCGTTGACGCCCTGGAAGGGTTTTTCGTGGAAGATCACCTTGAGCCGGTGACGGGCCGCGACCTTCTGCATGACGATCATCAGGAGCATGTTCTGGTCGATGGCCGTCGTGGCCGACGAGAAGATCGGCGCGCACTCGAACTGGTTGGGCGCCACTTCGTTATGGCGCGTATGCAGGCGGATGCCCAGACGGTAGGCCTCGGTCTCGAAATCCTTCATGAAGGCGCTCACGCGCTGGGGGATGGCGCCGAAATAATGGTCGCTCAGCTGCTGGTCCTTGGCGGCGGTGTGGCCGATGACCGTCCGCCCGCACTGGACCAGGTCGGGCCGGGCGGCCCACAGTGCCTCGTCCACCAGGAAGTATTCCTGTTCCAGACCGATGTTCACTCCCACGCTGCGGACCGACTCGTCGAAGAGGGCTGCGACACCGGTGGCGGCATCGGAAATGGCCTGGAGGGATTTCAGTTCAGGCACTTTCATGTCGAGGGCCTCGCCCGTATAGGCGACGAAAACCGAGGGGACGCAGAGGGTGCCGTCCAGGATGAACACCGGGGAGGTGGGGTCCCAGGCCGAGTAGCCGCGGGCCTCGAAGGTGTTGCGCAGTCCGCCGTTGGGGAAACTGGAGGCGTCCGGCTCCTGCTGGACCAGGGCACTGCCGCCGAAACGTTCCACCACCCCGTCGCCGTCGAAGGAGATGAAGGCTTCGTGCTTCTCGGCGGTCGAGTCCGTAAGCGGCTGGAACAGATGGGTATAGTGGGTAGCCCCTTTCTCCAGGGCCCATTTGCGGATACCGTCCGCGATCTCGTCGGCCACGCTGCGGTCCAGGTGCTTCCCTTCCCGTACGGCCGCCTCGACGGCCGCGTACGCCGCACCCGACATATACGCCTTCATCTTCGGAAGGTCGAATACATTCTCTCCGAAATAGGAGGAAACGGGGCCCTTTTTCTCAAAAAAACGCTCCGCCGACCGGGAAGCGCTCTCCCGGAGGGCCATCTGTCTTGAAAATGCCATTGTCTCAGTTCGTTTGCGCAAAGGTAAGATTTTTTCAGAAAATGACAGCAAAAGGGCCGGCCCTTTTCGGACCGGCCCTTGCAGAGAAGTCACGCCCGAAGGCTACAACGCGTCGGAGTGGGCGAGGAGGTATTTCTCCGCCTCGACGCTCCAGAGGCCCTGGTGACGGTCGCAGATCTCGGCGAGGGCGGCATAGACCGGATTGGTCTTGCCCTTCTCGGCGAAGTCGGCGATCGCGGTCAGCGGCATGGTGATGTGCGTGTAGATGAGTTTCTTGCCGCCCGGGATGGACGGGAGGTTAAGGGTCGTCTCCACCACGGCGTTCAGGCCGCCGATGTGGGTCACGAGGCCGGCCGGGTCCATGCCCTTGCCGATCAGCGCGAGGCCTTCCTTCATGTCGTCGGTGTTACCGCCGGAAGTACCCACGATGTGGGTGGCGTTGTAGTGGACGTTGTAGAAGTTGAAGGGGGCCTTGAAATCGGACTTGCCGGGGCCGGAGAAGAAGTTCAGGCAGCCGTCGTAGCCGAGGATGTCGTCGGCCTGGGCGACCACGGCGGGAACCGGGGCCATGACCACGACATCGTCGTAGCCCTCGCCGCCGGAAATACCGCGAAGCAGGCCCACAGGGTCCTCGACGGCCGTATTGACATAGTGGAGTTCGATCCCGCGGGAGGCGGCGAATTCCTTCGTGTACAGGCGGGCGGCACGGTCCAGACGGGTCTGGTCGATATCCGTCACGACAAAGAGGGACGGATGGCGGTCTTCCCGGTGGAGGACGTAGTTGATCATCGCCAGACCCATGGGGCCGACACCGGCCAGGAGGGCCATCTTGCCGCCGGCCTTGATTTCCATCTGGTGGACATAACTGCCGGCCTTGGTGTGGTAGTTGGCGTGCAGGGCGCCGATAACGCAGCTCAGCGGCTCGCTCAGCGAGGCGGGATAGAAGCCTTCGGCCTTGAAAGGAAGCAGGCTCCCCGTCTCCATGACCTCGTTCGGGATGATGATATAGGTCGCGTCGCCGCCGATGAACTCGTAGGAATAACCCGGGGCGCTGTAAACGCCGACGGGGCCTTTTTCGTAGTTGAGGGCCGGCTGGATGGAGAATTTGTCGCCGGGTTTGAACTGACCCTGCCACTTCTTGCCCACCTCGACGATCTCGCCGGAGAACTCGTGGCCGATGATGGTCGGGTGTTCGGCGATGTTGTCAGGGACGCGTTTGTGGGCCGTACCCTGATGGGAGGACTTGTAGGAGGACATGCAGATGGAATCGCTCACCACCTTGGCGAGGATCTCGTCGTCCTTCATTTTCGGAAGTTCAAACTCTTCGAGCCGGAGATCTTCCGTTCCGTACAAACGGACTGCTTTTGTTTTCATATCGATATGATTTTGATTTGATTATGCAAGCATGACCTGACCGCCCGTCACGGGGATGGCCTGGCCCGTCTCGCCGGTCTGTTCGATGGCGTAGAGGATGGCCTTGGTCACATCGGCCGGGTTGCACCCTTTCCGCATCGGCACCTGGGCGAGATAGTAGTCCTTGACATCCTGCACCGTCTTGGCGCCGGGTACCTTGCCGGCCGCCAGGTACTGGACGAAGAGGCCGTTTTCGGGGTTGCTCCACAGCGGTCCGTCGTAGAAGTTGCCGGGACAGATGGAGTTGACCTTCACGCGGAAGGGGGCCAGTTCCAGGGCGAAGGACTGGGTGAGTCCGATGCCGCCGAACTTGCCGCCCGCGTAGGCGAAATTGGCCTTGGAGCCCCGCAGGCCGCTCTTGGAGTTGACCTGGACGATATCGGCGAAATAGTCCGGGTCGGCCGCCGTCTCGATACGCATCACGTGGGAAGCCACCTTGGCGCAGAAGAAATAGGCCTTGTAGTTGATATTGGTCACGAACTCGAAATTCTCCGGGGTCATCGCCTCCAGTCCGCCCGCCCGCAGGACGCCGGCGTTGCTGACGAAGACGTCGAGGGCGCCGAAGTTGAGCAGGGTCGTGCGGATGAGGCCGCGCAGGCTCTCCATGTCGGCGACGTTGGTCTTGACGAAGATGGCGCGGTTGTTTTTGGCGATGGTGTTGAACGAGGCGGCGGTCGCGGCGCCGACGGCCTCGTTGAGGTCGGCCACCACGATGTTGGCGCCCTGGGCCATCAGTTCGCGGGCGATGCCCTCGCCGAAGCCCTGGGCCGCGCCCGTCACGATGATGGTCTTGCCTTCCACGCGGCCGGCCGATGCGCCTCCGGAGACTTTGCGGCGGTAGTTTTCCACCTCCCAGTTGTCGATAAAGTCGATCCAGGCGGGCTCCATGCCATGGGCTCCGCCGAAACTGCGTGCGTAGGCGGCGATCTTCATGGCGTCACGGAAGACGTCGGTGACGATGCCGGCATTTTTTGCGTTGTCACCGACGGCCACGAGACCGATCCCCTTGACGAGCAGCACCTTCGGGGTATGTCCCCGACGGGCGACGTAATCTTCGATGGCCTTTTCGGCCTGGGCGGTCAGCGCCTCGGGACCTTCGGCGTCCAGGAAGAGGTATTCGCTCTTGCAATAGACGATTTCGTCCGGGGAGAAGGGCAGCGAAACGCCGGAGAAGCACTTCGGACAGCCCATGAAGGACTCCGTGAGCGCATCGCGGGTGACCTGGAGGGTCTTCAGCCCCCGGCCGCTGCGGCTCAGGTACTGACGGATGGCCGGAAGCACCTCAACGGCCCATTCCTCGGCGGGGATATCCCCTTCCGGGAGCGCACCGGCGCGGGCCTCGAGCCGCGCCATGACATCGGCGTAGATGGCATCGATTTCCGCGGGGCTGTCCGCACCCACGAAGATGCCGTGGTTCTGGAGGAAGATCACCTGCGGCTCGCGTCCTTTGGCGGCTTTCCAGGCCTGGATGCGGTCATATACCTTCTTAAAAAGGGTGTAACCGGGGTCGGTGTATTCGATGTACAGCGCCTCGGGGAACATCTCGGCACAGTATTCCGCGGCCCGGACCGAGCACATCAGACCGTTGACGAGGGTCGGATGGAGGTGGACCACATAGGTAAATCCCATCGCGTCGTGAAGGGACGTCTCCACGGAGGGGCGGCGGTCCTTGGTGAGGCAGGCGGCGGCCAGGTCGTCCTTGACCTGGGCTTCCCGCTCGGCAGGGTCGCTGCTGTACGTCTTGGTGCCCATCGGAGCGAGTTTCGCCCGGTCAAGCACCGCGAAACCATTCTCGTCAATGGTAGCCAGGGCATGGCCGCTGGCTTTCACCCACAGGCGGTCAGCCGTCTTGCAGGAGGTGTTTCCGCCCCCGGCGATGACCATCCGGGGGTCGGCCCCGTACTTACGGGACAGGGCGATCAGTTCTTCAATCATTTCTGTAAAGTCTTTTGTATCAGTTCATCTCCGGCGTCAATGCTGTCGAGGCCCGCCTGGTGGGCGGCCACGGCGCAGGCGCCCCGGTAGCCGATCGCCTTGAGCTTGTCGCTCAGGCCGTCGGCATCGCGTGTCCGCAGGAGAACGGGCTCCATGGCCGGAGTATTGTGCTCGCTGCCGAAGGTCACGATGAAGCCTTCGTCCTCGAGATAACCCGCATAGGATTCCAGCACGGCCGTGGTGTTGCGTGTCGTGATAAACTCCACGGAGCGGAAACCGCGCTTCTTCAGCAGGTCGGCGGCTTTCTGGAGGTCCCCTTCAAAGTCGGTGAAATTGCCCTTGGCGTCATCGGCGAGGAAGGGATATGTCGGAATGCCGCCCGCCGCCTCGATGATGCGCTGGACCGATTCCACGGGCAGGAAGGCCTTCGGATCCTCGGGAATGAACGCCGCGCCGCCCGCCTTGAGCAGGCGGGAGCGGATCTCGTTCTCGACAGCCGCCGCCCGGGCCGGATCGGCCTTGAGGGGCGTCCCGCCGAAAATACAGGCGTAACGCGCCGCGATGTCCCCGCCTTCCGCCTCCACGGCCATCCGGAGGGCCTTGGCCAGGTGGCGTTCGCGGATGGAACCGCAGGTCAGGTCCCGCTCGATCTGCGCGAAATCCAGTTGGATGCCGGCACCGACGGCCGCCAGGTGGGCATTGAGTTTGAGGCACATGCGGCGCACCTGGTCATTGGCCTCCGCCTTGACGGCCGCTAGTTGGCGGGCCGGTTCGCCGCTGAGCACCACCGGACAGGCCAGGCCCTTGCCGCTGATATAGGTACGGCCGGGATTGCCGGGGTCGTTGACCCGCAGGCCGGCCGCCTGATCCGCAGCGTTCAGGGCGATGAACTCGATCCCGAAAAGCGGAAAGAGGCCGCGTGCGGCACATCCCGCACGCCAGGCCTCATATCCGTCCATGGAATAAAAATCATTGATGCCAACTACACCTACTCCCTCGGCCCTGGCCCTGTCCAGCGCGTCGTCGATATCCCGGAACGCACTGAACGAATAGGGAGTATGCATATGAGCATTAACGTTTATCATAATGTCAGACAATTAAGAATGAAGTGCTTCCGTCCGAAAACCTGTGGCCACCCTCGGCCACATTAGAGGGAGGGGCCCAAACTTGTTTGGGAGGGACGAAGCGAAGCGGAGGGTTTTCGGATGGAGGCACTTCATTCGTTAAATACCTTTTTTAGAACGAAGGATCTGCTGGGCGTTCGTCTGGTTGGAGACGGGGACATAGTCCTTCAGCGGAATCATCTTCTCGTTAATGGCGTCCAGGAACCAACTCGGCTGCGGGAAGAAGGCCTCTTCCAGTTCATGGCAAGGCGTGATCCAGTTGCGCGAACCGAGCACCACCGGCGCGGCGTCGAGGTCGTCGAAGCACAGGTCGGCGATGTTGGCGGCCAGGTCGTTGAGGTAACTGCCACGGGCGGAAGCGTCGCCGGCGATGATGATGCGGCCGGTCTTCTTGACCGATGCGATCACCTTCTCGTAGTTGAACGGCACCAGCGTGCGGGCGTCGATCACCTCGGCCTCCAGGCCGTACTTCTCCTTGAGTTCGTCGGCCGCCTGAAGGGCACGGTAGAGCGTGGCGCCGATGGTCAGGAAGGTCACATCCTTACCCTCGCGCTTGACGTCCGGCTCGCCGAGCGGAATCTCGTAGTATCCGGCGGGAACGCCTTCCTTGTGGAACTGCTCGCCGATACCGTAGAGGCGCTGGCTCTCGAAGAAGATCACCGGGTCGGTGCCCTGCAGGGCGCTGTTCATCAGACCCTTGGCATCGTAAGGAGTGACCGGGAAGACCACCTTCAGACCCGGGATATGGGTGCAGAGGCTCGTCCAGTCCTGGGAGTGCTGGGCACCGTATTTCGAGCCCACGGAAACGCGGACCACCACCGGCATCTTGAGGATGTTGCCGGACATGGCCTGCCATTTCGGCAACTGGTTGAAGATCTCGTCGCCACAGCAGCCGAGGAAGTCGCAGTACATGATCTCCGGGATGACGCGGCCGCCGCACATGGCGTAACCGATGGCCGTGCCGATGATGGCGGCTTCGGCGATCGGGGAGTTGAACAGGCGATGGTACGGAAGCGCCTCGGTCAGACCGCGGTACACGGCGAAAGCGCCGCCCCATTCGCGGTTCTCCTCACCGTAGGCGACCAGGGAGGAATCCTTGTAGAAACGGTCGATGATGGCCTCGAACACACCGTCGCGGAAGTTGTACATCTTCATGCTGCTGACCGGTTTGCCCTCGGCATCCTTGTAGAAACGGGTCTTGCCGGCGATCTGCTTGACGCGCGGATTCTCCTCCATCGGATGGTTGACTTCGGGCTTGGCGTCGCCGAAGGAATCGACACTGCCGTTGGAGAACATCATCTCGCCGAGAAGTTCATTGTCCTTGACCAGATCCATGCGCGGGGAGACGGTCTCGTCGATGGCGAGTTTGTACATCTCGAAGATGATGTCCTTCATCTTCTGCTGGATGGCATCGAGGTCCTTCTGGGTGGCCACGCCGGCGTCGATGAGCTGGCGGCCGAAACCGAGGATGCTGTCTTCGGCTTCCCAGGCGGCGATTTCTTCCTTGGTACGATAGGAACTCTGGTCGGACGGGGAGTGACCGCTGTAACGGTAGGTCACGACGTCGAGCAGGCACGGGCCTTCCTTCTTCTCGAGGAGGGCTTTCTTGCGGCGGAAGGCGTCGATGACGGCGAGCGGGTTGTAGCCGTCCACGCGCTCGGCGTGCCAGGCCTCAGGGTTGAAGCCGGCGCCCAGGCGGGCCGGGAAGGTGTAGCCCATCGTCTCGCCGCGGGTCTGGCCGCCCATCGCGTACTGGTTGTCCATGACATTGATCAGGACGGGCAGGCCGCCCTTCATATCGCCCTCCCAGAGGGTGTGGAACTGGTCCATGGAGGCGAAGGTCATGCCTTCGAGCACCGGGCCGCGGGCCATGGCGCCGTCACCGAGGTTGGCGACGACGATACCCTTCTTGCGGTTGACCTTCTTATAGAGGGCCGCGCCGACGGCGATGGAGCCGCTGCCGCCCACGATGGCGTTGTTCGGATAGATGCCGAAGGGGGTGAAGAAGGTGTGCATGGAACCACCCAGACCCTTGTTGAAACCGGTCGTGCGGGCGAAAATCTCGGCCATGGCGCCATAGAGGAGGAAGCGGATACCGAGCTCCTTGACGTCCTTGCCCTTGTAGTCCCTGCCGGCGACGGCGACGGTGGCACCGTCCCAGAATTCGTCCATAATCTTCTTCAGTTCCTTGTCCGGGAGGATCTGGATGCTGCGGAGACCCTTGGCGAGGATTTCACCATGGCTGCGGTGGCTGCCGAAGATGAAGTCGTCGGTGTCGAGGTTCCAGGCCATACCGACGGCAGCGGCTTCCTGGCCGGCCGAAAGGTGGGCGGGGCCCGGGTTGTTGTAGGCGACGCCGTTGTAGCCGCCCGTGGTCTTGACGAGGTTCAGCATCGTCTCGAACTCGCGGATGGTGAACATGTCGCGGTAGATGCGGAGGAGGTCGTCCTTGGTGAAGTTGCCTTCCTTCAACTCGTCGGCGGCGGTTTTCTTATAGGTCATTACCGGGATTTCCGGGAACTTGATTTTGTGCTCTTTCGGGCGGCGGACCTCATTCGGGTCGATATACAATGACTTGGGCATGGCTTATTTTACGGTAAAAATGGTTTCTTTGAAAATTTCGGATACGGTCGGGTGCGGGAAGACGACTTCCTTGAGTTGCGCGACGGTCATTTCCTGTTCGATGGCGATGCAGGCGGCATGGATCATCTCGGAGCAGGGATTGCCCAGCATGTGGACGCCCAGCACCTCGTGGTATTTCTTGCCGACGATGACCTTGCAGAGGCCTTCGCCCTTTTCGTTCTCGGCGACGAAACGGCCGCTGTAGGCCATGGGGAGTTTGACGACTTCCACATCGAGGCCCTTGGCCTTCGCCTCGGCTTCGGTCACGCCCACGCCGGCCACTTCCGGATTGGTGTACACCACGCCCGGGATGGCGTTGTAGCGCATGCGGTCTTCCTGGCCGGCGATGTTGTTGATGGCGACTTCGCCTTCGCGGGAGGCGGTGTGGGCCAGCATGGAGAAGCCGGTCACGTCACCGGCCGCATAGACGCCGGGAATGTTGGTGCGCATGTGGTCATCGACCTTGATGCCGTAGGGGCGTCCGGCCGGATTGAGGGCCAGTTCCACGCCGATATTCTCGAGGCCGAAGCCCTTGAGGTTGGCCCTGCGGCCCACGCTGACGAGGATCTTGTCCCCGCTCACGCGGCACACCTTGCCGTCCGGATCTTCATAGACGACGGCGTTGCCTTCGATACCGGTCACCTTGCATTTGAGGCAGAATTCCACCCCGCGCTTGGCGTAGATGCCCTGCAGCATCTGGGAGATTTCGTCGTCGAGCGGACCGAGGATCTTCGGCAGCATCTCGACCACGGTCACCTTCGTGCCGATGGAGTTGAAGAAGGAGGCGAACTCCATGCCGATGACGCCGCCGCCGATGATGACGAGTTCTTTCGGCTGCTCCTTGAGGGCGAGGATCTCACGGTTGGTGACAATCACGTCGCCGGCTTCCTTCAGGCCCGGGAACGGCGGTACGGCGGCCTCGCTGCCGGTGCAGATGAGCAGGTTGCGGGCGATGTACTCCTTGTCGGCGCAGGCGATGGTGATGCCATCGGCGCCGCGGCCCTTGATCGTGGCTTCGCCCATGACGATTTCGGCCTTGGCGGCCTTCACGCCGGCTTTCACGCCGCCGACCAGTTTCTTGACGACCTTCTCCTTGCGGGCGACGATTTTCCCGAAATCGAAGGAGGAACCTTCCACGCTCACGCCATAGAGGTCGGCGTGCTTGGTGTAATCATAGACTTTTGCGCTGTATAACAGCGTTTTGGTGGGAATGCAGCCCTCGTTGAGGCACACACCGCCCAGTTCCCTCTTTTCGAAGAGAACGACTTTGAGGCCCTTGGCGCCGGCGCGTTCGGCAGCCACATAGCCGCCGGGACCTCCACCGATAATAGCAAGATCGAACATGGTGTTTAGAATTCTATATCAAGTGTTTCAATTTCAGTTGCAACCTGCTTCAGGAAGCGGGTGGCCTCGCCGCCGTCGATGGCGCGGTGGTCGTAGGTAAGGCTCAGGCCCAGGTAGGGGACGAAGGCGTACACACCGCCGCCGAGGTCCTTCGGACGCGGGACGATGGTGCCGACGCCGAGGATGGCGCTCTGGGGCACGTTGATGATCGGGGTGAACCATTCCACACCGTAACCGCCGAGGTTGGAGACGGTGAAAGAAGCGGCCTCGCTCGAGAGGAGGTCCGGATTGATGGAACCCTTCTTGCACTCGTCGGCGGCTTTCTTGAGTTGCTTGCTCAGACCGATGATATTGAGGTCTTCGGCGTTCTTGATGGCCGGGACCATCAGGCCGCGTTCCGTATCGACCGCGCAGCCCAGGTTGACCGTCTTGAAGACGCGCATGGCATCGCCGAGGCAGTGGGAGTTGACGTTGGGGAACTTCTGCAGGGCGCGGACAACCGCGAAGCAGACGAGGTCGTTGATAGTGACATTGGCATCGATACGACCCTCTTCCAGGGCCTTTTTGGCCTTCTTGCGGAGGGCCTGGAGTTTCCGGGCGTCGGCGCCGAGCATATGGGTGAGCTGGGCGGAATTCTGGAGGGAGTTGTACATGCTCTTGGCGATGAGCTTGCGCATGTTGGACATCTTGACCACCTCGAATTCCTCGCCCTCTCCGGTGATATCGGTGTGATTGGCCTTCCAGACCTTGAGGTCGCCGGCCTTGACGGTCCCGGCGAGTCCGGTGCCCGTCCCGGGCGAGGCCAGCCCGCCCTCGGCGAGTTTGGCCTTGGCCAGGCCGCTCAGTTTGCCCTGGGCGGCGGCAGCGGCTTCCACGTCACGGGCGATGATGCGGCCGTGGGGGCCCGATCCGGCCACCTGGTCCAGCACGACGGATTTCTCCGCGGCGATCCTGCGGGCGCGCGGCGAGGCCGGGGCTCCGGCGACGGGGGCGGCCTGAGCGGCGGGGGTGGCGGGCGCGGCGGGGGCGGCCTGAGCCGTTGCGGAGGCGGCAGGGGCGGCTTGAGCGGCTGCAGAGGCAGCAGGGCTTTCGGCGGGCGTTTCGGCTGCCGGGGCCGCGGCGCCGCCGGGCGCGAACTCAGCGAAAGACTCCCCTTCCTGCCCGATCACCATCACATTGGTCAGCACCGGAATCTCATCTCCATCCTTAAAGAAACAGGCCAGGACCGTTCCTTCGAACTTGGACTCCTCCTCGAAGGTCGCCTTGTCGGTCTCATAACCGAAGAGGATGTCGCCCACGGCGACCTTGTCCCCTACTTTTTTCTTAAACTCGGAGACAATGCAGCTCTCCACAGACTGGCCCTGTTTGGGCATGATAACGACATTTGCCATTGTTTAATATGTTAGTTGTTCTATTTCTTTTTATGTTGATCATTCAGTTCTTCCTGCCCTTCTCTGTCTTGCCCCTCTCTGTCCTGTTCTTCCTGCCCTTCTCTGTCTTGCCCCCTCTCCGTCCTGTTCTTCCTGCCCTTCTCTGTCTTGCCCCCTCTCCGTCCTGTTCTTCCTG
>CAMIYB010000038.1 GCA_946402945.1 uncultured Bacteroidales bacterium | reverse complement strand
GGGAAGTATCTGTATGGGGCATCTGGACAAACAGGCTGCACCTTCTGAGATTGCCCCCCAGGGTGCCTATCACGGCGGGATTGATTCCTTTCAGCCACAGGCAGTCGATCAGCGGGATCTGATCCCTCCTGGAGTTCCGGATAAACGCCTCCCACCAGGCTTCCATGAGCTCCACGCATCGGGGCTCGTCGTGCTTCCTCGCAATCACGCTCGCCTCCAGCAGCCCCCAGTTCCTGGGGATGCCGTGCGCGCGGATCACTTCCAAGTGAGCCTGCAGGGATTCCTCCTTGTCTTTCTTCTGATCCAGGCAGGCCTGGACCTCGTCATACACGCAATCCCTTTTTTTATGGCGGAACATCGCAACAGGATAAGCGTCCAATCCGGCGGTCAGCGGGGTAAGGTCGGAGAACACCCAGATGTTGGCATCCAGATAGATGCTGTACCGGTAATCCTTGAATAACAGATGGGGGTGCATCTTGCACCAGCGGTTGCACAGGACCGGGTCGTCCTGACAGTCCGGAGGAATGACATCGGAAGCGCCGATGCGCCTCCAGACGCTCCCTTCCGGGATCTCCTGGTCCGTAAGCACATAATAGTCGATATTGTCGGGCTGGAACCGGGGATCCCTCAGACTGTCGTACGGACCGAACAGGGCGGTGTATACGGCGATGCGTTGCTCCCGGACATATAAAGACTTCCGCTCGGCGGCCGTATGCCTGTCGAGAGCCAGGTCCCCATCCTGCCCGTGCCAGGATTTCCTTTTCCATCGCGTGATGGTATCGGAGATCATCTTCTTCCACCAGGGAAGCACGTACGTGCCGGACTGCCCGTCTCCGCTTGACGGGTTCTTGAAGCTCTCCGCCAGGGATTCCATCCGGCAGATTTTCTCGAAGGCACCTTCGGCTTTGATTCCCGTTCCGGTCATTCAGTCAAAACGTTTGAGCCAGTTGGAAAGAAGATAGTTGTCCCTGATTTCCGGATCCACAGGTTCCGGCGGGCAATTAACGAACTCCCGGAAGGTTCTCTTGTCGCGCCCCAGCACATAAATGTTGGCGGGATCGTAGAAGTCCGCATCCAGGATCTCCAAATTGTTTGTAATCAGCTTTTTCCCGAAAAAGAGTGCTTCCATTACGCGGAGGGTCAGGCCGTTATCCGGATCGTTGGAATAATCCAGCAGGATGTCGGACTTCTTCACCAGATCGACCACCTTCCGGTAGGGAAGGAGCGGTTCCCGATAAAAATGCATCCTGCCCAGGAAAGGGGCCGCAATCTCCAGGTCCACTTCGACGCCTTCTTTCTCAAGCCGCCCTTTCAAATCTTCAAGAATCTCCGAACGGCCTTTGTCCCTTCCGAAGAAAAATGCCCTGGGATGCTGGGAAAGGCCCTGTTTCCGGCTTTCCGCCGCATCCCGGGCGAGACAGTCGAAATAAAACTGGGTGTTATACCGCATCCCGTATGCGGCGCAGTCGGCCTTCGAGAAGGACCAGGTCTCCACCCTTGACGGGAGCTGCTTCTTCAATCCGTTGGTTTCCACGGTATTCCAATACCAGAGAATGATGCGTTTGTCTTTGTAGGTCTCGCTGAGCCAGTTGAACAGATGCGGGCTGGAATAGGTGTCGAAGACAATGATCTTGTCATCATCTCCCGTGAAAACCGGCCTGGGATAGAAAAAAGACCCAGGCAGTTTATAGGCGAATCTGGTGTTCAGGGCGTACATGCTGGCGATGCCCCGGAAGGGATTCCTGTGGATAACCCCGCTTGCCTTGAACATGGGACCGAATACCTTGGTCTTGTGCAGGTCGAAATAATAAATCATAGTTCTTTCTTCAGGTAAAATCCTATATGGGGAGGTTGGTTGTATGCCGTCTGTTCGGCGGCAACGCCTGCCCTGTAAACCGGGTCGTGCATCAGCGTCTTGAAGGAATGATCCGTGGGGATATCGGAAACGAACACCCGGAGGGCCAGGTTGTCTTCCCGGGCCATAATGATCTCTTCCCGCCAATCCCCGAGGATGTCGGCCTGGAGGCAGGGATTGGCCTTCGTTCCGTTGATCGAGATGCAGCCGTCGGTCCGGAAGATCCTTGCCATCCTTTCTCCGTTCCAGGATGTCACTTCCAGCGGACCGCCGGCCTCGCCGTCAAGCAGCTCGTCATACAGGTCCCCGTCCCAGAATATCCGGAAATTCGTCGACGCCCCCGGAATGTCTATCCGTTCGAATCCTTTTTTTGTCCTGGCGAACGGCCCGATCCGTACCCGTTCGTCGCTGCCTTCGACTTCCGATACGCCCCAGACCTGATACCAGCCTCCTGCACCGGTATCCGCCATCATCCCGCGTCCCATATCTCCCGGGGAAGGCTGATGGAACAACCGGCGGCCGCTGGCGGCATCCAGGACAGAAAAACCATAGTCCAGTTTGACGCACTTCCGGAGCGGGTGCCGTTTCCCGCATTCGTGAACCGTGAAGAAATCGTATCCGCGGCGCCTGGGGCGGTAAGCTCCCAGGTGCAGGGCATCGCCGTGACCGAGGAAAGTGCACCATTTGACTTTCAGGCGGTTACGCCTGTCCAGCTTGTAGCAGAGGGCTCCTGTAAGCACTTCTTCCCGACCATCGCCGTCCACATCGGCGACGGCGCAGTTGTGGTTGCCTTCTCCAATGTATTTCTCATTCCCGCGGCGGTATCCGTCAACCCCTTTGTAAATTCCTGCCAATTCCTTTACATTGAGCGTATCGAAACTGTGGAGGCACTTGAGATGACCGTCCTCGAATGAAACGGCGCAGGCACATTGACGGCCACGGCGATAGTCCTTCTTGCCCCAATAATACCCCCGCATGAAGAAGCCGTACGGCCTTTCCCCGTCCAACCACGCCACCGCGGCCGTATACCGTTCGGACCGGTTGCCTTCGTCATCGCCCCAGAGTTTCGAATCGATGCGTTGATTGGGATAATAAATCGTATCCAGGGCCCGTCCGTCCCCGCCGCTGAATACCGTCAGGAACTCGTCCCCGTCGAGGACCATTCCCTGGGAATCCCGGAAATCCTGCGAATTGTCCACCGCCCTGATGGCGGTAGATTCGCCGGCCAGGTTCACAAAGCGTCCGCATCCGTCTTTCGAGCCTGGCGCCGTTTTCAGGAGCAGTTCGCTTTTCCCGTCACCGTCGAAATCGTAAACCAGGCACTGCGTGTAATGCGCCCCGGCCCGGATATTGACGCCCAGATCGATCGGCCGGGCCCACAGGCGTCTCCCGTCGAGCTTGTAGGCGTCCAGCAACACATTCCCGGTCAGGCCGGGAACGCTGTTGTCTTTGCCTCCGCTGTCCCATTTGACCACCAGCTCATAGGAGCCGTCCCCGTCAAGATCCCCGACCGACACATCGCTGATCGTGTAAGGTCCGAAGGGGCTGTCTGCCGGTCTTTCCAAAGGGATGTCGAACCAATTCTTGCCGGAAGGGAAGGGGCGTACGACCGCCGATGCATCGCCGTTTTCCGTCCTGACCATATACTCGGAGTCCAAGACACCGCCGGGGTCGAGGAAGTTCGTTTTCCCGTTCAATTCGGCGATGGCCTTCCCGTCTCGGAACAAAGTGAATTTCAAGGGTTTGTCAGCCGTGCCGAAAAGCGGATCCTCCCAGGCGGAAAGGCGCCAGGACAGGAACACGCCACCGGCCACCTTCATCGCCACCAGGCCGCGGTCCAGGCTTTCAAACCGCATTTCCTATCTGATGAAATTCATCCCCTCCCAAGGCTCTCCGGCACGCCCCGGCGCAGGCTCGCCGCCGGTTGCCTTGAGCAGCCACGCCATATTGTTCGCCAGGGCACGCATGGTCTGGAGCCCTTCGGTGTCCAGGGAAGCCTGCCCGGGGGCGCCTCCATAGACGATGTTCCAGTACTGGGAGGTCACGATGGGCATGTTCATCATCTGGAAGGGCATGGTCAGCGCCTCGAAAGAGGCCGTGGCACCTCCTCTGCGGCAGACGGCGACCGCGGCGGCCGGTTTGCCCGAAATGCTTGCTCCGTTGGAGTAGAAAGCCCGTTGGATGATGCTTTGGACAGCACCGTTCGGCTGGCCATAATAGACGGGGGACCCCACGACCAGCGCATCGGAAACGGCGAACTTCTCGCTGATGCGGTTGCAGATATCATCGTCGAAAACGCACTTGCCGGGATGCAGGGAGCAATGTCCGCAGGCGATGCAGCCCCGGACGGGCTGGTTGCCGATCCAGACAATCTCGCTGTCTATGCCGTTCTTTTCCAACTGCTTGGCTATTTCGCCCAGGGCGATGGCCGTATTGCCCTTCTGGTGCGGGCTGCCATTGATCATCAGTACCTTCATCGTCTTCCCTTGATTATTGTTTGCCAGTGCATCAATTCCGGTGGCCGAAAGCAAGGCACCGCCTGCGGCCAAAGCCGATTTCTCCAAGAAATCTCTCCTGTCCATAAGAATTGTTGTTTGGTGCTAAGTTAGCAATTTTTCAGGAATCAAGCCGCATGATTTTTACCTGGCGTTCATCTCCCCGGTACAGATGGCTCAGGTAATTGGTCTGTCCCGTCTCCCGGAATCCGCATTTTTCCATGACGCGCCCGGATGCCGGATTGTCCTCGAAGAAATCGCACCAGAGCGTCCGGAAGCCCTTTCTGTTGAAGCACCAGTCAATCATGACATGCAGGGCCTCCGTGCACAGCCCCTGGTTCCAGTAGGGTTTTGCGATCCAGTATCCAAGTTCGGCGTCTTCCTTGCCGATGC
Organism: uncultured Bacteroidales bacterium; assembly: GCA_946402945.1. Classification (GTDB taxonomy): domain Bacteria; phylum Bacteroidota; class Bacteroidia; order Bacteroidales; family UBA932; genus Cryptobacteroides. The sequence goes on along the minus strand of CAMIYB010000038.1, from coordinate 8,079 downwards.
TGATATTGCTCTCGCCGAATGCATAGTAGCCCATGCAGCCGATCGGTTCGCCGGTTTCCTTCAAGACCAGCGCCCAGGTGTGTCCGTTGGAGAAAATATCCCGGATCACCGTCAGACTCCCTTCAATGCTTTGATGCGGCGGCCATCCGGCACGCGGCCCGACGTCCGGGTCGGAGGCATACTTGAACAGCACTTCGGCGTCCGTTTCGGCCCAGGGCCGGAACAGCAGCCGACGTGTCTCCAGGAATACTTCACTTTCCATGAATCACGATCTTTTCCATTACTTTCGGGATCCGGCAGACCAGCTTGCCCTTGTATTTGGCTTCGATGTAGTCCTGGAAGAGAGCCGGATCCGCACTGTTGTCCGCAAACATGTCCCAGTGCCCCGGGATGACTATTCCGGGCCGGACGTCCCCCGCAAGGTCTGCCGCTTCCTGGTAGGTCATGTTCCCGATGCAATTGCGCAGGAGGCGCCTCGCGTCCCGGCCGTTGATGGGCAGAAGTTCGACATCCATGGCGCCGAATGCCTTCAGGGCCGGCATCATCCCCTCATACCGGACCGTGTCGCCGGCATGGTGTATCCGTACGCCGTTGCATTCGACGATATACTGAAGATGGGGGAACAGCCCCGTTTCCCGGTCCCGGTCCAGGAACTCATGGGAGGCGGCGATGGCGTGGACGGTCATATCACCGATCCGGACGGATTCTCCCGCATTCACACCAAGTGCATTCCGGTCTGCTATTCCGTCGTTTGCAACCGCTCTGCTGTGGGCCCGCGGGAAAACGAACTTGGCCTCCGGGTTGGTTTTTGCCCAGATTCTCCAGGAGGGATGATCGATATGGTCGATATGGTTATGCGTTCCCAGGAAGGCGTCGACCCCCACCATCTCTTCTGCCGGGACGGGAGGCGTGACCTGCCTTGTCGGGAACAGTGCGGCAAAATAGTCAATGACGATCAGGGTGCTGCCGGATTTGACGACCAGCCCCATCTGGCCCAGCCACCAAAGTGCCACCGTGCCGTTTTCAACCCGGGTGTCCAGGATGGCCTGCATCTTTTCATTCATGGTTCCGCCTCCTTTTTCTTTGACAAGTCAATAAGTAACTTCCAAAGTAAGCCATTTTCTCTCAAAGGTCAAAGGGGCCGTCGTTCATCTTTCGTTCAATCTTGTTCAAAGTATCGAAAAAGCGCTTGGTGGCAATGGCCGGGCCAAGGAGGAAAACACCAAAGGTATTCCAGCCGAACATATGCCACCAGGAAGTGTACGGTCCTTCGATCCCCATCCCGATTGCCTTGGCCTTCAATTCTTCCGATATGCGGGCCATCCAGACAAGCGGGTAGATGAACAGGGTGGGGATCCCCAGGAGATAGGCGACCCAATACCGTTGCGTCCTGCGTCCGACAATATAGTCCAGTTCCTCCTGCAATCCGTCCAGAGGCATATAGAAGAGGAAGAACAACCCTGCCGTACAGAAGTCGATGAGGCCGAACCAGAATCCGGGTCTGTCCGTGTGCTTGAATCTCATGCTGTCTATAATAGTTTCATGGCGATGCGGGCGCATGCCTCCGCGTCGGCGAGGGCATGATGGTGATGCGTCAGGTCGTATCCGCAGGCTGCGGCGACGGTCTGGAGCTGATGGTTCGGGAGCATGCTGCCGTAGTACCGCCGTGATGCGGACAGCGTGTCAAGGAACGCATAGTCCGGATAGTCCATCTGATAGACCCGGAACACCTGCTTGAGACACTCTTCATCGAAGCGGCTGTTGTGGGCGACCAGCGGCAATCCCTCGATAAGCGGCTCCACCTTTTCCCAGACATACGGAAAGACGGGGGCTTCATCCGTATCCTCCGGGCCCAGCCCGTGTACCTGCCGGCAGAACCATTGGTAATACTCCGGCTCCGGGTGGATCAGGCTGTAGAAGCGGTCCACGATCTCTCCGTCACGCACGACCACGATCCCGACGCTGCAGACGCTGCTCGGGCATTCGTTGGCCGTCTCGAAATCAATGGCTGCAAAATCGGTCATAGCCCGTAATTATTGTACATCCGTGCGATGTCCGCCTTGACCTCATCCCGAAAATCCTCCGGCGCCAGGACCTCCATGTCCGGGCCGTGGCTGAGGATCTCGCGGCGGAAGTCATAGGTCGGGACGAGGTAATATTCATAGATGCTATATTCAGCTGTCCGTTCGAGCATTGCCTGCGAATCGTGGAGCGGCAGGGACTCGATGTACTTGACCTGGTCGGCCGCGACCTTGATCCTGATCGGAGAAGGCTTCCTGTCGTCGAGAACAACCCCGAAATACTTGGAGAAGAAATCGGCGGCATTGAATCCGGCCGGCTTCTTCAAAGCCTTCTTCAAGGGAACGGCGTCCTGCATGCGCTCGTCCAGGGCATAAATCCAGGGAGAGTCATACTCATCGCTCCTTCCCAGCACATACCAGCGCTGTTTGAAAAGTTTCAGGCAATAGGGGTGGATGGTAAAGGTGTTCGGCGCATCGCGCCGGAAGCTCTGGTAGGTGATCTCGACGGCCTTTCCGTCCCGCATGGCATTCACGAAGACCGGTAGCCATTTCCGGCTGGAGGGGATTTTCTCGAACAGGATCCGGTCGCGCATGTCGGAACTCTCGTTCATCAGATTGTTCAGGGAGAGGGATTCCAACAGCCATTGCCGGAGTCCGTTGCCTTCCAGGTCGTCGCTGTTGGCAATATAATAGCCAAGCGAGCGGTCGCACTTGATCTCGATGCCGAATGTCTCCAGGATCGCCGCCCGGTGGTTGTGGAAGGTGCGTTCGTATAGTTCCTCGCCGGTCTCGTTAAGCCGGGAGCGCTCCCAGAGCCGGCTGATCTCCTCCCGGGAAATGTGTCCGTGCCGGTTGATGGTGTCGATCAGCCAAACGTACCTGTTGAAATAGTTCTTTGCCATGTCTGCGTCCTTGATGCTTTTCAAGTATTCCGACTGCAAAGATAAGAAGAAATGTTGCCAAAAACAGGCAGTCCCAAGAAGACGCCCTACTGATACTCCAGTCCTTTTACGGCGACACCGACATTGACGGGAAAACGTTCCATACTGCCCAGGGCGGTTTCCCGGAGATAACTGCTTTTCAGGAAGACAGGGAAGTCCATGCTCAACTCCCAGTCTTTCCGCTCATCTTCCGGTTTGGCAAGATAGGCCAGCAGGGCCTGTTCATCGTATCCGACGATCTGGAAGGCGATGAAATAGCGCCCGGGTTCCAGCAGGATGCTTTCCTCCGGCCGGATATCGAAATCCTGTGGCGCGTCCGACTCGGCGACTTCAAAATAGATGGGCCGATGGAGTACGTTGATAAACGATTCTTCCTTGCCCTCAATCCGATAGATGTTGATGGACGCGACACAGCCCGGGATATGGTTACTGTGCACGGTGAGCAGGATATCTTTCACGAGGAACGGCTTTTTGGCCGTGGCCACGGATCCCAGTTCCCGTCCCGACGGATGCCCGTCCCGCAGCGAGGTGCTGATCACCCCGATGTTCTTCAGTACATGCGTCCCGGGGCGTACCAGATACTTTTCTTTCGTGTCTCCGCCGATGGATACGGCAGGCGGCAGTTCCTGGTCGCGCAGGACGACGACTACGTCATCGGCGGAGCCTGTAACGGGGAAAACGGCGGGTTGATAGGAAACATGGAAGAACTCCAGCGTGTCGCAGGGGACCTCGATTTCAAACCGGCCGTCGGCGGAGGAGATGGTTCCCGTCTGCAGTTTGGGTATGCCGAGCTGGACGTATTCGACGCTCTCGCCCCGCTCGTTGACGATCCGTCCTTTCACGTTGACGCGTTCCTGTGCCGAAAGCACGGCCGGAAGCAACGCAAGCGCTGCAGCCCATTCAATCCGCATAGATGTCCTCCTCCATTTCTGTGCCTTCCGGGTCCGGCCGGTAGTCCAGGATGTCGCCCGGGAGGCAGTCCAGTACCTTGCAGAGTTTGTTGAGCGTCGTGAACCGGATCGCCCGGCCTTTCCCCGTCTTGAGCAGGGACAGGTTGGTCATCGAGATGCCGATCTTTTCGGACAGCTCCGAGAGTTTCATATGCCGCTCCCAGAGCATTTTGTCGAGGTTGACCGTAATCATATGGTGAGGTTGCTGTCTTTCGCCGCCAGGTAGGCCATCCTGTAAAGTCCCGCGAACAGGAGGACGATGAGCGGGATCAGGATGGTGTTGGAATCCAGCAGCAGTTCCGACTCGCCCTTGACGGCCGCTTCGTAGTTGCTGTGCACGAAGGCGAGGAGTGCGGCCACCAGTGCCGTCCAACGGATGAGGCGGATGTTGGATTTCGGAAAGATTTCACCGTCTTTCAGCCCCTTGTTGGTTCGGTACAGGAAGATGCAGCATAGGATGAACAGAAGCGTGATGCCGATGAAACGGGCCACGAGGATGAAGATCTGCCAGCCCTTCATGTCCGGATTCCATACCATGGGTGTGATGAAATTGTCCAGCCACAATATGGAAACCATCTGCACATAGGTGTAGATGAGGGTCATCCCTCCGATGATGAGGATGGCGATCGAGAGTCTTTGGATGCTTTTCCGGGTTGAATGGTTCATATCAATGTCCTTTTAGTTTTGCCGTATCAAAGGACAAAGATAGTGCCAATTCGACGAAAAACATAAAATTATTTTATGAAATTCGTAAAACTATTGGCCATTCAACCCCACCCGGGCGTATTGCTCATCAGATACCGGTTCCATCCACTCGTTGGATGCTCCCTCCTGGACGTCTTTGTGGTAAGTCAGGTGCTGCATCCAGCTGTCGGCAGCGGCGCCGTGCCAGTGCTTGGCTCCTTCCGGAATTGCAATGACGGTGCCCGGAACAAGCTGTACGGCCGGTTTTCCCCATTCCTGATACCAGCCCCGGCCGGCCACACAGACCAGCACCTGCACCTGCCCGTGATGGATGTGCCAGTTGTTCCTGCATCCGGGCTCGAATGTGACATTGGCCATCCCTCCTTCCATCTGGGCGATGTAGCTGTTGCCGGTGAAGTACTGTGCATAAGCGGTATTGGGCTGTCCTTTGGGCCAGACGGAGAAGTCCACCGTCTCCACAGGGATATGCGTATCGCCCAGGACCGCCCCCAGGGCCTCTCTCAGGCGCTCCGCTTCGGCAAGGCCGACGTTGTTTTCCAATAGCGCAGGGAGTTCCCGGAGTTCGGCATCCGATACTCCCATGTTCCTGGCTCCGGAGACATGGGCCACGAGCTGGGGCCCGCAGCCGGGCAGGGCCGATATGGCGCTTACGGTCACGATCTCCCGGTCGGCATGGCTCAGATTGTTGCGGGCAAATATGTCACCGAAAAGATGTGCCTTGAGGTAGTAGTCCGTCGCCGGGACAAAGCTGTAGTCGAACGGCTTGCCCGTCAGGCGGGTCTGTACCTCGGTCCCTTGTTTCAAGGCGTTATATCCTGCGGGAAGCGGTTCGGCGTCCTTCCCCGGATCATCGTGGATTCCTGCCGCCAGGCGGGAGGAAAGGACCTTTTGCAAAGTGCCCAGCGCATTGAGCGAACGCGGGAATCCCGTATATGCATATAACTGGGACAAGGCTTCCTTGGCTTCGCTGACAGTCACGCCATTGTCCAGCGCACGGCCAAGCGCTGTTTCCAGACCGTCCTGGTCTCCTTTGGCCTCAAAAGCGGCAATGACGGCAAGTCCCTGCCGACGGGGGGAGAGTGTTTGATTCATATTGCTTTCGTTTCTGCTGATTCTCTGCTGAACCTCAGTCGAACGTGATGCTTTCGATTCTCAGGCGCAGGGTTCCGGCGGGGACCCGGGCCTCGGCGATTTCGCCGACCTTCTTGCCCATCAGGGCGGCACCGATCGGGGATTTCAGCGAAATCTTGCCAGCCTCGAGATCCATCTCGTGGGGGCTGACTATCTCGAATTTCATGCGGGCATTTGTCGCGAGGTTCGTGAATTCGACCCGGCTCAGAAGGCAGACCCGGTCCTTGGGGAGGGCATCGGGGTCGATCACGCGGGAATGCTCCAGGACCTTCTGCAGGAAGCGGATGCGGCTGATGGTCTTCGCCTGGTTGCGCCTTGCTTCGCGGTAGCCCGCATTGTCGCTGCGGTCTCCCTGGGCGCTGGCCTCCGCGAGGTCATCCTTCACCTTGGGGTAAACCTCGCTAATAAGATGCTTCAACTCTGCCGCAATCTCGTCGTATCGTTGCTTTGACAGGTATTCCATGGCTCAAATTTACTCATTTTTCAGCAAATGCGAGAGAACCTATAGTATCTGTTTACCTACAAATAAGGATTGACATACCACCGTGAATAACCGAACTTTGTATCGATAAACAGTTATTCCTTATGTTTGGCAGCCAACATAGGATCCTGGTGTATGGTGCCGGAGTTATCGGCAGTTATTACGCGATGCTGCTTGCCGCCGCCGGCGAGGACGTTTCGCTGTTGGCACGTGGCCGGAGACTGGAGCAGCTCCGCTTGCGGCGAGACATTAACGTGCTTGACAGGGTGGCCGATAGCGAACTATTCGACTTTATATTTGTCGCCGTTCGCAGCAATCAGATGATTCCCGCCCTTGATGCCCTTCGCAGCAACGTCTCGGGGACAATCGTCACCCTGGCCAATTCAGACGACGATTATTCAGGCTGGGAGGAGGCTGTCGGAAAGGGGCGCCTTCTGCCTGCGTTTCCGAGTGCCGGAGGGTCGATAGATTCTGAGGGGGGGACTTCTCAGCAAAATCTTCAGCAACACCCGGAAGCCGGAAGGCTTTTTCGGCAAACTGATGGTCGCCGGAATGAACGGCGGTTCCCATGCGGCGATGGCCTCCTGGGGCCTGGACCTTGGCAACGTTCCCACAGAAGGGGAGATTATTGATATCGGTTGCGGCGGCGGGGCCAACCTGTCCCGCCTGATGGACCGGAGCCTATACGCAAAAGTGACCGGGGTGGACTACTCGCCAGTCTCCGTTGAGAAAACCCGCAAGGTCAATGCCGACGCGATTGCTGAAGGCCGCTGCAAGGTGCTGGAGGCCAGCGTTGCGAGCCGTCCGTTCAAGGACGATACCTTCGCGATGGCCACCGCCTTCGAGACGGTCTATTTCTGGCCGGACATTGAAAAGAGCTTCGCAGAGGTGCTGCGCATCCTGGTCCCGGGCGGGAGGTTCCTCATTGTCAACGAAGATGACGGCCTCTCCGGCAACAACGAGAAATGGGAGAAGATGATTGAGGGGATGCATACCTATACGCCCGAAGAACTGCAGACCCATCTTGCGGCGGTGGGATTCAGGGACATCGCTGTCCATCGTAACGAATCCAGGCACTGGCTTTGCGTAACGGCGGTAAAAATGAAGAAAGCCTTCGTGAAGAAACTCAAGGCCCTCGGTGCGGCGGAAACTGAATCAAGGTAACAGTTTAGCTTTAAGCCGCTGTCGTGCTTTGGTAACAGAGGCAGGGGAGATTCCCAGCAGGATGGCTTGCTCAGATACGGAGAATTGCAGGTGTGAGAGGATATAGGTGCGGATATCGCCCTTTGTCAGGTCGGTGTGCGCTTCCCGGAGAGATTCGGGCGTAAGGTCGCATGAATTCCGGAGCATCCGTTCCAATTCGGTCCATTCTTCATCCAGAATATAGCGGGGACGGTCGCGGAGTTCCTGCAGCAGGTGATTTTGCCCTATGAGCGCATGCATCAGCACATAGGAATCGACTTCGCCGCTGGGGCCTCCGCCGGCGTTCGGGACAAATCCTTCCCGCTCATCGTTCCCGGCGCGGATGACCATCAGGAAAGCCCTGACATTCTTGCCGAGGATTTCGCTGGCTTGCGGGATGGTGAGCGGACTTTTTCCGCCGGTGCAGGTCGATGCAAGGCCCAAAGCCACCAAAATGAGTTGATAATAGAGCGTTTCTGCATCTTTGCCATGCAGGCCGAAGGTGCCCGCTATCGCAGAAAGGCTCTCCTCCTTGAAGCCGACGTAAGAATCGATGTAGTCCTTGTAGGAAACGGGTTGCGACTGCGATTCCATAATCATGGAGAATAGATATGGCTCGTCCATGGCGAACCAGATAAAGGCTATGCCAAAGCCTTTGAAAGGAGGAT
>CAMIYB010000037.1 GCA_946402945.1 uncultured Bacteroidales bacterium | reverse complement strand
GCAGTGAACCTATACACTTTCAATTGTTTGATAATCCTCTAGATTTGGAGATAATCCTGCAAATAATTATTTTTGCCATAATGGAATTGGATATAGTCAAATATTGGACAGACATCTCCGACTACGATCTAGATACGGCAGAGGCAATGTGAAAGGGTCTCCGAGGGTCTGAGTAAAAATCGTTGTAGAGAGATTCTGGACAAGACAAAAGAATTACAGCTATGGATAAAAGGCAGGTTATAAGAATTGTTAAACGGTACAAGGAGGCAGTAACAGCCAAGTTAGGGCCGGTTACTGTCTATTTGTTCGGCTCATATAGCAAAGGCAACGCCAGAGAGGACAGTGATATTGACGTAGCTGTAATTGTCCCGGAAGTTCAAGGAGATTTTTTGAAAGAATCCGCAAAATTGTGGCGTATCACTTTGGAGGTAAACACCTTGATTGAACCTGTTCTTATTGAGTCTTCGCATCCGTCTCCGCTGTATGAGGATATCCTTCACACTGGAATTATGGTTGCGTAGTATCATCTATTTGTAAACCAAATGAATAGACTACCATAAGGTCTTCAAAATTGGTTCGATAATTGTCCCATTGCCCGCACAAAGAAAGCCCCGTGTGCTTATGAGATTCCACATGAAACAGCGTGTATCGTCATTCCTGCTGTTATCGGTTATCCTGCCGATGCTGTTGCTCGCGCCGTTTCATCGCCATGCGGAAGTGCCGCGGGACGATCTCCAGTGCGAGTCCTGCTCGCAGCATCTGCCCCATCCCGGGCATCTGACAAGCCGGAGTTGTACGGACGAATGCCTGATCTGCCGGCTTCTGTGCCAGCAGTTTTCACCGTCCGATAATTTTGTCGAACGCGTTCTTACGCCGGAGAGAACCCCTGATTCGGGCTTCTGCTCCGACGATGTTCCCAACTGTTTCACCCGTCATTCATCTCCGAGAGCCCCGCCTGTTTCGTTCTGTTTTTAGTATCCCATATAAACTTTTCACCGAAAACAGAATGAATAAGACAATATTTGTTTTGTCGCTGCTGTGCGTGTGCGTGGCAGCGACGGCTCAGGATCATGATCCTGACTCCACGGATGTATTCTACAAACATCTGCAATTGAATGAATTGGTGGTGACCGGTCTGGCCGGAGACGCCAAAATGGGGGAGATGCCCGCTCCGGTCTCGCTGATCCGTCCCGCCGACCTCTCCGCCCGAACGGGCGGCAATATCATCAACGTCATTGCTTCGGAGCCGGGGGTGAGTGAAATCACCACGGGCGGCGGGATCTCCAAGCCCGTCATCCGCGGCATGGGCTACAACCGTGTCGTCGTGGTGAGCGATGGAATCCGTCAGGAAGGCCAGCAGTGGGGTGACGAACACGGCATCGAGATTGACGGCGCCGGGGTCCATTCCGTCGAAATCCTCAAAGGACCGGCTTCGCTGATGTATGGCTCAGACGCCCTGGCAGGCATCCTCATTTTCCATCCGGAACCGATCCGGGCCCCCGGGGAATTCGGTGGCAGCCTGTCCACGGAATACCAGACCAACAGTGGCCTGATCGGCTATTCCCTGTCGGCGGCAGGCAACCTGGACGGCTGGCTGCTCGGCGGCCGCTTTTCCGATAAGTATGCCCATGCCTACAGGAATGCGCTCAACGGCCCCGTGTCGAATTCCGGCTTCCGGGAGCGGGCCGTATCCGCCCTTTTGGGCCGGAACGGCTCCTGGGGCTATTCCCGGCTTCGTTTCAGTTATTTCCATCTGACGCCGGGAATGATAGAGGGGGAGGGGGATAACTATTCCTATTCCCCCGCGCTGCCTTTCCAGCAGGTAAGACATTATAAATTGGTGTCGGATAATACCTTCCAGCTTGGCCCCGGCAATCTGAAGATCATCCTGGGTTGGCAGCAGAACCGCCGTCAGGAGTATGAGGAAAGTCCCGACGGACCCGGTCTGGATTTCCGCCTCAATACCCTCCATTATGATCTTCGGTATCAAAGCAGGTTCGGCAATGGCTGGAAAACCGCCTTCGGGCTTGCCGGAATGGGTCAGATCAGCGATAATCTGGGCGAGGAGTATCTGATCCCGTCCTATGGACTGTTCGATGCCGGCTTGTTTGCAACCGCCTCCAAGGCGCTGGGATTATGGACCCTTTCCGGTGGTGTCCGGGCAGACGTCCGGTGGCTCCACAGTAAGGAACTCGCCGGCCGTTTCGACCCCTTCAAGCGCCTGTTCCCCGGCATCAGCGCCAGTCTGGGCGCCGTCCGCCCGCTGGGACGGCACATGACCGTCAGGGCCAATATCGCACGGGGTTTCCGTGCTCCCAACCTGGCTGAACTGGGTTCCAACGGGGAACATGAGGGTACCTTCCGTTTCGAGTTGGGAAATAAGGATTTGAGGCCGGAATACAGCCTTCAGGGAGACCTGGGGCTGGATTTCAGTTCCCGATATGTGTCCGTGCAATCGGCGCTGTTCGTAAGCCGGATCGACAATTATATCTTCGCCGCCCGCAACGGTGCGGTGTCCGACGAAGGCCTTCCGGTTTATGCCTTCCGCAGCGGCCTGGCCCATCTGGCCGGAGGGGAAGTCGCATTGGATATCCATCCCATCCACCAGCTGCATCTGAGCAGTGCCTTTTCCTGCGTGTATGCACGGGAGAAGGAGGGGAGTGACCTTCCCCTTATCCCGGCGCCCCGTCTTTTTTCCGAGGTGAAGTGGGAGATTACCCACGAAGGCCGTCTTTTCAATAATGCTTTTCTTTCCTTGAATTTGGACTGGAACTGGGCACAGAATCATTTCTACGCGGCAGGAGGCACGGAAACGGCCACTCCGTCATACCTCCTTCTCGGTGCCGCGGCGGGAACCGACCTGGTCATCCGGGGGAAGACGCGCCTGTCGCTGTATATAATCGGTTCGAACCTCACCGACAAGTCCTATATGCCCCATTTGAGCCGTCTGAAGGATATCGGGGTTTGCAATATGGGACGGAATGTCTCCTTTAAGATTGTCGTCCCCTGGTAGCCCCGGGGCCTATTGGAGATAACGGGCCTTCAGGATGGCGATATCGTCGTCCGAGAGGAACAACTGCTCGTGGAGATAGGCGTCCATGCCGCCGAATTCGCGCTCGATGATGTCCAGGGCTTCGGTGAAATATTCGACGTTGACGCCCATGAACGTGAGGACGACATCGGTTTCCTCCTTCCCGCCGCCCCGCTGCAGGACCTTGTTGCTGAGCCGTTCCACGATGTCCTCGTACCAGGGTTCCGAGAGCAGATAGTCTTCCAGGATGGTCTCCCGGGTGGCGCCCAGGGCGGAGAGGATGTAGGCGGCAGCCAGGCCTGTGCGGTCCTTCCCCTGTGAACAATGCCAGATCACGGCGCCTTCCGGTGTCTCGACGATCAGACGGAGGAAGGCGGCATATTGCACCTGGGTGTATTCGCTGCGGACCAGGGAAGGGTACATGTCCCGCGCCATGAATTTCGCACCGTCCGTGAAACTGAGGGGGACCAGATAGGTCTCGAGGTCGTTGAAGGCCTCCTGGGGAATGGCGGCGCCGTTCTGGACTTCGGCCTCCGTGTCGATGGCGGGAAGATGGGTATTCTCCGCTCCCGGGATGACGCGGTCGGGCTGGCGCTCGATCTCTTCGACGGTGCGCAGGTCGAAGATGCGCCGCAGGTGGCAGACGCCCCGCAGCCAGTCCAGGTCGCGGTCGGTCGCCCAGCACAGGTGGGCCGAGCGCAGCAGCAGACGGGGGCGGACCGTGCGTCCGTCACGGACCGGCAGTCCGCCGAGGTCTCTCGGATTCCTGACCCCCTCCAAAGGGAGGGAACGGGGGTGTATGCAACGGATATTCATCATGGCTGCTTCTCCTCCTCCATAGCGGCTTTCCTTTCTTTGCGGGCGGCAGCCTTTTCCTTGCAACTCAGTCCCTTAAGCGATTCGCGGAAGGCCTTCTCGTCGGCCTTTCTGGCTTCCCGTTCGGCCTTCTCGGCGGCCTTGGCAGTCTTGCGGAGCGTCGCGGCATCCATCTCCGGGGCGGCGTCGAGCGCTTCTATGACGGAGAGCGAGTCGATGCGGGCCGAGAGGAGGGAGTCCAGGGCGGCGTCTTCCGGATGGTCGAGGGCATACTGGAGCGAGTCGAGGTGGTGGCGGCTTCCGTCATCCAGTGCGCCCGAAGAGGCGGAGGCATCGTAGCCCGCGGCCGTCATGGAGGCCTGGACCGCGTCGCGGGCGGCGGCATTCTGCTGGACGGCCAGTTCCACGCCCTTTGTGAAAATATTGTGGATGGAATTAATCAGGTTGCCCTGCATGTTGTTCAACTCGCTGGTGAATACCGGAACATTGGTATTTTTGTAGCGGGCCTGGGTCAGTTTCCATTTCCAATTGTCGAAATTGCCCCATAGATCGACGCCGAAGCGGAAGGGGATGGGCGACTTGAGCACGGAAACGTGGTAGGTGAAACTCTTGTCGAAATTCTGGAGACCGCTCATGGCCATCTGGTAACGGTCCACACCCAGTACGAAGGGGAAGACTTCCAGGGTGTTGTTGCTGATCAGGCCTTGGACGGACATGTCATCGATATGGCCGATCTCTTTGTCCCGGAACAGCAGGATGCGGGCCAGTTTCCGCAGTCCGGCATCATCGACGATGGACATATCGCTGCCGGCGATCTTCATGACGCCGTTGATGGTGGGCGTGATGAAATTCATGTTGGTGTCCAACTGGGTGGTGGCCGCCATTTCGCAGTCGAGATTGCCCTTGAAGTTCTTGAGCATCGGGACGATGGAATCGACGGCCGGGACCAGGGTGATGACCTGGTCGGCGGTGATGTCCACCATGTTGAGGTCGAAACCGGCGGTCAGGTCCTGTTTCGTCCGCGTGGAATAGAAGCCTTCGAAATAGATGTCGCCCATGTTGGAGGTCGCCACCGTATTGGTCACCTGGAGGGTGCGCTGCTTGAGGTGGATATCGGATGCGAACCAATTGACGAGCAGGTCGGAATACTTGATTTCGTTGCCCTGGAGGGAAAGGGTGGCGTCCACGTTGGCAGGCAGGACGATCAGGTTTCGGGAGGTGGCGGTATCGGCCGCGGCCTGGACCGCCGCTTCGTATTCGGCATCGGAGACGCGCTCGTCCAGGGCTTCTTCCGTGGACAGGGCGCGGGAACCGGCGTCATAGGCGGTCAGGAGTTCGTTGGCCTCGAGCCGGTCGGAAGTGAGGGCAAGGTCCAGGTGGATCAGGCTGCGCCGTCCTCCGAGGAAGGCCCTTCGCAGACCGTAGATGCGGCCCTGGGCCGATATGTCGGAACCGCCGGCCGTCACGCGGGCGGAACGCAGGCTGACCTGGTCGTTGTTGAAATTACCTTCGACGTCGCTCAGGCTGGTCTTGAGCGGGAAGCGCGGCGTAATGATGCGGCCGCTCCCGATTTTCAGGCTGCCGCCCAGATCCCAGTCTCGGATGTACTGGGCGAGAGAACCGCCCAGCCGCAGGTCGATGTCGCGGGCGCGGAAGTCGGCTTCGCTCAGATAGTCGGGCAGTTGGACCCCGGCCATCCGTCTTCGGAAGGCATGTCGCAGGAGCGAATCCCGTTCTACCCCCGGATAGACCCGCTGGAGGGAGTCCAGCAGATGATTGCGCCGGGCTGTGCGGTCGGTGGTGCCCTTCATGACGGCGGATGCGGTCAGGGTGGCGTCCCGCAGGCCGATGCGCTCCGTCCCCTTGCGCAGGAAAATGCCGCCGTTATGGCTGCCGAGGTTGAGGATGGGGGTCGTGGCATCGCCATTCTGCCGGTGGGAGAGTTTGAAGTTGTTGCGGGTGTTCCGGATGCCGACGAACAGCGAGTCGGCTCCCCGCATGGTGATGCCTTTGGCGGAAAGGCTGCCCACGATGGGGTGAATCTCTTTCCCGTATTCGTCGCTGAGGGTCTGGGCGGCGTTCTGGGCCGTCAGCGTGATGCCGTGGCCGCGGATGAAAATATCCGGGCCGTAAGTGGCGTAGAGGCTGTCTATCTGTCCGGTGAGCCCGAGGATATCCCCGAGCGCGGCGTCTTTTCCGGCCTTTTCCAGACGGATATCCGTCTTGTCCAGGAAGGCGAAGAGGCTGTCGCGCTGGTCCAGGATGGTGATGCCGCTGGAGCGGACGAATCCTTCCAGATCGGCGCGGGAGAAGTTGTAAAGGCTGGCGTCGGACAGCAGGAGGAAGCCCGAGAGGGCCGCCTGGAGTTCGCCCTGGGCGGTAATGCCTTCGGGCAGGAATTCGTTCAGGGTGTCCATCGAGGCGTTGGCCTTGACATCCAGGCCGATGAGCGGATCGGGCCCAAGCAGGTCCTTCGCGCTGCCGGTTCCCCGGAGATGGGCCCCGGGCAGTTGGACGTCCATTTCGTCCACACTCAGGTCCAGCCGGCCGTTTCGGTCGGTCGTGGCATTGATGTCGGCGGCAAGCCGGCCCTTGTAGTTGAACCCTTCGTAAGCGACGGCGGCCGACGGGATGACAAGTTCGGCCAGAAGGTCCGGGAGGGCCTTTTCCGCCGGGATATAGTATCCGTCGCACAGGGCCGTGAGCGTGATGCGGGCATCGGTCTTGAGCCGCAGGGCGGAGGGGGCGATGTTCTTGGCGAAGTAGCGAAGCGTCTCATCCACAGGGCAGTCGTTCAGGGACAACTCGGCGCGGACATAGGTGCTGTCGTCCCCCCGGCGGATATCTCCTTCCCCTGTCAGGCCGAGCGTCGCGGCGCGGAGGTCGAGGTCGCGGAAGGAAATGGCCCTGAAATCGTTGTCGGGCAGTTGGAAACGTCCCTGCAGGCCGATGGGGATCATCATCCTGCCGATCCGGCGCATGGCCAGGAAGGCCTTGGTGGAGGCGGCCAGGTGGTACCAGTCCTGCTTCTGGCGGAGGCGGAGGCTGTCCAGGCCGGCGGCCAGGGTGTCTGCCGGAAGGCGGCCAGCCACGAAGAGGCTGTCGATCTCCAGTCCGATGCGGTGGTTCATCAGGTCGCTCAGGTCCAGCCGGCCGTCAAAGGCCATCCGCCGCAGCCGGATGGTGGCAAAGAGCGTGTCGGCCGGGTCGGTGTACACCACGACGGGTTTGCCGGTCAGGGCGACTTTCCGGAGAATGACTTTCGGCATCCCGGAGGAAGAGGTGTCATCCTTGTCCTTGGCGGCGAAGATCTGCCAGTTGGCCACGGTGTCGAACTTGTGGGCGAAGATGCGGGCCCCGTCCAGGCTCACCGAGGGGATGCGGAAGCGCCCCCGGAGCATGGGGAGGAGGTCCACTGCGGCACGCAGGCTGCGGGCGGAGGCGAGGGTGTCGGCCTCCGGGGCGCGGCCCCGGTCGCGCAGCCGGCTGCGCACGCCCACCGAATCCCAGGCCGCAAAACGGTCGTGGGGATAGGTCAGGACGAAATCGTCCACTTCCAGGGAAACGTGCGGGAAACTGCGGAAGACATCGGCGTCGATGCGGCCGAATGCGATATCGGCATTCAGGAAACGCGGCGCGTACTGATTGGCCATTTTGGTCAGGAAAGAAGGGGAGAGGACCAGTTGCAGCGTGACCAGCACCAGCAGCAACACGCCGGCGACCGTCCCCAGGGCTATTTTCCATCCGCGTTTCATGAATTATCCTTTTACGGTAACATACAAAGATACAAAATATATTTGCTTTCGGGCACAAAAAAAGACGTCAATTTCTTGACGTCCCTTTCGGAAGGTAAGCAATTACTGCTCGTCCTGGAGTTGCAGATGCTGCACATAGATGGCTTTCTGCATCTTGATGCGGTTCTTCTCGGACGGCTTGGAGAAAGTCTTACGGGCCCGGAGCTCACGGACGGCACCGGTCTTTTCAAACTTACGCTTGAAACGCTTGAGGGCTCTCTCGATATTTTCGCCTTCCTTAACGGGAACGATGATCATGCTTTTACACCTCCTTTTTCTTAGGGACGGCAAAGGTAGCAAGAATTTTTGGAATTGCAAGCGTGTCCGTCAAGGAATTTGACCATGCATCATGAGTTCTTCAACAGTTCGCGGAAACGGTCCATCCCTTCGGTGGCCACGGCGCGGATGTGGGTGATGCGGCTGTCGTGGAGGGGAACGTCCTGCGGGTCGATGATGTAGATGGGGGCGCCGGGGGCGGCGTAGCGGTACAGGCCCGCGGCGGGGTACACCGACAGGGATGTTCCCACGATCAGGAGAATATCGGCTCCGGAGACCACTTCGACGGCTTTTTCGATTTTCGGGACGGCCTCGCCGAACCAGACGATATGGGGGCGGAGCTGGCTGCCGTTCGGGGCCTTGTCGCCCAGATGGACGGGTTCGAAGCCGATGTCGATGACTTCTGCTTCGGAGAATGTTTCGTCATAGACCCCGTATTCCGGGCGGACCTTGGTCAGTTCGCCGTGGAGGTGGATGATGCGGGAGGAACCGGCCCTTTCGTGGAGGTTGTCCACGTTCTGGGTGATGACGGTCACGTCGTAGTCCTCCTCGAGGGCGGCGATGGCCCGGTGGGCTGCATTGGGACGGACGTCCCGCAACTGTGCGCGGCGCATGTTGTAGAAGTCCAGGAGCAGTTTCCTGTCCTGGTACCATCCCTGGATGGAGGCGACTACCTGCGGGTCGTAGCGGTCCCAAAGGCCGCCGTTGTCGCGGAAGGTTCCGATCCCGCTTTCCGCGCTGACTCCGGCGCCGGTCAGGACGGCGATTTTCTTTCTGGCCATGATGCTATTCCATTTCAAAGTAATATTTCCGTACCCAGTATTCGAAAAGCGGGTCGAGCAGCTGCGGCTCGTCTTTTTCGTCGAAAGTCACGATTTCTTTTTTCATCAGGGCGTCCTTGAGACGCTTGACGTTGGCCGAGGAGTTGAGGCCGTAACGCTGGATGACCTCGCTGGCGCTGAAGCGGCTGTGCCCGTCGAGGATGGCGCGGAGGAGCCCCACCTGGAAGGTCGTCAGGCCGTTCATGGTGGCGGTGAAACGCGGCTCGTGGATGGCGATCAGGCTGCCCAGGGCCTCCATGAGCGTCGCCTCGATGATGTATCCTTTGGACAGGGAGTCGCAGATGGCGGTGAAATGGGCGATGTACCAGAGGTTGCAGCGGAAGAGGCGGCACATGCCGAGCAGGAGGTCCCGCTCGACGACTTTGCCGCTGGACAGGAAGCCGCGGACCACGTATTCGATGATTTCCTTCTCATCGGCGGGGCTCAGGGGGATGTGTTCGACCTGGCGGTAGAAGAAGCGCCGGTGCTCGAAGATGTCCTTCATGGCATTTACGCGCGAGCCGCAGAGAATGAAGGAACAGCCGGGCTGGTTGTCGCCGCGGATCTCCGCCAGGACTTTCTCCAGGGCTTTGTACACGCGCTCTCCCTCGCCTGTGAGTTCCAGGTTCTGGAATTCGTCGATGATCAGGAAGAGTTGCCGGCCCATGTCCCGGGCCACGCGGTAGGGGAGCCGCAGCATGGCCAGGAGATCCTCCTCGTCCGGGTCCCAGTTGAGGGAGACGATCTGGTCGTGGTCGGAGTAGTTTTTCTGGTCGAAGACGAAATGCGTCCCGGCCAGATGCCTGGCGACCAGGTCGGCATATTCTCCGGGCGTGGAGGCGACCGTGCGGAGGACCGTGCTTCCCAGACGGGTCAGGAAGGCCGGCAGGTCCCGGATGTTCAGCAGGGAAAACTGGCCCACAAGGAAGGCGCTGCCGGCCATCCGCAGGTTGAACAGGGTCTGCTGGATCAGCGACATGATGCCGGATTTCGGCGGCTCGTAGAGGACGACGTGTTCGCCCTGGAGGATCAGGTTGCCGAGGATGGTGCAGTCGCCGCGCCGGCCGATGAAATGTTTGCCGGTTACGTAACGGTCATAAATGAACGGACTCTCCATAAAACAATAACAATGATGTTACAAATCTACGAATAAATATCCTTCCCGCCAACGATAAAAAAGAGAAAATGCCAAGATCTGAGCAGAAATTTTGGGGTTTCGGAAATAATTGTTACCTTTGCAGTCCCAAATTTTTGTCATGGCCGCGGGGCCCGGCAAGATCCGCCTTCGGGAGCGGACGCCTCCGGCTGGAAACTTTAAGAGTTTTGTAAACAGATGTACGCAATCGTAGACATTGCAGGCCAGCAGTTTAAAGTAGAAGCTGGCGCCAAGATTTTCGTCAATCGCCTCCCGGCGAAGAAGGACGAAAAAGTCCAGTTCGACAAGGTGCTCCTTATCGACAATGAAGGTGCGGTGAAAGTGGGTGCCCCCTATGTGGAAGGCGCTGTCGTTTCCGCCACCGTTATCGACGACGATGTGAAAGCCAAGAAGGTGCTCGTGTTCAAGAAGATCCGCCGCAAGGGTTTCCAGAAACTCAACGGCCATCGCCAGAAACTCACCCGCATCCAGATCGATGCCATCGCCTAATCCTCAATCGTTTAACTTTAAAGAACTACAACCATGGCACATAAAAAAGGTCAATCCAGTTCGAAGAACGGTCGTGAATCGCACAGCAAACGACTTGGTCTGAAGAAGTTCGGCGGTGAGGTCGTCAAGGCCGGCAACATCATCGTCCGCCAGCGTGGCACCGTCCACAACCCGGACCGCAACGTCGGTATGGGCAAAGACCACACCCTCTACGCCCTCGTGGACGGAACGGTCAAGTTCACCAAAAAGAGAAATGACAAGTCCTTCGTCTCCGTTGTCCCGTTCGAGAACTAAGCCGGAGAAGGATGGAAAGTAAGTAAGGGATTGCACCTCAGGCTGATGTGCAGTCCCTTCTTGCATAAAATCAAAGCAGTATGCTGACACTCAAAACCCTCCGGGAAGATCCGGAATTCGTGATTGCCCGCCTGGCGGTCAAACATTTCGACGCCCGCGCAATCGTTGAGAAGGTCATCGCCCTGGATGACAGGCGCAAGGCCCTCCAGACCGAATCCGACGCCCTGCTGTCGCAGCAGAAAAAAGCGGCGGCGCAGATCGGCGCCCTGATGAAAGAAGGCCGCCGCGAGGAAGCGGAAGCCGCCAAGCAGGAAGTAGCCGCCCTCAAGGCCCGCTCGGGTGACCTGCTCTCCCAGGCCGAGGCCAACAACAAAGAGTTGGAGGCCCAGTTGGTCCTGTTGCCGAACCTGCCCTGCGCCCTCGTCCCCGAAGGCGCCGGCGCCGAGGACAACCTCGTCGTCAAGATGGGCGGAGCGGATCCCGTGCTGCCCGAAGGCGCCCTCCCGCACTGGGAACTGGCCAGGAAATACGACATCATCGACTTCGACCTGGGCGTCAAACTCACCGGAGCCGGTTTCCCTGTCTATAAGGGCAAAGGCGCCCGTCTCCAGCGCGCCCTGATCAATTTCTTCCTCGACCGCAACACGGCCGCCGGCTACCGTGAGGTGGAGCCGCCCGTGCTGGTCAACGCCGCTTCCGGTTTCGGTACCGGCCAGTTGCCCGACAAGGAAGGGCAGATGTACTATTGCCAGGTGGACGACTTCTACCTGGTGCCGACCGCCGAGGTCCCGGTGACCAACATCTTCCGCGACGTCATCCTCGGCGCCGGCGAGTTCCCGCAGAAGTTGACGGCCTATACGCCCTGCTTCCGCCGCGAGGCCGGTTCCTATGGCAAGGACGTCCGCGGCCTGAACCGTCTCCATCAGTTCGACAAGGTGGAGATCGTCCGCGTGGAGAAGCCTGAGGACAGTTATGCCGCCCTCGACGAGATGGTCGCCCATGTGGAAAAACTCGTCCAGGACCTGGGGCTCCGCTACCGGATCCTCCGCCTCTGCGGCGGCGACATGAGTTTTACCTCCGCCATCACCTACGACTTCGAACTCTGGTCCGCCGCCCAGGGCCGCTGGCTGGAGATTTCCTCCGTGTCCAATTTCGAGAGTTTCCAGGCCAACCGGCTCCATCTGCGCTACCGCGACGAGAGCGGCAAGATGCAGCTGGCCCATACGCTCAACGGCAGTTCCCTCGCCCTTCCGCGCGTGGTCGCCGCCCTGCTGGAGGACAACCAGAAAGAGGGGTACATCGAGATTCCCGAGGTGCTCCGTCCCTACACGGGTTTTGACCGTATCGATTAAAATCTTATCTTTGTACAACTTTTAAATCCTTCCATACAATGAGAATTATCCAAGTAACAGGTAGGGAAATCCTCGACTCCCGGGGAAATCCGACCATTGAGGCCGAAGTGGTCCTCGAATCCGGTATTGTCGGCGTCGCCGCCGTTCCTTCAGGTGCCTCCACGGGCGAGAACGAAGCCCTCGAACTTCGTGACGGTGATCCCAAGCGCTACTGCGGCAAGGGTGTCCTCAAGGCCGTTGCCAACATCAACGACAAGATTGCTCCCGCCATCATCGGCATGCCCGCCATCGAGCAGCGCGCCATCGACAAAGTGATGATCGACCTCGACGGAACTCCCACCAAGAGCAACCTGGGTGCCAACGCCATCCTGGGTGTTTCCCTGGCTGTTGCCAAGGCTGCTGCCGAATATCTCGGCATGCCGCTGTACCGCTATATCGGCGGTACCAACGCCTATGTCCTCCCCGTCCCGATGATGAACATCATCAACGGCGGCGCCCACTCCGACGCCCCCATCGCGTTCCAGGAGTTCATGATCCGTCCGGTCGGCGCCTCCTCCGAGGCTGAGGCCGTCCGCATCGGCGCCGAGGTCTTCCACGCTCTCCAGAAGGTGCTCAAGGGCCGCGGCCTTTCCACCGCCGTGGGCGACGAAGGCGGTTTCGCCCCGAAACTCAGCGGCATCGACGATGCCCTCGACTGCATCATGGAGGCCATCCGCAAGGCCGGTTACGAGCCCGGCAAGGACGTGAAGATCGCCATGGACTGCGCCGCTTCCGAGTTCTGCTTCAAGGAGGGTGACACCTTCTATTATGACTACAAGCAGCTCAAGGACGGCAAGCAGAAGGATCCGAACGGCAAGAAAC
>CAMIYB010000036.1 GCA_946402945.1 uncultured Bacteroidales bacterium | reverse complement strand
AGACTCCTGACGGCTACGAGCCGTTCCAGTTCAAGGACATCTTCGTGTATGCGGAAGAGCCTGCTCCGACGGCTATCGAGCCCGACAAGACCCGTCTTGCCGCGGCCGGCGCAGGGGAGACCCTGACGGTCAATCTGGCCAAGGTCATTCCCGGCCTGCAGGTTTCCGCCCCCGCGTGGGCCCCTGTTGTTGTGAATGAGAAGGTGCTGACGGTCACTGTGGCCGCCAACGATGACGCGAAGAATGCCCGCCTGGGCGTGATCGTGCTCAAGGCCTCCGGCCTGCCCGATGTGAAGATTGACATCGCACAGGGTGCCGCCGGCTGCAAGGTTGCCTTCGATACCTTTGGCGGTTCGGCGCTCGATGCGGCCTGGGTCGGTAATATCGCCGGCTCCAAAGCCCAGCTGGTCGACGGTGCGCTGGTGCTCCAGGGCGACGGTGGCGAATATCTGAACCCGCTCTTCTACACGGGTGTCAAGATCCGTCGTCAGGCGGGAGAGAACAACTACAACACCTTTATCGTCACGGTCGATATCAAAGCCGACGGCGGCGAGGGCGGTCTGCAGTTGTTCAATACCCATGGCTATGCCGACAATGCCTACAACTTCGATATGCCGAACTACCGCTACTTCACCTCGGCCGGTGCCGGTGCCACCGGTGGCGGTTTCTACGGTTTCAACAAGGGCGGGCTTGCCGCCGCTGACGGCTGGAACTGCTTGTCCGGCTCCGGTGCTGTGACCGAGTGGATCCGCTTGGAAATCAGCAATATCGACCGCGGCCTGACCGCGCATACGCTCAATCCGGACTGGGGCGGCGCCTACATCTGGAGCCTGGAAGCCGATCAGAACGGCGTCCTGCAGCCCAAGAACATTCTCTGGGCCAAGGAACTCTGGTGGTGGAACGACGGTGACAACCAGCCGCGCACGGACTACGGTTACGTGGGCGTCTGGGGCCGCAGCGCCAACTTCGTCTCCCTGAAGAACTTCATGGTTTCCTACACGGATAAATAGCCTGTTCAGGCCGGAGGAGGGTGATGCCTCCTCCGGCTTCCAAGATCAACATTTGCAGATATGGACAGAAGATTCTTTGTTTTGACCTTCCTGACCGCCCTCCTGCTGGCGGGATGCAATGCGCCGGCGTCGGACGAGGCCGCTTCTTTCACCATCACCTTCGATGCCCGTGGCGGAGCGCCGGCCCCGGCCCCGCAGACCATTGCGCGGGGCGGCTATGTCACCGAGCCGGCGGAAGAGCCGGTTCTCGGCAGCGGCATTTTCTCCGGCTGGTACACCCAGACGGGCCTGAAGTTCAATTTCAAGAGTACGCCCGTGACCAAGGACATGACCCTGGTCGCCCGCTACTGGGAGGGGCCGAAGAAATATTTCGTCATCAACGACTACGACTGGTCCTATCTTGAGAAGGCCATCGCTTCGTATTTCGGCTCCTCGGTCGGCCGCGACGTCGCCGTGGGCCAGGGTCTGCTGTTCTATATCTTCCAGCGCCCGCTGGAGACCCACGTGACCACCCTGAAACGCCATTTGGAACTGGCCGTGCAATATGACGTGCCCGTGTTGGTGCAGTTGGATCCGATTACGTTCTGGGACGGGGTCCCGGAACTGTGGAACTGGTTCGACCCGGGCCAGCCCGGCTACGATCCCGATAACCGGGAGAATGTGGAGTGGACCTCCTGGTCCAGCGACGATGCCGTGAAGATCGGCTGGCTCAACTGGGGCAGCCAGATCCGTCTCAAGCCCATGGCCAACCTCTTCTCCCCGGCCTACCAGAAGGCGGTCCGCGAGAGGATGGAAGCCATGATCGGGGCGGTGGATGAATGGTACAAGACCCTCCCGGAGACCAAGAAATACCTGCTCATCGGCGTGAAGATCACCGGCGAACTGGGCGTAGGCGTCAACAACTGGTACTACACGGGCGGGAACGATCTCTATGACCAGAGTGCCGACAAGGATCCCCGTTCCGGCATCAACATGAACAACAAGCCGAGCCGGAGCAACGGGGAGGTCTCCACCATCGGTTATGCCGGGTGCAAGTATGCCGGCATCAAGACGAGCGGCACCCTGGACGGGAACGACATCGCAAAACTGGAGGCGAAATTCACCTATTTTGTCAGCCAGATCGCGACCGGCTTCGATATCCCCCGGGAAAAGATTTTCGCCCATGCCGGCGGGGTCGGCAACGACCTGGACGCCTGCGTCAATGACCTGGTCTGCCCGTCCTGGAGTTTCTATGGGGCCGATGCCACCCATCCGGAGAACGCCCCGATGATCGATCTCTTCCGGCATTCCACGGCCCCGCATTGGGGCGTTGCCGAGTGGGCCATCTCGGGCTCGGCCGACGCCTGGGCCTCCGCCATCCGCAACGCCTTCGGCATCGAGGGCTGCTATTTCCTCTCCGCCTACACCAACGTCATCGGTAACAACAACGGCACGACCGTCAACCAGAACGCCGTCCAGGGTGTCCTGGAGGTGATTCAGCACGATAAATTCTGATTTCCGGTATGAAGAAGACATGTTCCCTGCTCCTGGCGCTGGCCCTTTGCGCGTATGCCCAGGCCGAAGACTATACGAAATATGTGGACCCGATGATCGGGGCCGACAACGGAGGCTATGCTTTCCCGGGCGCGACGCTGCCCTACGGCATGGTGAAACTCGGGCCGGACAACGGCCGCCTCACCGAGAATGCCGGCTGGCAGAAAGGGGCGCCGGTGGTGGGCTTCTCCCATACCCATCTCAACGGTTCCGGCGGCGGTTGCAAATACGGCAACATCCTGCTGATGCCCACGGTGGGTGAACTCAACGTGGCCGACTATGCCTCGCCCTATTCGAAGGAGAACGCGCAGGTGGGCCTGTTCGGCATCTCTCTGGACCGGTACGGCATTGACGTGCGGCTGTCCGCCTCGCGCCATGCCGGCTTCCACGAATACACGTTCCCGGAGACGGATCGCGCCAACGTGCTCATCGACCTCGGCAAGTTCCTGGCATCCATAGAGATACAGGAGTTTGTCGGGAGCGAGATCACGGTCCTTTCCGACACCGAAGTCCAGGGCTATTCCCGTGTCCGCGGCGGCTGGAATTACTCCGAGGCCTTCACCGTCTATTTCTACGCGAAGTTCGATACGCCTTTCGAGTCTTTCGCCACCTGGCGCGAGGGCAAGGTCTGCCCCGGCGTGGCCTCCCAGAGCGACCGCAACACGCCCTGCGGGGCCTGCCTGACCTTCAATACGAAGGGCCGGCAGACGGTCCGGGTGAAGGTGGGCATCTCCTACATGGGATGCAACCGCGCCCGGGAAAATGCGGCCGAACTGCGCTCCTGGGACATCGAGGACGCCCGTCGCGCGGCCGTGGCCGAGTGGAACGATATCCTCTCGCAGGTGGCCCTGGAAGGCGGTTCCGAGGATGTGAAGAAGATTTTCTACTCCTCCTTCTACCGGGTGTTCATGCAGCCGACCGACTACAAGGGCGAGAACCCGAAATGGATTACGGACGAGCCCTACTACGGGGACTACCACGCCATCTGGGATACCTTCCGCGCCACCCATCCGATGATCAATCTCTTCCGGCCCACGCGGGGCGCCGAGATGGTCCAGAGCCTGGTGGAGATCGGCGAGTTCGACAAGTTCATCCCCGACGCCCGGTCCAGCCATTGGAGCGGACGGACGCAGGCCGGTTCGAACGCGGACATGCTCATTGCGGACGCCTATGTCAAGGGACTGAAAGGTATTGATTATGAGCGCGCCCTGCAGGGAATGCTTAAGAGCGCCACGGTGCCCCCGGGCAACGACGAGCGCCAGTATGGCCGCGGCGGTCTGCCGGACTACAACACCATCGGCTATGTGTCCACGGCCTTCGAGCGCGGCTGCTCCCGCACCTTCGAGTATTCTGCCAACGACTATGCCATCGCCACGGTGGCCCGCGGCCTCGGCCACGCGGATATCGCCGACCGCTATGCCGCGAAGTCCCGCAGTTGGGAGAATCTCTGGAATCCCGACATCGAGAGCATGGGCTTCAAGGGCTTCTGCTGGCCGCGCAATCCCGACGGCACCTGGCTGGACGACCCCTCCTTCACGGTGTTCTCCTCCGGCTCATTCCCGCATCAGTTCTATGAGACCTTCTCCTGGGAACTGTCCTTCTATGTGCCGCACGACATGCGCCGCCTGATCGAGAAGATGGGCGGACGCGAGACCTTCACGCGCCGGCTCGACACCTATTTCAACGGCAGTTTCCCCGCGGAGACCCGCGACCAGTTGCTCTTCTACACCAAACTGGTGGGCATGTGCCAGATTTCCAACGAGCCCTGTTTCCTGGCTCCGTCGCTCTATGCCTATGTGAACGAGCCCTACAAGACGGCCAAGATCGTCCGGCAGATTCTGCGTGATATGTATACATCGGCTCCTGACGGCGTCCCGGGCAACGACGACTCCGGTTCCATGGGCGCCTGGTATGCTTTCCACACGCTGGGCTTCTTCCCCAATCCGGGGCAGGACGTGTACCTGATTTCCAGCCCGGTGTTCCCGAAGGCGACCCTGACCTTCGAAGACGGGAAACAACTGGTCATCACGGCCAAGAATGCTTCCGAGAAGAATATCTACGTCAAGTCCTGCCGGCTCAACGGACAGCCGCTGGACCGCTGCTGGCTCCGTCATGCCGAAATCGCGGGCGGCGGGACCCTGGAGTTCGAGATGACGTCGAAACCGACGGCCTGGGCCGCCGACGGCCCGCTGCCGCCATCCCTGTCCGACGAAAAGTAGTTTTTTATGCACGGAAAGAATGCTTTCTTCGCCGCCTTGTCCGGGGCGTTCCTGCTGGCCGGCTGTTCTCCCGGCGGGCAGGACGGCCCCGCGCCTGTACCATCCGTAGAACTGGAAACCGTCGAGATCAGTTGTTCGCTCGAGGCCTTTTCGCCGACGCGGGCATCCCTGGACGGCGTCCAGTTGGAATGGTCCGCCGGGGACGGAATCCTGGTGGAGGCGGAAGGGCTTACCTACCCCTTCACGGCCCTGGAGGATGGTCCTACCGCTACGTTCCGGGGCAGTCTGCCCGTCGGGACGGGCAAGGTCCGGGCCTGGAACGAGGTGGAAGTGCCGGCCGTTCAGGACGGGTCTGTCGAGGAATACATCCCCTGCTCGGCGGAAGGAGACCTGAGCGCGGATAAGTATTTGGATTTCACCCCTTCCGTCGCCCTGGTCCGGCTGGAAGTCGACAGGGATGACATCCTTTACATCCAACTTTCCGGTGAGGCGGATCTCTCCGACGGGAGCCGGGCGGTGCGTCGGCGGGGGCCGGGAGGACGCTGTCTGCAGCCCGGTATCCACTTTCTCTCCGTCTATCCTGCGTCAGGGGAGAAACTCTCCCTTTCCGCGGTCAGCGAGCGGGGAACTTATACCCTCGAATTGACGGGAGGTGCCGCCGGGGACTTCCGGGTGGTGAAGGACGCCGTCTCCGCCTGGACGAGCGATGTGGTATCCGGCCCCAAACAGTTTATTTTCGTCCAAAGCGCTGACTGGCAGTACAATTCCCAATTGATTCGCGAGCAGTTCGGTCCCTGGGAGGGAACGCCGCTGGCAGTAGGCGAGGCGGCGATGTTCTACATTTTCGAGCGTCCGATCGGGATGCTCGCCAACGAGTTGCGGAGCCATCTGGCCGCAACGGAGCAGACCGGCGTCCCCATCCTGGTGGAACTGGATCCCATCACTTTCTGGGACGATGTCCCGGAACTCTGGAACTGGTTCGACCCCTCGCTGGACGGCTATGACGAGGCCAACCGCGAGAATGTGGAATGGACTTCCTGGTCCAGCGCGGATGCCGTCAAGATCGGCTGGCTCAACTGGGGCAGACAGATCCGCCTGAGGCCGATGGCCAACCTCTTCTCTCCGGCCTACCAGGCGGCGGTCCGCGAGCGGATGGGGAAACTCCTGACCGTGGTCTCCGACTGGTACAAGGCGCTTCCCGCCGAAAAGAAGTACCTTCTGGCCGGTATCAAGATCATCGGCGAATTCGCTTTCGGCGTCAACAACTGGTACTATCCCGACGGCAACAGTTATTATGGAAAGGATGCCTCCGGCGACCCGACTTTCGGGCTTAACGCATCGAAAGACCCCTCCTGGGGCGTCCAGCAGATGGGCTATGCGGCGCTGACCTATTCGGGTATGAAGACGTCCGGGACCATTACCGCCGGCAATATCGTGGCCCTGGAAAAGGCCTATGTCCGGTGGCTGGTCGGGGTCGTGGAGGAGTACGGTTTTCCCCGGGATTTGCTCTTCGCCCATTCCGGCTGCTGGCACGAACATCTGTCCACCTGCATCCATGAGCAGGTGTGCCCTTCCTGGTCCTGGTACAGCCGCGACGATATTTCCAAGGATCCCTACATCATGAACCTGATCCGCGAGTCGTCCGCGCCGTGGTGGGGGGTCGCGGAATGGGCCATCGGTTCGTCGAACAGTGCGACCTATGAGAGATGCCTCAAGGCACTGCTCGCCCATCCCGGCTGCCGATTCGTATCCGTCTTCGAGAATGTCGTCGGCGATTACAATGCCGGCGGCAGCGGGCCCAACGAAGCCGCCGTGGCCGGGATCCGCGCCCTCGTCGCCGCCTCCGCCACTGCCGAATAGCCCGGACCTCTGCCTCCCGTGCTGCCATTTCCGCCTCCGACCGTGGCGGAAATGTTCCGAAAATGCTTATCTTTGCATTCTCAAAGATTGCAAGCATTATGCGCGAAAGAAAAGTACTCCTGATGATTCTCGACGGCTGGGGTGAAGGCCGTCACGATTATTCCAACGCCATTTGGACCCAGGGCACGCCGAACATCGACGCCCTGCGGAAAAAATATCCCTCCGGCCATCTGCAGGCCTGCGGCGAATACGTCGGTCTGCCGGACGGCCAGATGGGCAATTCCGAAGTGGGACACATGAACCTGGGCGCAGGCCGGGTCGTGTACCAGGACCTCGTGAAGATCAACATTGCCTGCCGTGAGCACAAACTCCTTGAAAACAGGGAGATTAAGGCCGCCCTGGACTATGTCAAGGCTTCCGGGAAGAAACTCCACCTGATGGGTCTGACCTCCCATGGCGGTGTCCACAGTTCCCTGGACCATGTCTATGAGTTCCTGCGCGTCGCCAGGGAAGAGGGAATCGACAAGGTGTTCGTCCATGCCTTCATGGACGGCCGCGATACCGACCCCCACAGCGGCAAGGGCTTCCTCGAGGAGTTGGAAGCGAAGATGGCAGCGACCACCGGACGGATCGCCTCGGTCTGCGGCCGTTTCTATGCGATGGACCGCGACAAGCGCTGGAACCGCGTGAAAGAGGCCTATGACCTCCTCGTGGAGGGCAAGGGCGCCGCATTCACTTCCGCCATCGACGCCATCCAGGCCTCCTATGACGCCGACGTCACCGACGAATTTGTCAAGCCGGCCGTCATTACGGACGCCGCAGGCAAGCCGCTCGCCTGCATCGAGGAGGGCGACGCCGTCATCTTCTACAACTTCCGCAACGACCGCGCGCGCGAACTGACCACCGTCCTCACGCAGAAGGATATGCCGGAAGAGGGTATGCACACCCTGCCGCTCTACTACTGCTGCCTGACGCCCTACGACGCCTCCTTCACCGGCGTCCACATCCTTTTCGACAAGGAACTCGTCCAGGATACCCTCGGCGAGACCGTGTCCAAGGCCGGCAAGCGCCAGTTGCGCATCGCTGAAACGGAGAAGTACGCCCATGTGACCTTCTTCTTCAACGGCGGCCGCGAGACCGTCTTCGAGAATGAAGACCGCATCCTGGTGAATTCCCCGAAGGTCCCGACCTACGACCTGCTGCCGCAGATGAGCGCCCCCGAGGTGGCCGAGAAACTCATCGACGCCATCCGCTCCGGGAAAGAGGACATGATCATCCTCAATTTCGCCAACGGCGACATGGTGGGGCACACCGGTGTATATACGTCTGTCACCCAAGCGGTTGCCTGCATCGATAAATTGGTCGGCCGGGTGGTCGACGAGGCGCTCTCCCACGATTATGTCGTGCTCCTGACCGCTGACCACGGCAATGCCGATTTCGAGGTCAACCCCGACGGAACGCCCAACACCGCCCATTCGCTGAACACGGTCCAGTTCGTGGTGATCGGCGCCGGCGAAGAAGTGAAAACGGTCAGGGACGGCGCCCTGTGCAATGTCGCGCCGACCATCCTCAAACTGATGGGCATCCCCCAGCCGGCAGCCATGACGGCCGAGCCGCTTATCTGATTCGCTGTAAAGAATTTACTTTTTTTGAGAGGATAGTCCCTTGGGTGGGGCTGTCCTTTTTTTTGTTTTTTTGTTCAGATTTGCGAAAATAATATGTATTTTTGCTAACCTAAAACTATTTTTAACCAGATTTAACCTCAAAAAATGACACTACGGTTGAAAGTTAAACTTGCCACCGCCCTTGTCTTCCTTTTCACCCGGCCTATCCGGCCTATGTCTATGACGGTCAGGTGCTGACCCCGTACACCTTCTTTGACTACCTGAAACAGTCAATCCCTGCGAGCGACCACAAAGAGTTGTAGCCCGATGATCCTGAAAAGAATGATCCTGTCCTGGCGTCTGCCGGCGTTGCTGACGGCCATCCTCGTGTCGTTTTCCTGCGGCTGTTCCGGAACGACGCCGGAACCGGCGCCGGAAACCCCCGACAGCGGGACCGACACCCACGAGACGACTCCGCCGGAGGAACCGGCCTCGATCGTATTCTTGGACCTTTCCCGGTTCAGGAATACGAATCCGGGGAGTTCCGCCGAAATGATCACCCTGTGGGAGACGATGCACCTGATCTCCACGCTGCAGGGTATCGTCAACCGGGAGGAGCCGCGTCTGTACATCCGCTACGTCGAATGCGAAGGCGTCGATGTGGACCAGTGGTGGTGGGACCGGATCATCGGCTCGGGTAAATGGCTGAGTGATAAGCCCGTCATTCGGATGACGGACCCGTTGGAAGCGCTTGCGTATTTCAAGGACAGCGTCAATGGGCTGGTCGTGTACGACATGGCCGTGCCCTCGACCTCGTTGGTCGCTTCGATGATCGCCGGGGTGGAAGACCTGGTTGCCGTCCGCTACAGCGCCAAGGCGGGCAGTCTCTATCAGACCCTGACCGCGGCCGGCTATCCGGTCAAGGTCTGGTTGCTGAACGAGAACGGCACCTCGCGTTTCACCTCGAAGACCGAGCCCTACCGCTGGGCCATAGACAACTACCTCAAGAAGGGAAAATGTACGGGGAAATACGCCGCCTACTATCCCGATTGCTACTGGCTCCGCAACGGCGCCCTGGTCACGCTCAACCATCACCAACTCACCAATCACGATTTCTTCGTCTCGAAGAAGGCCTTTTTCTTCGACCTGTCTCCCTGGGGGGACGAAAGCGCCACCGACGCCCGCACCGAGCCGGTCGGCGCCGACCGGGCCATCCTCCAGGAGATTCTCGCCGAAATCTATTCCATCAACGGCGGCAAGACCTTCTGCCACGTCGGCGGTTTCCCCTGCTGGGCGATCAAATACACCAACTACCAGAAGGTCGGCGGCTCGCATTCCCCCGTGGATACGGAGTGGGAATATGCCCGCCTGCTGAGTTCCTACAATGCCTTCAAGGACGCCGACGCCATTGCCTACGGCGCCCTCGCGAACGCATCTTTCTGGCAGCATTTCCCGCTGAAGGAGGAGTATCCGCAGGAATGGGTCACACGCGACGAACTCAAGCAGCGGGGCTACCTGGACCGGAACGGCAAGGTCAACCGCAACCTCAAGTACATCCTCTTCTATGTGGGCGACTACGATGCCGCCGCCTGGATTTATCAGAAGATGCCCAAGTTGTGGGAAGATCCCGCGCGCGGGACGGTTCCGCTGATGTGGTGCATCAATCCCAACCTGGCCCGCCGCGCGCCCATGGTCATGGACTATCTGCGCCGTTCCGCCTTCGGGGCCGATTATTTCGCCGCGGGCGACAACGGGGCCGGCTACCTCAACCCCGGTGAGTTGGAAACGCCGCGGAAAATCTCCGGGCTGCCATCCGGCGTCGAGGCCTGGGCCGAGCACAACAAACCCTTCTACAAGCAGTGGGGCCTGAGTGTCACCGGCTTCATTATCGACGGTTATTCCAGCATGATGTCCGAAAACCTCCTGAAGGCCTATGCCACGTTCAGCCCCAACGGCATCGTGCCCCAGAAGACGCACACGCGGGCTTTCCTGGTGGACGGGATGCCGGTGATGCGCAGCGGGAAGGATATCGGCGACGGCACCCCCGACGAGGCAGCCCAGGTCGTGCTCGACAATCTGTCGCAGCATCCGAGTATCCCCTTCTATTGGTACAGGACCATCCTGCAGACACCCTCGTGGCATGCCCGTGTCCGGGAGAAGATCGAAAGCGCCAACGCCAATGCCGTCTGGCTCGACGCCCCGTCCTACTTTGAACTGCTGCGCTGCCTGCTGGAGGAAAACGCCGGTCAATGAGATTTAAGAATAGCATGATGAAAAATAAGATCGTTTCCCTCGGCCTGGCCGGCCTCTGCTGCCTGTGGGCGCTGGCCTGCAAGCCCACGCCTGCCCAGCCGGACCCGACTCCCGGCCCCGGCCCTGAGCCCTCCGGCCCCGACCTGCCTTACCCCATCCACAAGGACGGTGATCCTTACGATACCTACAAGGGGCTGATCATGGCCGGCTACCAGGGCTGGTTCGGCACCCCCGACGACGGCTCCCCGCTGACCGCCGGCGGCACCTGGTACCACTACGGATGCAATGGGATGTTCGCGCCGGGCGTCCTGCGCAATTCCATCGATTTCTGGCCGGATATGCGGGAGTACGAAAAGACCTACACGGTGGAAAAGACGCTCAAGAGTTCGCCTTTCATCCTCCCGGACGGCAGCCATGCGGCGGTATTCAGTTCCTATGACGAGGAAACGGTCCTGCTCCATTTCAAGTGGATGCAGGACTACGGCCTGGACGGGGTCTGGATGCAGCGTTTCGTCAGCGAAATCCGCGGCGCAAGCAACAAGGACCACTTCGACAAGGTGCTCCGCAGCGCGATGAAGGCGTCCAACCAGTACGGGCGCGCCCGACCCGACCCGCACCGGTTTCCGAAAGGGCGGGAAGTTCTATTGGGACCAGTTCTACAGCAATATCTCCGCCGGCGCGGAGTCCATCTATGTGGGCATGTTCGACGAGATGGACGAGGGAACGGCGATTTTCAAGCAACTCCGGGTGAACGAGGTTCCGGCTGATTCCTTCTCGGGGATGAGTTACTGGGTAAGTTATTCCTCGTCAGGTAGTTACTCTATGTCTGCGTCCAAACCTTCCGGCGACTTCGTCTGGAGTGAACTCGCCACCAATCTGCGCGTAACCTTCCAGGGAATTGACAACGACAAGGGCAGCGACTGGTACCTGTGGCTCACCGGGCAGGCCCGCAAGATGTTCCGGGGCGAGACGCCCGTCACGAAGGAAATCCCGGCGCGGTAACTTCCCTGCCGGGAATCCCCATTTGACGGGATGACAGCCAGTCGAAATCCCCACTTGTGATGATTGCGCAGGTGGGGATTTCCCCGTAACTTTGCAGCCGCAAAGTTAAACGAATGAGACTTTCTGACCTCAAAACCGGCAGCAGGGCCGTGATTGCCAAGGTGGGCGGTCACGGCAGTTTCCGGAAACGCCTGATAGAGATGGGCTTCATCGCCGGGAAGCCGGTGCGGGTGGTGCTGAATGCGCCGCTTCGGGATCCGATTGAATATGAGATTCTCGGCTACAAGGTGTCCCTCCGCCGGGAGGAAGCCCGCACCATCGAGGTCATCAGCGAAGAGGAGGCGAAGGAGCACATCGCCGCGGAGCATGCCCGCGAGGCCCTGGAGGCGACGGACACCGAGGAGCAGGCCCTGCTGGACCGGGAGATGGCCGAACTGGCCGAGGAACGCGGACATGTTATCCGCGTGGCCCTGGTCGGCAACCCCAACTGCGGTAAGACCTCGCTCTTTAACATCGCCTCCGGCAGCCATGAGCACGTCGGCAATTACAGCGGCGTGACGGTGGATGCCAAGGAGGGCCGTTTCGAGCATGGCGGCTACCGTTTCGTCCTGGTGGACCTGCCCGGCACCTATTCGCTTTCGGCCTACAGCCCCGAGGAACTCTATGTCCGTAAAAACCTCATCGAGACGCTGCCGGATGTGGTCGTGAATGTCGTGGACGCGTCCAATATCGAGCGCAACCTCTACCTGACGACCCAGGTCATCGACATGAATCTCCGCACGGTCATGGCCCTGAACATGTACGACGAACTGGAGGCCAAGGGCGACACCATCGACACCGCCCAGCTCGGGCGCCTGCTCGGCATGCCCGTGTGCCCGACGGTGAGCCGTGACGGCCGCGGGATTCCGGAACTCTTCGATACGGTCATCAAGATTTACGAGCAGAGCGATCCCTCCCTGTCCCGCCACATCCACATCAACCATGGTCCCGAACTCGAGAAGAGCATCGACCGCATCAAGTTGCTCCTCCAGGGCAATCCCGACCTGCGTTCGCGCTATTCGACGCGGTACCTGGCCATTAAATACCTGGAGAACGACAGGGACATCGAATCCGCCATCGCCGGCAAGCCGGAGGAAGCGGCGCTGAAAGCCGCCCGCGAGGAAGAGGAACGCCGCATCCGGGACCTGCTCGGCACCGGTGCGGAATCGGCCATCGTCGATGCGAAATACGCCTTCATCCAGGGCGCCCTGACCGAGACCTATACCCAGCATCGGGAGGATAAGCCCCGGCGCACCATCACCGACAAGATCGACGCCGTGGTTACCAATAAATGGGCGGCCTTCCCGATTTTCGTAGCCCTGCTGTATCTGATTTTCCAGGCCACCTTTACGCTCGGAGACTATCCGATGCAATGGATCGAATGGCTCGTGGCCCGTTTCGGCGGTTTCGTGGCCGCGTTCATGCGGGACGGATGGTTCAAAGACCTGGTCGTGGACGGCATTATCGCCGGCGTGGGCAGTGTGCTGGTGTTCCTGCCCAACATCCTGATCCTCTATTTCTTCATCTCGCTGATGGAAGATTCCGGCTACATGGCGCGGGCCGCTTTTATCGTGGACAAACTGATGCACCGCATCGGTCTCCATGGCAAGAGTTTCATCCCCATGGTCATGGGCTTCGGCTGCAACGTGCCGGCCATCATGGCCACCCGTTCCATCGAAAGCCGCAAGAGCCGCCTCATCACGATCGCCATCATTCCCTTCATGTCCTGCGCCGGCCGCCTGCCGATTTTCGTGCTGCTGGCAGGGGCGTTTTTCCCGCGGCATGCCGCCCTGGCCCTCCTGGCCATCTACTTCCTCGGCGTACTGCTCGCCATCCTTTCCGCGCTGATTATCAAGCGTTTCGTCAAGGATGACGACCTGCCTTTCGTCATGGAACTCCCGCCCTACCGCATCCCCACCGGCAAGGCCATCGGCCGCCACACCTGGGAGAAAGGCCGCCAGTACCTGGAGAAGATGGCGACCACCATCCTTATCGGCTCGGTGATCATCTGGTTCCTGGGCTATTTCCCGCGCAGCGAGGAACTGATGGTCGCCCAGGCCGAGTACGCGGCCCTCGTCTCCGACGCGCCGGCTGATTTGGCCGCGCCAGATTTGGCCGCGCCCGACCCCGATGCGGCTGCCCCTGCCGCCGGTCCCTCCGCGCCTGACCTGGCCACGCCTGACCCCTCTGCGGCCGACCCCGCCACGCCCGAATCGCCGGATGCCATCACGCGTACCTGCGCCGTCGATTCGCTTGACCGCCTCGCGCTGGCCCACCGGATCGACTCCCTCTATGAGGCGCAGCAGGAGAACTCCCTCATCGGCCACCTCGGCAAGGCCGTCGCCCCGGCCCTCGACCCGCTTGGATTCAGTTGGAAGATGGACATCTCCCTGCTGACCGGCGTCGTGGCAAAAGAGCTGGTCGTCAGCACATTGGGCGTGATGTATTCCCAAGGGGCGGCCGTCACGGTAAGCGACGCCGACGCCCTGGCCTCCGACACCCAACTCCAGGGCGCACTCACCCGCGAAGTCTCCCTCCCCGCGGCCGTCGCCTTCATGATCTTCATCCTGCTGTACTTCCCCTGCATCGCCACCTTCGTGGCCATCAAGAACGAAACGGGCAAATGGCGCTGGGCCATCGCCATCTGCGCCTACACCATGGTCGTCGCCTGGCTCTTCGCCTGGCTCGGCTTCCACCTCAC
>CAMIYB010000035.1 GCA_946402945.1 uncultured Bacteroidales bacterium | reverse complement strand
GGCACCCCGGAGGAGTTCAAGCGCCTGGTGGACGACGCCCACGGCAAAGGCATCGCCGTGGTCATGGATATCGTCCACAGCCACAGCGTGGACAACGAGGCCGAGGGCCTGAGCCGCTACGACGGCCGCGAGGACCTCTATTTCTACAGCGGCGACCAGGGCCGCCATCCCGCCTGGGGCTCCCGCTGCTTCGATTACGGCAAGGACGAAACGAAGTATTTCCTGCTGTCGAACGTCAAGTTCTGGATGGAAGAGTACCGGATCGACGGCTTCCGTTTCGACGGCGTGACCAGCATGCTGTACTGGGATCACGGGCTGGGCAGGGATTTCAACGGTTACGACAGTTATTTTGGCGACGGCGTGGATGAAAATGCCGTCTCCTACCTGGGTCTGGCCAATATTCTCGTCCATGAGATGCATCCCAACGCCTTCACCATCGCTGAGGACGTCAGCGGCATGGCGGGCCTGGCGGCGCCCTATTCCGAGGGCGGCGTCGGTTTCGATTTCCGCATGTCCATGGGCGTGGCCGACCACTGGATCAAGTGGATCAAGGAGAAGAGAGACGAGCAGTGGAGCGTCGGCGAAATCTGGTGGGAACTCACCAACAAGCGCGCCGACGAGCGGACCATCTCCTACGCGGAATGCCACGACCAGGCGCTGGTGGGTGACAAGACCATCATCTTCCGCCTGATGGACAAGGAGATGTACTTCGCCATGAACAAGGATTCCCAAAACGACATCGTGGACCGGGGCGTCGCCCTTCACAAGATGATCCGCCTGGTGACCGCCGCCACGGCCGGGAACGGCTACCTGACCTTCATGGGGAACGAGTTCGGCCACCCGGAATGGATCGATTTCCCCCGCGAGGGCAACGGCTGGTCCTTCAAGTATGCCCGCCGCCAGTGGTCCCTGGTCCGGCCCGAATTGCGCTACAAGGGCCTCCGCGATTTCGACGCCGCCATGGTCCACCTCATCCGGCGGGAACGGCTGCTCGTCGATTCCCCGCGCCTGCTCGTCGCGGACGAGGAGAAGAAAATATTGATTTTCATGCGGAAAAACTGTATCTTTGCACTGAATTTCTCCCCTGCCGGATCGTTCCAGGACTATGGTTTTGCGGCGCCGGCGGGCGAGTATGAGGAAGTGCTTGATACTGATGAGGTTCGCTTCGGCGGTTTCGGCCGCACGAAGGCCGGGACCCACCACTTCTCCGTGCCGGAGAAATCCCCGAACGGCGACCAGGGCCTTAGCGATACGCTTTACCTGTATCTGCCCGCCCGCAGCGCTGTCGTCCTGAAGAAATTATAACGATATGGCCTTTCTGAAATTCAACAAGTCCGAACTGGTCAACCTGTCCTACTCGCTCAGCCGGGAAATCATCCTTGCGAGCAAGACGGGAGCGTATTGCAACACGTCCATCGTCACTTGCAATACCCGCCGCTACCATGGCCTGCTGGCCGTGCCGGTGGAGCATTTCGGCGGCTACCGCCACTTGTTGCTCTCCTCCCTGGACGAGAGCGTGACCCTGCGCGGAAAGCGCTTCAACCTCGGCATCCATTGCTACGGCGACATCTATGAGCCGCGCGGCCACAAGTACATCGTCGATTTCGACGCCGATCCGGTGCCGAAGATCACCTACAAGATCGGCGAGATCGTGCTGACCAAGCGGCTGGTGCTCGTCCCGGACCGCAGCCAGCTCCTCATCCGCTACGATCTGGAGAAGGCCCCGGCCGGTGTGACCCTCGACCTGAAGCCCTTCCTGGCCTTCCGCCGCATCCACGACCTGACCAGCCGCAACGACGAGGCCCGCACCGGTTTCCGCGAGGTGCCGGGCGGCGTGGTCTTCAATCTCTATGAGGGCTTCCCCGACCTGTACCTGCAACTGGGCGGCAAAGCCGCTTTCAAGCCGGCTCCCTACTGGTACAACGGGATCACCTACTCGGACGAAATGCGCCGGGGCTTCGACTGCCGGGAAGATCTTTTCGTCCCCGGCTCCTTCGAACTGGAACTCACCCCGGGCGCTTCCGTCGTCTTCTCCGCCTCGACGGAGGAAGTCTCGCCTGCCGGCCTCAAGCGCAAGTTCGAGGGCACGGTGAGCCGCATCGGTCCCATCACCTCCTTCCGGGACCAACTCGTCCGCCAGGCCGACCTGCTGATCCGCGACAGCGGCGAGCGCAAGCAGATCGTGGCCGGATACTCCTGGCTGATGACGGGCCTCCTGCGCGAGACCCTCGGCTCGCTGGCCGGCCTGACCCTCTACGGCAAGAACGACCCGAAGGAGTTCGAAGAAATCCTCGACGACCTGATCGCCCACAACCAGGAGCGTCTCTTCCACAGGACCACCCAGGTGGAGTCTCCGCTCTATCTGGCCGTCACCCTCCAGCAGTACATCGCCTTCACGGGCAAGGACCGCCACGCCTGGGAGAAATACGGGCCGGTACTCAAGCGCGTGATCGAGAGTTATCTGCCGGGCTGCCGCAGTGAGGTGGTCATGCACCCGAACGGCCTGCTCTGGGCCCAGTTGGACGGCGTCGCCCTCTCCTGGATGAACGCCTACATCGGCGGCCGCGCCGTGACCGAAAGGGCCGGCTACCAGGTGGAGACCAACGCCATGTGGTACAATGCCATCCGCTTCTGCCTGGACCATGAGGCCCGCTACGGCAAGGATGCGGCCTTCATCGCCCGCTGGACCGGCATCCGCGAACTCTTCGAGCAGAACTACCAGCCGACCTTCTGGGACGAGCGCCTGGGCTTCCTGGCGGACTATGTCGATGGCTCCGGCCGCCACACGGAACTCCGCCCGAACCAACTCTGGGCCGTTTCGCTGGACTATACGGCCGTTTCGGACGAGGTCGTCAGCGGCGTCATGCGCGTGGTGAGCAACGAACTGGTCACCCGCCGGGGCGTCCGCACCCTGTCCCCGCGCGACGTCGCCTACAAGGGCGTGTACGAGGGTACCCAGATCGACCGGGACCTGGCCTACCACAACGGTTGCGCCTGGACCTTCCTGCTGGCCCAGTACTGCTACGCCAGTTTCAACATGATGGGCGCGAATTTCATCAAACGGGCCGAGTGGCTCACGGAAGGTTTCTACGAGGACCTCTCCAAGCACGGCGTGGGCGCCTTCTCCGAACTCTATGACGGCGATCCGCCTCATGAGCCGCACGGGGCCATCTCTTCCGCCATGGCTACGGCTTCTCTGCTCAATATCAATTGGTTGATTGCTAAATACCGGGAGGAATAAGCATGCGCGTACTGATGTTCGGCTGGGAGTTCCCTCCCCATATCGCAGGCGGCCTCGGAACGGCCTGCGAAGGCATTGTCAAAGGTCTTGCGGCCAATGACGTGCAGACCCTTTTCGTAATGCCCTCCGCCTCCGGCGACGAAGACCAGAGCGCCGCGACCATCATCAACGCCAGCGACGTGGCGGTCGATACCGTCTCCCAGACCGTGGAGGAATACCTCGACAAGGTGAAGTTCATCCACATCGGGACCAACATGATCCCTTACGCCGATCCGGAGGAGTTCTCCCGCCTGGTGGAGGAAGACCGCGTCCGTCAGGTCAAGGATTTCTCCATCAGTTACGGCCAGAAATACAAGTTCTCGGGCAAGTACGGCGCCAACCTGATGGAGGAAGTGGCCCGTTACGCCATGGTGGGCGGCACCATCGCCCTGCAGCACAAGGACGAGTTCGACGTGATCCACGCCCACGACTGGCTCACCTACTACGCCGGCATCGCCGCCAAGGAACTGACGGGCAAGCCCCTGGTCATCCATGTCCATGCGACCTCCTTCGACCGCGGCAGCGTCGATCACATCGACACGCGCGTCTTCGAAATCGAGAAGCGCGGCATGCTGATGGCCGACCGGGTCATCACCGTTTCCGACCTGACCCGTTCGATCGTGATCGGCAAGTACGGCATCGACCCCGAAAAGGTGGTCACGGTCCACAACGCCGTGGATTTCAGCGGCCGGGAGAACCTTCAGGTCGAGCGCGGCGTAAAGGAGAAGACGGTTACCTTCCTGGGCCGCATCACCTATCAGAAAGGTCCGGAATACTTCATCGAAGCGGCCGCCAAGGTGCTCAAACGCACCAGGAACGTCCGTTTCGTGATGGCCGGCAGCGGCGACATGATGAACCGCTGCATCCGCCATGTGGCCCGGCTGGGCATCTCCGACCGTTTCCATTTCACCGGCTTCCTCCGGGGCGTGGACGTCCAGAAGATGTTCGCCCTGTCCGACGTCTATATCATGCCGAGCATCTCCGAGCCTTTCGGCATCTCTCCGCTGGAGGCCATGCGCACCGGCGTCCCGTCCATCATCTCCAAGCAGTCCGGCGCCGCCGAAGTGCTCCAGTATGCCTTCAAGGTGGATTTCTGGGATGTGGACGCGATGGCCGACGACATCTACGCCCTCCTGCATTATCCGGCCCTGGCCCGCTTCTCGGCCTCCATGGGCTATGACGAGGTCAATGCCCTGAAATGGAACGGGGCGGCCGCCAAGATGAAAAAAGTTTATGAATCCGTTGTAAAATGATAAGCCATGGCAAGTAAAAGCATTTGTCTGTATTTCCAGGTCCACCAGCCCACCCGGCTTCGCCTCTACCGTTTCTTCGATATCGGCAAGGACTCCCACTACTATGACGATTTTGCCAACCGGACCATCCTGCGGCGGATTGCCCAGAAGTGCTATCTGCCGATGAACGCCCTGCTGCTCGACCTGATCGGGCGCTACGGCGACAAGTTCAAGGTGGCCTTCTCCATCTCCGGCTCCGCCCTGGACCAGTTCCAGCGTTTCGCCCCCGACGTGATCGACAGTTTCCGCGCCCTGGCCGACACCGGCTGCGTGGAATTCCTGGCCGAGACCTATTACCATTCGCTCGCTTCCCTGGGCTCCGAGACGGAATTCGCCCACCAGGTGGCCAAGCACAAGGCGGCCGTCGAATCCCTGCTGGGCGTGACCCCGAAGGTGTTCCGCAACACCGAACTCATCTATTCCGACGCCATCGGCGCGCAGGTGGCCGAGATGGGTTTCAAGACCATGCTGACCGAGGGCGCCCGCCACATCATGGGCTGGAAGAGCCCGAATTTCGTCTATAGTTGCGCCGCCCAGCCGAAACTCCGGCTCCTGCTGCGCAATTATTCCCTGTCCGACGATATCGCCTTCCGCTTCTCCAACAAATCCTGGGAGATGTGGCCGCTGACGGCCGAGAAATACCTCGCCTGGGTGAAAGAGAGCGCAAAGCAGGACGACATCGTGAACCTGTTCATGGACTATGAGACCTTCGGCGAGCACCAGAAGGCATCGAGCGGCATCTTCGACTTTATGCGCGCCCTGCCCGAGGCCGTCCTGTCCGACGGGACCTTCGACTTCGTGACGCCTTCGCAGGCCACCCGGAAGTACAAGCCGGTGGCTTCGCTCGACGTTCCGGACGCCATTTCCTGGGCGGACGAGGAACGCGACGTCTCCGCATGGCTCGGCAACGAACTGCAGCAGGAAGCCTTCAACAAGGTGTATGCGATGACGGAGAAACTCTCCATCGTGGGCAGTCCCGAACTCTGGGAAGATTTCGGCCATCTCCAGGAGAGCGACCATTTCTACTACATGTGCACCAAGTTCTTCTCCGACGGGGAGGTGCACAAGTATTTCAACCCCTATGATACACCCTATGAGGCATTTATCAATTATATGAATGTGCTTTCCGACTTCCAGATCCGGCTGGACGAGGCCCGTGCGGCCCTGGATGTACGGGAGGCTGCCGTCGGAGAGTTGAGAGGAAAGAAGAAGAAATAGATGACCCAGAAAAAGTCAGTTGGACCCGACTACCTGTTTGAGGTCAGTTGGGAAGTGTGTAACAAGGTCGGCGGCATCTACACGGTTATCGCGACCAAATCCCTTTACCTGAAATCCCAGCTCGGGCGCCACCACATCCTCGTGGGCCCGGATGTCTGGATGAATACGGAGGACAACCCCGATTTCCGCGAGGACCCGCATCTGTACCGCGCCTGGCGCGAGCAGGCGGCCTCGGAGGGGCTCCGTGTCCGGGTGGGAAAATGGAACATTCCGGGTTCGCCCATCGCCATCCTGGTGGATTTCAAGCAGTTCCTGCCCGTGCAGGACAAAGTCCTGGGCGAGTATTGGCAGGAATTCGGCGTTGACTCCATCTCCGGAGACTGGGATTACAAGGAGAACGCCCTGTTCGGCTACGCGGCCGGCAAACTCATCGAGAGTTTCTACCGGACCAACCTGTCCCCTTCGGACAAGGTGGTGGCCCAGTTCCATGAGTGGCAGACCGGAAGCGGCCTGCTGTACCTGCGCCACACCGGTCTCCCGGTGGCGACGGTCTTCACGACCCACGCCACGGTGGTCGGCCGCTGCCTGGCCGGCAACAACCTGCCGCTCTACGACCAGATGGCTTCCTACGACGGCGACGACATGGCGCGGCGCTACGGTGTAGTGGCCCGTCATTCGCTGGAGAAGGCCTCCGCCATCCAGGCGGACGTCTTTACGACGGTCAGCGACATTACCGCCGAGGAATGCGCCCAGTTCCTGGGCCGCCGCCCCGATGTGGTGACCCCGAACGGATTTGAAAACAGTTTCACCCCCGCCACGGACGAGGAATACGACGACAAGCGGACCGCGGCCCGCGCCCGCCTGATCGAGGTGGCGACGGCCATGAGCGGCGAACAGGTCGAAAAGGATGCCATCCTGATGTGCATCGGCGGCCGTTACGAATACCGCAACAAGGGCATCGACGTCTTCCTGGACGCCCTCGGCCAACTTTCTTCGGAAGGCTACCAGGGCCGTCAGATCCAGGCCTTTATCATGATTCCGGCCGGCCACAACGGGCCCGACCGGGCGCTTGCCTCGAAGATGACCCGGGGCGACAACGAGCACTATACCACCCAGGTTTCCCACCAGTTGATGTACCCCGAGAGTGACCGGATCACCGGCCGTTTCCGCGAACTCGGTCTGGTCAACGCCATCGGCGGACGCATCAAGGTCTATTTCGTCCCGTCCTACCTCAACGGCAACGACGGGATCTTCGGGATGAAATACTACGACCTGCTCGTGGGCATGGACCTGGCGATGTTCCCGTCCTACTATGAACCCTGGGGCTATACCCCGCTGGAGGCGCTGGCTTTCCGCGTCCCGACTTTCACGACCTCGCTGTCCGGATTCGGCCGCTGGGTCGAGTCCCATTACGGGGAGAAGGAGCACCCCGGCATCACGGTCGCTCCGCGCACGGACGCAAATTACCTCGACGTGGTGGCGGCCGTGAAGGCGCGCATCGTCGAAATCTCGACCATCGACCTGCCCACGCGGCGCGCCTGGATGGAAAATGCCCGCCAGGTGGCCTCCATCGCCTTGTGGGAAAACCAGATTGTTTACTATCAGAAAGCCTATTCCCTGGCTCTGGAGCGCGTCGTCGCGACCAACGGAGCCTTCCCGAAATCTACAGAAAATAAACAGATGAACTACGAAAAAATAGCGATCAACGCCCCCAGTTGGAAAAGCGTGATGGTAACCCGCCATCTCCCCGCGGCCCTGTCCGACCTGGAGACCCTCTCGAAGAACCTCTGGTGGTGCTGGAATGATTGCGCCAAAGCCCTCTTCAAATCCATCGATCCCAAGGTGTGGCACGACAGCGGCCACAACCCCATGGCCATCCTCGATACCGTCAGTATCAAGCGTTTCAAGGAACTGGCCCAGGATCAGGAATTCCTCGACCGCGTCCGTGCGGTCATGGCGGAATTCAATGCCTACATGGCCC
Organism: uncultured Bacteroidales bacterium; assembly: GCA_946402945.1. Classification (GTDB taxonomy): domain Bacteria; phylum Bacteroidota; class Bacteroidia; order Bacteroidales; family UBA932; genus Cryptobacteroides. Next base: position 6,680 of record CAMIYB010000035.1, on the reverse strand, counting down.
TCAAGGAGCAGCGCACGGAGCCTTCCGTGGCCTATTTCTGCATGGAATACGGCCTGGATGCGTCCCTGAAGATCTATTCTGGCGGCCTGGGCATCCTGGCCGGCGACTACCTCAAGGAGACTTCCGACATGAACGTCAACCTGGTGGCCGTGGGCTTCCTCTATCGTTTCGGTTACTTCACCCAGGTGCTGACCGCCCAGGGCGAGCAGGTGGCCCGTTACGACGCGCAGGACTTCCTGAAGATTCCCGTCGAACCGGTGCTCGACGGCGACGGCAACTGGATGACCACCAGCGTGGCTTTCCCCGGCCGCACCATCACCGCCCGCCTCTGGAAGGTGGCCGTGGGCCGTACCGACCTCTATCTGATGGATACCGACTTCGAGGCCAATATCCCCGAAGACCGCCAGGTGACCCATCAGCTCTATGGCGGCGACTGGGAAAACCGGCTCAAGCAGGAGATCCTGCTGGGCTTCGGCGGCGTCCGCGCCCTTCGCCGGCTGGGCATCAACCCCACCATCTACCATTGCAACGAGGGTCATGCCGCCTTCATCGGCCTGGAGCGCCTGCGCGAATACATCCAGCAGGACAACCTCTCCTTCCCCGAGGCGATGGAAGTGGTCCGCGCCTCCTCCCTCTTTACGACCCATACGCCGGTTCCCGCCGGTCATGACGCCTTCGACGAGGGCATGCTCCGCAAGTACATCGGCCATGTTCCCGAGCAGTTGAAGATCGACTGGAACACGCTGATGGGCCTGGGCAAGATCCACGCCTCCGACAGCGGCGAGAAGTTCTCGATGAGCATCCTGGCCGCCAACATCTCCCAGAATGTCAACGGCGTATCCATGCTTCACGGCAAGGTGAGCCAGGACATTTTCTCCAACATGTATCCGGGCTATCTGCCGGAAGAACTCCATGTCAGTTATGTCACCAACGGCGTGCACTATCCGACCTGGGCTTCGAAGGAATGGAAGGCCCTGCACGCCAAGGTCTTCGGTCCTGAATTCCAGACCCACCACTATGACAAGCGCTGCTTCGAGGGGATTTATTCCCTGTCGGACGCCGAGGTCTGGGATACCCGCATGATCCTGAAAAAGGAACTGATCCGCATCATCAAGGCCAGCATCATGGATCCGGCCCAGTGCGGCCACTATTCCCCGAGCCAGATCGTGACGATCAAGGAGACGCTGCGCGACGACGTGCTGACCATCGGTTTCGCCCGCCGCTTCGCCACCTACAAGCGCGCGACGCTGCTCTTCAGCGATCTGGACCGCCTCGACGCCATCGTCAACAATCCCAAGATGCCGGTCCAGTTCATCTTCGCCGGCAAGGCCCATCCGGCCGACAAGGCCGGCCAGGACCTGATCCGCCAGATCGTGGATATCTCCAAGCAGGACCGCTTCATCGGCAAGATCGTCTTCATCCCCGGTTACGACATCCGCCTGGCCAAGCGTCTGGTCCAGGGTGTGGACGTGTGGATGAACAACCCGACCCGTCCGCAGGAGGCCTCCGGCACCTCGGGCGAGAAGGCCGCCATGAACGGCGTCATGCATTTCTCCGTCCTCGACGGCTGGTGGGTAGAAGGTTATAAGGAAGGTGCCGGCTGGGCGCTCCCGCAGGAACGTACCTACGACGACCAGCACTACCAGAACGAACTGGACGCCGCCACCATCTACGCGACCATCGAAAACGAGATCGCCCCTGTCTATTATGATGTGGACGAGAAGCTGGGCCTGTCCCCGCGCTGGGTCTCCTACATCAAGAACTGCGTGGCCCAGGTCGCCTGCAATTTCACGACCAACCGCATGCTGACCGACTACGTCAACCAGTACTACGAGCCGCAGAGCCAGCGGACCGCCCGGCTTCTGGCCGACGACTTCGCCCAGGCCCGCGAGATCGCTTCCTGGAAGAAGCATGTGGAACGCGAGTGGAACAACATCGACGTCATTTCCTATTCCCAGCCCGACGCCTCCTACAGCCTCGCCCCGGACAATTACCTCCACAGTGAGGTGGTTCTCCACATCGGCGACCTGCAGCCGGACGACCTGGGCGTAGAGATGCTCTTCTGCCGTGCGGACCGCAAGGGCGCCCTGCACATTCAGGACAAGTGCGAGTTCCAACTGGTGTCCTTCGAAGACGGCGTGGCCCGCTTCGAGGCCTCCATCCTGCCGGAACGCACCGGTATGTACCAGGTGGCGACCCGCATTTACGCCAAGAACGCCGCCCTGCCGCATCGGCAGGACTTCGGCCTCGTAAAATGGCTGTAGTCGCGACAGGTTTCTTCGACGGTGTCCATCTCGGGCACCGTCGTGTGCTTTCTGCGCTGACGGCGGCCGCGCGGGAGCGGGGAGAGCGCGCCCTGGTACTGACCTTCTGGCCCCATCCCCGGACGGTCCTCCAGGACGGCGCCCGCGAGTTGCGTCTGCTGACCTCGCTCGATGAGAAAAAAGCCCTTCTGGAGGCCTGTGGCGTGGACGGGGTGGAGGTGATCCCCTTTTCCCGGGAATTCAGCGCCCTGAGCGCGGAAGCCTATCTCAGGGAGGTGTTGATCGGCCGCTATGGGGCCACGGCCCTTCTCCTGGGCTACGACAACCGCCTCGGCTCCGACCGCCGCAGTCCGGACGAAATCGCCGCCATCGCCGAATCCCTCGGCCTGGAGGTCATCCGTCCCGGAGCGGTTTCCGCCGGTTCCCGCCCCATTTCGTCCACCCGCATCCGCGCCGCCCTCGCGGAAGGGGATGCGGAAGCGGCCGCCGCCATGCTCGGACGGCCGTACAGCCTGACCGGCGTCGTGGTGGCGGGCAACCGGCTCGGCCGCACCCTCGGATTCCCGACGGCCAACATGCAACTCTACGAGCCCCTGAAACTCCTGCCCAAAGCCGGCGTGTACCTCGTAGGGGCTTCCTTGCAGGGCCGGGCCCTCCACGGAATGTGCAACATCGGCCGCCGGCCCACCGTTTCCGCGGGCGAGAACCTGTCCATCGAGACCCATCTCTTCGATTTCGACGAGGAGATCTACGGCCTCCCGCTGCAGATTTCCTTCCTGGGGCGCATCCGCGACGAGCGGCGTTTCGACTCCCTGGATGCCTTGCGGGGGCAACTTTGCGAAGACCGCGAGCGTTGCCTGTCCCTGCTGGCGGAAAAAAGGGGCTGAAATGTTGTTATAAAGAAAAAATTGCTATCTTTGCAAACGGTTAGAGCGGGTTCTGCTTTTGGGCAGGACTCCTTTTTGATTACTTTTTTCCGCCCTGTTTGGGCGGGTTTTTTGACACAATACTTAACACTATGGCAGATTCCCATTATATGACCCAGGAGGGTTTGGAGAAACTCAAGAAAGACCTCGCCGACGCGCTGGCACAGCGCCCCGTCATCTCCGCAGCCATTGCGGAGGCCCGCGAAAAGGGTGACCTTTCCGAGAATGCGGAGTACGATGCGGCCCGCGAGGCCCAGGGCCTGCTGGAACTCAAGATCGCCAACCTCAAGAACATGGTGGCCAATGCCAAGGTGATCGACGCTTCGAAAGTGAACACGGAGACCGTGGGCATGATGAACCGCGTGAAGGTGCTCAATCTCTCGCTGAACCGGGAGATGGAGTTCACCATCGTGGGCGAGACCGAGGCCGATTTCTCCAAGGGCAAACTGGCCGCCACGACCCCCATCGGCCGGGCCCTCATGGGCCATGGCAAGGGCGAGACCGTGGATGCGAAAGTCCCTTCCGGCGTCATGAAGTTCAAAATCCTTGACATTTCCCTCTGATGGCAACTCTCTTTACCCGTATCGCCCAAGGCGAGATTCCGTCCTGGAAAGTGGCGGAAAGCGATGATTATTATGCCTTTCTGGACATCAGCCCCCTGGCGGAAGGTCATACCCTGGTGATTCCCAAAAAGGTGGAGGACGACTACATCTTCCATCTGGACGAATCCGTGTACGCCGGCCTGTGGGCCTTCGCCCGCAAGGTCGCCCTGGCCCTGAAGGCCGCCATTCCCTGCAAGCGGGTAGGGGTGGCCGTCCTCGGCATGGAAGTCCCCCATACCCACATCCACCTGGTCCCGCTCCAGAGCGAGGCCGACCTGGATTTCCGCAAGGAGCATCTCAAGCCGTCCCCGGAGCGGATGCAGGAGATCGCTGCCGCCATCCTCGCTGAATATGAGAAACTGTAAACTCGCCCTGCTGGCGCTGCTGGCCGTCGTTTCCTGCGGCAAGGGCGCCCGGATTTCCGGTGTGCTGACCGATGCGCCGGAAGCGGAGATCGTGGTCCGTCTGCTCGAGGTCAACCACTACCGGACGCTGGATACCCTGCGGACGGACAAGAACGGCGCCTATTCCTACCGGGCTCCGCTCGTGGAGGGACAGCCCGAGTTCCTGTATCTGTTCTATGGGGAGCAGCGCGTCGCATCCCTGTTGCTGAAGGCGGGGGACCGCGTGGAAGTGGTCTCCGACACCCTCGGCAACTATTCGGTGACGGGCTCGGCCGAAACGACCCTCCTGATGGAGGTGGAACGCGCCGAGGCGGAATTTGCGGGGCAGTTCGCCGCCGCTTCCGCCCGCCTGGACGACCTGGATCCCGAGTCGGAACAGGCCCGCAGGGTGCGCCGCGACATGGCCAAGCAGTACATCGGCTACTACCGCGACCGCGTCATGTATGTCATGGAGCATCCCCATTCGCTGACGGTGGTGCCCGTCCTGTATCAGGTCATCGGGGAAAACCTGCCGCTCTTCAGCCAGAAGACGGACGCCATCCATTTCCGCAATGCCTGCGACTCGCTCCGGACGGTCTATCCCGATTCCCGCTATGTCAAAGCCCTGGACGAGGAGGCCCGCCGGCGCCAGAACCTCATGGAACTGGATACCCGGCTGCGCTCGACCGAGCCGATCGGATTCCCCGACCTGGAAATGCCCGATATCCGCGGGCAGAAAGTCCGCCTGAGCGATGTGGAGGCCAAGGTGCTGCTGCTCTATTTCTGGACGGCCGCCGATGCGGACCAGACCCTCTTCAACCTCGATGTCCTGAAGCCGCTCTACGACCAGTATCACGACAAGGGCTTCGAGATCTATTCCGTGTCCCTGGATACGGACAAGACCGCCTGGGCCACCGTGGTGCGCAACCAGAAACTGGATTGGGTCAATGTCTGCGACGGCAAGGGTGAGGCGTCCCGCGCCCTGTCCCTTTACCGGGTCACGACGCTTCCGACCTCCTACCTGATCGTCGGCGGCGACCTCAGCGACGAGTCCGATGTCAAGGACGAGGCGGGTCTTCGCCGTTTCCTCGAGAAAACGCTGAAATAGGCATTTTATCCGCCCAATCTGCCATTGAATCCCCCCGATAGGGGGATTTTTTGTTGTTTTTTGCCGAGAAATTTGGCAGTCTCAAAAAAAATTGCGAATTTGCGGGTTGATTATGTTGCATAGTCTGCCTTTCCGGGTTCCCCAATCCTATTTCCCGGTCGCAGACACAGAATAAAACGACAGAAAGAGTATGTCTATGAAACATTTGAGAGTATCCGGATTGCTGGTGGCCCTGGCGGCCCTTTTCTTTGCCGTCGCCTGCGAACAGGCTGCCGAGATCAATCCCGAAGAGCAGCGGAATGAAACGACCTTCACGGCCCGTGCGAAGACCCCTACGGCCGATGCCGTCGACATCGTGGTCACCCATGACGGTGCCGAAGACCTGACCTGGTACGGCATCTGCAGTGATGACCTTGCCGCCCCCGTCCGCAACCTGATCGATGCGGCCGTGTCCAAGGGTATTGCCAAGGAGAACCTCCTGACCGGCAGCAAGCAGACCGTTTCGCTTACCGAACTCGATCCCGAAACGCCCTACGTCTTCATCGTGTTCGGCCTGACGGCCGACGGAAAGGTGTACGGCACCCCCGCTTCCGAGTATTTCACCACCAAGGCCGAGGTCATCATCCCTCCGACCGTCGATCCTGACGAGGTGGTCTTTGCGGTCAAAGTCGTGTCCGTCACGGCTACGGGCGCCGTCATCGAGGTTTCCCACAACGGCAGCGAAGAGATGACCTGGTGGGCCGGCCTCTGCGATGCCGAGGACGGTGAGGAAGAGGCTTTCATTGAGGAACTTGCCGAATCCCTGGAAGAGGATCCTTCCCTGCTTTCCAGCGGTACTTCCAAGACTTTCGCCGTCGGCGAGGAGGCGCTGGAAGAGGATACGGAATACAAGGTCCTGGCTTTCGGTTTCGGCGCCTTCGAGGAGGCGGCTCCGGAAGAGGAGACCCCCGAAGAGGGCGATGGCGAGGATGGTCAGGAAGGCAATCCCGCTCCGGCCGCCGACGAGGAGGATGAGGCCGGCGAAGAGCCGGAGACCGTCACCGTCTATAAGGCCTACGGTACCCCTGCCGTGGAGAAGTTCACCACCGAGGCGCTCTCCCATCACCTCATCGCGGACTGGGTGGTCAAATATGTCGGCAACAATACCGATGAGAACGGCACCTTCAGCGCCTTCCGCATCGCCGGCATTACCGAGCCGTTCAGTTACGATCTGGTCCCCGTCACCTATGTGGATGCCAATTTCGCTTCCCTCGAAGATTTCATCGACTGGGATATCGAATGGTATCGTGAGGACAGCGGCCTCGCCCCGGCCGACATCACCTTCGAGGCGGACGGCGTCTATTACGACGACGCCCCGAAGCCCGGTGAGTACTATATCGTCGTCTTCGGCGTGGACG
>CAMIYB010000034.1 GCA_946402945.1 uncultured Bacteroidales bacterium | reverse complement strand
TTTCCCCCGCTCGGGCAGGATATTGATCCCGAGGGAGGAGCCCAGCCGGCGGCTGAAGATGGGCCCGAATACCAGGGTTTCACGCATCATAGCAGGCGGCGGGATTGGCTGGAGGCGGTCAGGCGGCCGTCCGCCCCCAGAGAGTCAATCAGGACCAGTCCGGGCCGCTTGCCCGGCTCCAGGGTCCCGTAAATCTGTTCTTTACCAAGGAATTCGGCGCCGTTGCGGCAGGCCCATCCCAGCATCTCCCCGAGGGGAATCCCGGGAAAATGTTCCTGGAGGCAATAGAGTTCCGCAAGCGGGTCGAGGTCGTCGTTGCTGGAGAGGGAATCCGTTCCCACACAGAGCCGGAGCCCGGCGCGGCGCATCTCCTCCACCGGCGGAAGCGCCTGGTGGATGTAGAGGTTGGAAAGCGGGCAAAGGGCGACAAAGCCTCCGGGCAGTTCCGTCCGGACGGCGGTCATCCCTTCGGCATCCATGCAGACCTCATGGACCAGGAGGATATGCTCCCGGAAGGGCGCAGGATGGATCTTCGCCAGGCAATCGAGGAAATAACGCAGCGAGGAGGTACCCGTCACCGGCGGAAGGGACATGCCGGCAGCCCGGCGGTTGTCGGCCATCTCCCCCGTCCCACGGCGCATCATCTCCTCTTCCTGGGGCGTTTCTTCACTGTGGAAGGAAAGGAAGCCGGCGGCAAGGGCGTCCGCGCTGGCGGCGGTCAGGAGCCGCGGGCTCATCGTATAGCAGGCATGCGGCGTCGGAGCGGCGTCCAGGCCGTAGGAGACCGCCTCCTTCTGCAAGGCCCGGACGGCATCCATAACGGCAGGACAGTCCTCCGGCTCGGTGCCGAACACTTCCAGGAAGGTGCGGGTGTACAGGGGCGAGGCTGCCTTGACGGAAAAGGAGTCGGCGCAGTTGCTGATATCGGCCATCGCGCTGACCCCACGGTCCCAGAGGCGCTGCATCCAGTGGCGGATGGTCGCTATTTTTTCCTCCCGGGGGGAGGTGTCACGCAGGGCGTTGATCTGGTCGATGAAACCGGCCATCCCCGTTCCTTTGCGGAACTTCTTCCACAAATAGGAGAGTTCGATATGGCAATGGGCGTTGACAAAGCCCGGGACGATGGCCCCTTGGAAGAAAGCGGCTTCCGCGGACGGATCTTCGCAGACCCCCGTCCGGAGGATGCTCCCGTCCTCATCCACCTCTACGAAAGCGTTTCGCAAAGGGACGTCCGAGGAAAGGGTGTAGAGGTATTCCGCCGCAAACCGTTTCATTGTCAATCCTTTTTAAGCGAATCGATGCGGGCGAGCGAATCGACGCGTGCGAGCGAATCCACCCGGGCCGTGGCCACGGAATCGATGCGGCGCAGGGAGTCTGCCCGCGCGGCCGCAATGGAGTCGAGCCGGCGGAGGGAATCCATATTCGTCACGAACATCCGGGGACCCTTGTACAGGGTATCGGTGACAGGATGCTCGATAACATAGCGGCCCGTCGAATCGAGGACCAGCACCAGCGTATCGGAACGGTAGGGTATGTCGAACAACTCCGCCACGGGCACCGGCACGCGGAACTCGCGGTGGGACTTGGCCAGCCGGATGCTGTCCAGGGTGCCCCGCAGCCTGTCCTCGACAGCCATCTCGTCCAGATGGGCCTGGAGCAGTTTCTCCGTCTTCTCGAAGACGCGGCCGAAGCGGTCCGGGTCCTCCATGTAGCGCTGGACGCTCCTGCGGTAATCCCTGGCGGTATAGCCGTATTTGTTGAAAATGGGCTCATATACCAGCGAGGTGTCGGCCCGGCGCCCGGCTTCCCTGTCCGCCTTCAGCCACTGGTCCACCACGAACATCTCGGCGTAGATCCGCGCCATTTTGTCCCGGGGGATAACCCGGCCCTTCCCGCAGCCGGAAAGCAGCAGGAGCATCAGGGCCAGGGCCAGGAGAGATGAACGGACGGGACGCATATCTTTAGCGGAGAACGGCTCCGAATTCGTTCTGGAACGTGGCCAGCAGTTTGGCCATCACCTTTTCGACCTCCTGGTCTGTCAGGGTCTTTTCGCTGTCCTGGAGGAAGAAACCCAGGGCATACTGCTTCTTGCCCGCAGGAATCTTCTCGCCCCGGTACACGTCGAACAGGGTCACCTGACGCAGCAGTTTCCGGGCGCAGCGGACGGCGCTCCGGCGCAGGTCGGCATAGGAGACGCTCTCGTCCAGGAGGAGAGCCAGGTCGCGGCGGACGCCGGGGAATTTCGGGAGTTCGGTGAATTTCACCTTCACGCGGCTGACCAGTTGGAAAAGGGCCGGCCAGTCGATCTCGGCGGCGAAGACGCTCTGGCGGATGTCGAAACTGCGGGCCAGGGCCGGATTGACGGTACCCATGACGGCGAGCCGCTTCCGGCTTCCCGGCAGGAGATAGGTCAGGCCTTCGGCGAAAATGTCCGCGGGGGCCGCTTCCGTCTCCAGGGTGTAGATATCCACCCCGTAACGGCGGAGCAGGAGTTCCAGGTAGCCCTTCAGTTGGAAATAACTGCCCTTCCCTGCCTCTGCACGCCAACTCTTCTCGCTCGGTCCCGTCATCATCAGGGAGAAGCAGGTATGCTCCTCGTAGGAATCCAGCGTCTTTCCGTCGCCTTCCTCCCGGCGCTGATACACGGAGCCGTATTCGAAGGTCCTGAGGGTCGTCAGCTGCCGGTTGAGGTTGTAGGCGATGACCTCCAGACCGCCCAGGATAAGGGTCTGGCGCATGACATCGAGATCGGAACTGAGCGGATTGACGATGCGGGCGCAGCGGGCGGCCGGGAAGGTGGTGAGCCTCTCATAGTAGGCGCCCCGGGTCAGGGAGTTGTTCATCGTCTCCACGAAGCCATTGGCCGCCAGGAAGTTGGAAATATAGTTCCGCACGGCTTCCGGATCGGGGTTCGGGGTCGGGGAAACGCTCATGCGCATCCCGTGCGGCAGTTCGATGTTGTTGTAACCGTAGATGCGGAGCACCTCCTCCACCACGTCGCACTCGCGGGTCACATCGACCATGTAGGACGGGGCCGCCACACGGGCGCCGCCGGGACGTTTCTCGAGGAATTCATACGCGAGGGCCGTCAGGATCCCTTCGATGGTGTCGTGACCGATCTTCTTGCCGATCAGGCCTTCGATGCGGTCGTAGTCGAGGTCGATGACGGCCTTGGGGATGGGCTGCGGATACACTTCCTGCATCTTGCCCACCACCTGGCCGCCGGCCAGCTCCTGGATCAGCAGGGCGGCCCGCCTGGCGGCGAAAGCGGCCATCTGCGGGTCGCAGCCGCGCTCGAAGCGGAAGGAGGCGTCGGTCTGGAGACCATGGAATTTGGAAGTCTTGCGGATGGATCCGGGATCGAAATAGGCGCCTTCGATAAAGACGTCGTGCGTGGACTCCGTCACGCCGGAATCCTCCCCGCCGAACACGCCGGCGATGCACATGGGTTTCCGCACATTGGCGATGACCACGTCCGTGGGCTGGAGGCTGCGCTCCACCCCGTCGAGGGTCACGATCTTCTCGCCCGGAGCCGCGCGGCGCACGATCACCTTGCCGCCCTCGATCTTTCCGGCATCGAAGGTGTGCAGCGGCTGTCCCAGTTCGAAAAGGACGAAGTTGGAGATGTCCACCACATTGTTGATCGGATGCAGGCCGATGGACTGGAGCCGTTTCTGGAGCCATTCCGGGGACGGGCCCACCTGGACGCCGCGCACCGTGATACCGGTATAGCGCGGAGCGCCGCTGGGGTCGGCCACTTCGACGGGGATGGCGCCGTCCAGGGCACCTTCGCCGCGGTACAGCCCCTCGGGACCTTCCCGGAAAGCGGAAACGTCGGGATAGGCGAAACGGCAGGGCTGTCCCTTGCTCTTCAGATAGGCGTACAGGTCGCGGGCCACGCCGATATGGGAAGCGGCGTCCACCCGGTTGGCCGTGATTTCATATTCGATGACGGCCTCGGTCTTGAGATGGAGGTATTCCTTGGCGGGGGTACCCGGCACGGCATCCTCCGGCAGGACCATGATGCCCTCATGGCTCGTCCCGATGCCCAACTCGTCTTCGGCGCAGATCATGCCGAAGGACTCGACGCCACGGATTTTGGATTTCTTGATCTTGAAGTCGCCGGGGAGGACCGTCCCGATGCGGGCAAAGAGCACCTTCTGCCCCGCCGCGACGTTCGGAGCGCCGCAGACCACCTGAACCGGCTCGGGAGAGCCGTCGTCCACGGTGGTGATATGGAGATGGTCGGAATCCGGATGGGGGACGCAGGTCAGCACATGGGCCACCACCACGCCGGCGAGTCCGCCGGGGATTTCCTCCTCTTCGCTGACGCTGTCCACCTCGATGCCGATGGCGGTCATCGCCTCGGCCACCTGCTGCGCGTCCAGGTCACACTCCAGATAATCTTTGAGCCAGTCGTAGGAAAGTTTCATAGTCGTATCTTATTGTATATCTTCCTTGGAAAAAAGCGAAGAGACGAATTCCCGCCGGTCGAACACCTTGAGGTCGTCGATGCCTTCGCCGATGCCGATAAACTTGATGGGGATGCGCATCTGGTCCACGATTCCGACCACCACGCCGCCTTTGGCCGAGCCGTCGAGTTTGGTGACGGCCAGCGCCGTGACGTCCGTGGCGCGGGAGAATTCCTTTGCCTGCTGGAAGGCGTTCTGGCCGGTGGTGGAATCCAGCACCAGCAGCACCTCGTGCGGGGCGTCAGGGACGACTTTGCGCATCACGTTGCGGATCTTGGTGAGTTCGTTCATCAGGTCGATGCGGTTGTGGAGACGGCCCGCCGTGTCGATGAGGACCACGTCGGCGTCCCGGGCGACGGCGGCTTTGACCGTATCGAAGGCCACGGAAGCCGGGTCGGAGCCCATCCCCTGCCGGACGATCTCCACGCCGGCCCGTTCGGCCCAGACGACGAGTTGGTCCACGGCCGCGGCACGGAAGGTGTCGGCCGCACCGATGATGACCTTCTTTCCCTGTGCGCGGAGCGAGGCGGCCAGTTTGCCGATGGTCGTGGTCTTGCCCACGCCATTGACGCCCACCACCATTACCACGTAGGGTTTCTTCGAGAAATCGAAGGGGACCACGGTCTCCGCTCCGTCCACGTCCAGCAGTTTGGCAATTTCGTCCCGGAGCAGGTCCACCAGTTCTTCCATGGACATATATTTGTCCTTCTCCACCCTGTCCTCGAGATTGTCGATGAGTTTGAGCGTGGTATCTACGCCCATATCCGAGGAAACCAGCGCCTCCTCGATAGCATCCAGCACGTTCTCGTCCACCCGAGACCGTCCGACGATGGCCCGGGAGAGCTTCTGGAAGAAGTTCTGGTTGGTCTTTTTGACCCCTTTGTCGAAAATACCCATCCGCTTTTCTTTTAATCCACAAATATAAGCAATTCCTGCCACAAAAAAAACAGCCCGGGCATTGCCTGGGCTGTAATCTTGGGGCGGGACGGATTATTTCTTGAAGAAATCCTTCTCCTTACCGGACTCGATGAGCTGCTCCGTGAAAACGTAAGCGCCGGTCTTGGGAGATTTGTCCATCCGGATGCACTTGACCATGCTCTTGGAGCCGGCCTTGGCGGCGAATGTTGCAACAGCTTTCTTTGCCATAGTCTATCCTCCTGTTTTACTTGATCTCACGATGAAGGGTCACCTTGTGGAGATACGGGTTGTATTTGCGCATCTCAAGACGCTCCGGCGTGTTCTTCTTGTTCTTGGTCGTGATGTAACGGGAGATGCCCGGAACACCGCTTTCTTTCTGCTCGGTGCACTCAAGGATGACCTGCACACGATTTCCTTTGGTTTTCTTTGCCATAGCGCGTGGAGTTAAACAAGGTTAACGAAACCCTTCTTCTGGGCCTCTTTGACGGTGGCCTCGAGGCCATTCTTCTTGATGGTCCTCATCCCCTTGGCGGAAACCTTGAGGGTGATGAAACGACCTTCCTCCTCAGACCAGAACTTCTTGTTCTTGAGGTTGATGCCGAACGTCCGCTTGGTGCGGAGCTTGGAGTGGGCGACATTGTTGCCGACCATCCGTTTTCTGCCAGTAATTTGACAAACCTTTGCCATAATATCTATACTTTTTAATTTTTTCGTTTTGCGAACCGCAAATATCGCGTTTTTTTTCCGGATTTCCAAGAAAACCCGTCTGAATCAGACGAATTTAAAGAATCGGCGCCATCTGATGTTGGCCGGGAAGCCCTTGTGGGCGTCCGTCGAGAGCCAGATCAGGGAAGGCCGTCCGACGATATGGTCTTCCGGGACGAATCCCCAGTAGCGGGAATCCAGCGAATTGTGCCGGTTATCGCCCATCATAAAGTAATAATCCTGCCCGAAGGTATAGGATTCGGTTTCCTGCCCGTCGATGTAGATCCGACCGTCCTCCACGCGGAGAGAGTGGTGCTCATAGTCCCGGATCAGGCGCCCGTAGAGCGGAAGATTGTCCGTCGTCAGGCTGACCGTCGCCCCCTTTGCGGGGATCCACAGCGGACCGAAATTGTCCCGGGTCCACGGGAAACGGAGGTCGAAGGGGAAAATGAGTTTGTAGGAATCCGGATAGTCCGGCGGATAAACATCGTTGTTGGGTTCCACCCCGACCACATTGGCGCAGGCCTCGACGGCCTGGAGCATGGACGCGGTCAGCGGCATGGCCGGATAGCCCGGCAGCGTCTCATCAAACCACAATTCTGCGGTATTGAGTCCCAACTTTTCGAGGGTACGGGCATTGATCTGCGTCCCGTTGGTCCTCACCATGTAGGTGTTCTGCACGCCCGGCCACACTTCCTGGGCCTGGTTCCCGATGAAAACCTGTCCGTCACGAATGGAGAGCGTGTCCCCCGCGACAGCCACGCAGCGTTTGACATAGTGGTCTTTCTTGTCGGCGGGACGGACCTTCAGCGGTCCGAAATTCGTAAGGGCGTATTTCTTTCCGGCGGTACGGCAGAGCGCATAATAGTCGTCTGCGGGCGCCTTCGTGAGGACGGAGTCCCCATTCGGGAAGTTGAACACCACATAATCACCCCTGCGCACATGCCGGAAGCCTTTCAGGCGCCGGTAGTCATTGTGGATCAGCGTCGAATAGGACTCTTTTCCGAAAATGACATTGTGGGTAAAGGGAATGGTGAGCGGCGTTTCGGGAATCTTCGGTCCGTAAGTCAGTTTGCTGACGAAGAGGTGGTCTCCGGTCAGCAGGGAACTTTCCATGGAGGAGGAAGGAATCTTGAAGGCCTGGAAAAAGAAAATATTGATGAAGGTCACAAAGACCACTGCGAAGATGATGGCGTCCAGCCAGTCCAGCAGGGCATTGTGCTTCTCCCCTTCCTTGTACTCTTTCTTCCAGAAGAGCCATTTCACCTTTTTGGTGATGTGCCCGTCGAAGAGCGGCACGAGGCCGAGGAGCCACCAGTAATTTCCGAGCCAGATAACCCACAACACATACAGCACGGCCCAGAAACCGAACCGCACCCAACGGTTGTGGCAGAAATCCCTCCAGCTCATCCGAAAAAACTACTTGACGGAGTTGATGATCGCTTCGAATGCCTGCGGGTTGTTCATCGCGAGGTCGGCGAGCACCTTGCGGTTGAGACCGACGTTCTGCTTGGCAAGTTTGCCCATGAACTGGGAATAGGACATTCCGTAGGAACGCGCGGCGGCGTTGATACGCTGGATCCAGAGGGCGCGGAACTCGCGCTTCTTGGCTTTACGGTCACGGTAGGCGTAGGTGAGACCTTTCTCGTAGGTGTTCTTCGCTACCGTCCAGACGTTTTTCCTGGAGAGGAAATTGCCGCGGGTCTGCTTGAGGATCTTCTTGCGGCGGGCCCTGGAGGCCACAGAGTTGACTGATCTAGGCATAATTGAATTTTTTTCCGGAGGCAGTGGTCACTATTCGGACACTTTTTCGACTGCTTTCCAAGTTAAACAATAAATAGGTTTAGAGGACAAGAAGTTCTTTGACCCGGCGGACATCGACCTTGTCGAGGATCGCGAAGTGGTCCAGATTCCTTTTCTGCTTCTTGGTCTTCTTGGTGAGAATGTGGCTGTGGTAAGCGTGCTTTCTCTTGATCTTTCCCGATCCGGTAAGCGTAAAGCGCTTTTTGGCACCGGAGTTGGTTTTGAGCTTTGCCATCTCTTTGTTTGTTAATTAGTTAATAAAATATACATGTCCGCTTCGCGCGGATTATTTCTTTTTAACGGGGGCAATCATCATAATCATGCGCTTACCCTCGAGTTTGGGCATGTTCTCCGCGCGGCCGAAATCCTCGAGTTCCACGGCAAAACGGAGAAGCAGTTTCTCCCCCTGGTCCGAGAACATGATGGAACGTCCGCGGAAGAAGACGGAGGCTTTCACCTTGGAACCCTCTCCGAGGAATTCCTGGGCATGCTTGAGTTTAAACTGGAAATCATGCTCGTCGGTGTTGGGACCGAAGCGAATCTCCTTGATGACGACCTTGGACGCATTCTGTTTCATCTCCTTGGCTTTCTTTTTCTGCTGATAGAGATATTTCTGATAGTCCAGGATCTTACACACGGGAGGGTCTGCCTTCGCACTGATTTCCACCAAATCCATTTCCAGTTCGTCGGCCATCTGCAAGGCCTGGGCGAGCGGATAAATACCCTGGGTCGGAATATTGTCTCCGACCAATCGTACCTGAGGAGCGGTTATCTCCTCATTGATATTCGGTTCGTTCTCTCCCTTCTGACGGGGGGCGGGACGAAGTCCGTTGGGCCGGGGTTTCGGCCCTCCAGCAGGCCTCGGGCTGCTGAAATGGGGTTTGTAAGGCGTTGCGATAAAAAATCCTCCCTTAAATTTAGTTTATACTCCTTTTTATGCTTCACTGCGGTCCAGTTCCGCCTTGACGGCGTCCTTGAACCAACTGATGAACGTTTCGGTGGGCATGCAGCCCTTGTCTTCTCCGCGCAGACGGACGGAAACCAGCCCTTCGGACTGTTCCTTCTCGCCCACGATGACCAGCACAGGCACTCTGAGCAGCGAAATCTCACGGATCCGCTTGCCAAGCGTCTCGTTACGGTCATCCACGGAAGCGCGAAGTTCGGAATAATTCAGCAAATTACAAACTTTTTTTGCGTAATCTGCATATTTTTCGCTGACTGGCAGCACTTTCACCTGGTCGGGAGCGAGCCAGAGCGGGAAATGTCCGCCCGTATGTTCGAGCAGCACCGCGGTGAAACGCTCGATGGAACCGAAGGGGGCCCGGTGGATCATGATCGGACGTTTCTTCGACCCGTCGGCATCGGTGTATTCCAGTTCGAAGCGCTCCGGCAGGTTGTAGTCGACCTGGATGGTGCCGAGTTGCCACTTGCGGCCGATGGCGTCCTTGACCATGAAGTCGAGTTTCGGGCCATAGAAGGCGGCCTCGCCGTATTCCACGACGGTCTTGAGGCCCTTCTCGGCGGCGGATTCGATGATGGCGGACTCGGCATGGGCCCAGTTCTCGTCGGAACCGATGTACTTCTCGCGGTTTACCTTGTCCCGCAGGGAAATCTGCGCGGTGTAATCCTCGAACTTGAACACCTTGAACACATACAGGATCAGGTCGATGACCTTCTTGAATTCATCCTTGAGCTGGTCGGGGCGCACGAACATGTGGGCGTCGTCCTGGGTGAAACTGCGGACGCGGGTGAGACCGTGCAACTCGCCGCTCTGCTCGTAACGGTAAACGGTACCGAACTCCGCCAGGCGGAGGGGCAGGTCACGGTAAGAACGCGGGGCGCTGCGGTAAATCTCGCAGTGGTGCGGGCAGTTCATGGGCTTGAGCATGTACTCCTCCCCTTCCTGCGGAGTATGGATCGGCTGGAAGGAATCCTTGCCGTATTTGGCGTAGTGGCCGGAGGTTACGTACAACTGCTTGCTGCCGATGTGCGGGGTCACGACGGGGAAATAGCCCGACTCGTTGAGTTTGCGGCGCAGGAAACTTTCCAGTTCATAGCGCATGACGGCGCCACGGGGCAGCCACAGGGGAAGGCCCTGGCCCACGCGCTGCGAGAACATAAAGAGCTCCATCTCCTTGCCCAACTTGCGATGGTCGCGCTTCTTGGCCTCTTCGAGCACCAGGAGGTACTCGTCCAGCATGGATTTCTTCGGGAAGGTGATGCCGTAGATACGGGTCAGTTGCTGACGCTTCTCGTCGCCGCGCCAGTAGGCACCGGCCAGGGCCGTCAGTTTGACAGCCTTGATGACGTCGGTATTGGCCAGGTGCGGTCCGCGGCACAGGTCGGTGAAGGCCCCGTTCTCGTAATAGGTGATCGTTCCGTCTTCCAACTCGCTGATCAGTTCGCACTTATACGGGTCGCCCTTCTGCTCGAAATACTTCAGGGCATCGGCCTTGGAAACTTCGATCCGGCGGAATTCCTGCTTCTGGCGGGCCAGTTCGAGCATCTTCTGCTCGATCTTCGGGAGTTCGGCGTCGGAAATCGGCTTGCCGCCGAAGTCCACATCGTAGTAAAAGCCGTTCTCCACGGCGGGGCCGATACCGAACTTGACGCCCGGATACAGGGCCTCGAGGGCCTCGGCCATCAGGTGGGAAGAGGAATGCCAGAACACCCGCTTGGCCTCGTCATCCTCCCATTTGAGGAGACGGACCTGGCAACTTTCCATGATGGGACGCGTCTGGTCGATAACGGTGCCTTTGTCGGCGGGGTCGGTATCGCCCTCCGCTTTGACGGATACGGCCAGCACGTCGGCGGCCAGCCTCGGACTAATGCTCATCGCAATGTCATGGCCCGTCACGCCCTGTTCGTAGGAGCGGACGCTGCCATCAGGAAAGGTAATGTTGATTTGCGCCATTGTATTATCGATAATTCATCTTGCAAAGATAGCAATTTCTCATGGAAATACCACCGCTACAGGCATAAAAAAGGGCCTCTATTCGGTCTTGTCCACAGTAAAGGAGAAGGTGGAGCCCTTACCCAGCTGGCTGGTTACGACAAGGTCGCTCCCCGCCAGGGAGAGCATCTCACGGCAGACGATCAGGCCGAGGCCGGTTCCGGTCTCGCCGGCCGTGCCCCGCGTCGATACCGCATCGGTCAGTTTGTAGAGCTTGTCCACGTCCTCGCGGCTCATGCCCAGGCCCTGGTCCTTGACCGAGAGACGGAGTTTGTCCGGCCCCTCTTCGGTGACACCGATCAGGATGCTGTCTCCGCTGCTGGAGAACTTGATGGCGTTGCTGACCAGGTTGCGCAGGACCGTCGAGGTGATGTTGATGTCGGCATTGGCATAGAGGTCGGAGCGGACTTTCGTACGCAGGGTAATGCCCTTGAGGGACATCTGCTCCTCCAGCGGCCGCAGCGTATCTTCGATGACGTTCAGCAGGTTGATGCGGATGGGTTCATAGCGGATCTTGCCCACTTCCAGACGGGACCAGTCCAGCAGGCTCATCAGCAGCGACAGGAGCGACTCGGACGATTTGGAGAGTTCCTGGCACTGGGCATAGACCAGGTCTTTGGGCAATTTGTCGTAGTTGTCCACCAGCAGCTGCAGGGTGTTTTTCTGGGCGATGACCGGGTTCTTGAGGTCGTGCGAGATGATGGAGAAGAACTTGTTCTTGATCGCATTGGCCTCCAGGAGTTCCTCGTTGCGTTTTTTCTGGAGCCGGATGTTGCGGAAGAGCAGGAGGATAATCAGCAGGAGGGCCAGACCGACGACGGCGGCCAGGGTGAGCACCGTCTTGCGGCGGGCCACCTCGATTTCCTTCTCGTGCAGGACCTTTCCCATTTCCATCCGGTTGCGTTCCTGCTCGAATTTGATCCGGCTCTGGGCTACGGCCTGTTCGTTCTTCTGGGTGGAGGAACTGTCCGTGTACGACATGCTCCGGAGGGCCTGGTCGTAGGCCTCGCGGTATTGTCCCTGCCGGGCGTTGAGTTGGGCCTGGTAGGCATGGATCTCGGCTTCATAGCCATAGGCATGGCGCCCGCGGACGATCTCATGCGCCTCGTCGAGATAGCGCTGCGCCTTGCCGTACTGCCCTTCATCGATATACAGATGAGCCAGGGAAGTGGCGGATTTGGCGAGATTCCAGCGGTCCCCGGCCTTCTTGAGCACATTGTAGCCTGCGAGGAAGTCCTCCTCCGCTTTTTTTACGTCCCCCATGCCGTAGGCGAGCTGGCCCAGACGGTTGTAACTGACGCCGATGCCGCTGCGCGAATTGGACCGCTTGTTGTAATCCAGGGACCGGGCATACATCACGGCCGCGGAATCATACTGCTCCCGGTATTCGTAGATGCTGCCGATGGTGGACCAGTTCATGGCGATACCGAGGTAGTTGT
The DNA here is from genome assembly GCA_946402945.1 of uncultured Bacteroidales bacterium. Classification (GTDB taxonomy): domain Bacteria; phylum Bacteroidota; class Bacteroidia; order Bacteroidales; family UBA932; genus Cryptobacteroides. Next base: position 2,596 of record CAMIYB010000034.1, on the reverse strand, counting down.
CGATTTCCTCGTCCAGGGCCAGGGACTCCCGGAAATAGCGTTCGGCCTCCTCGCCGTTGTCGAGATATTTGTACACATTTCCCAGGCCGTTCAGCACGTAAGAACGCTGCTTCTTTCCCTCCGGCGTGTCGTAAATTTCGCTGGATTCCAAGAGTTTGAGCGCCTCGAAAAGGTAGTCGGACGCGCTCGAGTAGGCGCCGATGCGGCGGCAACTCGTGGCCAGTCCGATCAGGGTATAGACCGACTGGATGACCGGGGAATGCTCCACCTCAATCGCATAGGCCTCTTTGTACGCATCGATGGATTTGATGTATTCCCCACTGGTATTGTAGTATTTTCCGATGGCCGAGAGGGTCCGGCCGACGGCGACGCTGTCCCCCTGGCTGCGGAAGGTCACGAGCAGCTCCTGGAGGCCCTGCAGGTTACGGCTTTGCCTGCGGACCAGCGTTTCCAGCGAATCGGCGGAGATGCCGGCGGGTTTCGGGGCGGCGGACAGTCCCGCGGCGGCCAGAAGGGCGCAGAGGAGAAGCAGGCTGCGTTTCATCGGATTTCTTCTTTGATGTTATACTGATTCCGTTCCGGCGCGGAGCGGGCGACCATTTCCCCGATAAACCCGGCCAGGAACAGCATGACACCGACCAGGACGGCAACCAGGGCCAGGTAGAAGAGCGGCTGGTCGGTAACGGCGCGGAAGCGGAGTCCCTGGGCCTGGTGGACGAGTTTGGCCACAATGATCCAGACGGCCATGACGCCGCCGATCAGGAACATGAGGATGCCGGTGAAACCGAAGAAGTGCATGGGCTTTTTGCCAAAGGTACTCAGGAACCAGAGGCTGAGCAGGTCGAGGAAGCCGTTGATGAAGCGTTCCATTCCAAATTTGCTCGACCCGTATTTGCGCTTCTGATGCTGGACGGGTTTCTCACCGATACGGGTAAATCCCGCATTTTTCGCCAGATAGGGAATGTAGCGGTGCATTTCCCCGTACACTTCGATGTTTTTGACGACGTCCTGGCGATAGGCCTTGAGACCGCAGTTCATGTCGTGGAGTTTGATGCCCGTTATCATGCGCGCGGTCGCGTTATAAAGTTTAGAAGGAAGGTTCTTGGTGAGTTTGTTGTCCTTGCGATGCTGTTTCCAGCCCGAGACGACGTCGTAGCCCTCTTCCGTCACCATCCGGTACATTTCGGGCAGTTCGTCGGGCGAATCCTGCAGGTCGGCGTCCATGGTGAACACGACCTGGCCGCAAGCGGCCTGGAAACCGCAATAGAGGGCGGCAGATTTCCCGTAGTTGCGACGGAAAGAGATGCCGCGGATGGCAGGATCCTCCGCGGAAAGTTCGCGCACGACGCCCCAGGAGTTGTCGGTGCTGCCGTCGTCGATGAGGATGATTTCGTAGTCCCAGCCCGCTCCGGCCGCCACGCGACCGATCCAGCGGGTGAGTTCCGGGAGGGATTCCGCTTCATTCAGCAGCGGAATGATAATGCTGACGTCTTTACTCATTGTCCTGCGGGTTTTGCGGAGCGCCGTCCTGTTCGAAAGGGTTGCTGGACGGGATGTTACGCGAGAGGATCAGCGAGAGCACCCATCCGTACAGAAAACAGTATATCAACTGGCTGAAAAAGCCGATGACCGGCATTCTGTCCTTCATGCCTTCCATGATCTGCCGGCTGTTTTCGTCCATGGAGGGGGCCATCTGGGCCATAACCTGTTCGAAAGATTCTCCGAGCGAGTCCGGGCTGATGAAGAGGACATAGCAGAGGAAGCCGCCGGCTACGATCAGGGCGGACAGCAGCGCCGTCGCGGTACCGAAGCGGAAGGTCTCCACGCGGGTGAATTCCGGGTTTTTCCGGGAGAGGTTCAGCATGAAAAGCCGCATGAGGACGATGCAGCCGACGAATTTGGCCAACCAGATGAGGACACTCAGCAGGGTTGACAGGATCGACAGCCCGAAATTTCCTTCGGTCGGAATCTTCCCGACAAGGTTGCTCAGCAACATACAGACGACGCACAGAATGCCCAGCACGGCACCCGCCTTGCCCGCAGCATTCCAGATCTCTGCCTTAACTTTCCGTTCTTCCATAACTGTTTTACGTGTATAATCTCACAAATATAATGATTTTTAAACAATTCTTCCGAAACTGTCGCTTTGTTCATCCTTATCCAACATATTTCTGGCGCTTCGCAAAGATATCCCTCTCCGCGCTGCACAAAGGCATCTCCTTTCCGCGCTGCGCAAGGCATCTCTCTTTTTTGCGCCGCGATGTGGGCCGGGAAGGGATGGAGGCCCGGGGCTGACGTCGTCCGGCGGGCCCACCCCCGGTCGCTTGACGGCTAACTCCTCATTTTTAGTCGGGCTACGCCCGCCTAACATTCGTCAAACACACGCCGTCATGCCGCATGCGGCACCGCTCCCTGCACGTGGCAGCGCACATCCCGCCTCCCACCTATTCGCCCCGAGGCCTCCATCCCTTCCCGCCCTGCATTCTTGCCACCCACTTGCAGAAAACTCCTGCCAAAATCCGCAAGTCCCCCCTCTTTCGACCACCCACTTGCAGAAAAACATGGCCAAAACTTGCAAGTCCCCCTTCCGCTCTGG
>CAMIYB010000033.1 GCA_946402945.1 uncultured Bacteroidales bacterium | reverse complement strand
AAGTCGCCGCGGTATTTGGTGCCGGCCACCACCGAGGCGATGTCCAGCGAGATGATGCGTTTCTTGGCCAGGACGGGGGAGATGTCTCCGGAGGCGATGCGAAGGGCGATGCCTTCGACGATGGCGGACTTGCCCACGCCGGGCTCGCCGATGAGCATGGGGTTGTTCTTCTTGCGCCGGCCGAGGATCTCGATGACGCGGCTGATCTCCACTTCGCGACCCACGACAGGGTCCAGACGGCCTTCCGCGGCCGCTTTCGTGAGGTCATAGCCGAATTCTTCCAGCGTATCCTTCTTGTCCTGCGATGCCTCCTGGCCCTGGCTGTTGCCATAGTCGATCTCGTCCCCGTCGTCGTCCTGCTCGGGCTCGTCCTGACGGGACGGCGTCCCGAAAATGCCGTTCTTCTCCATCCAGGTGAGGATGCGGCCGTAGTCGATGCCGATCGAGCGGAGGAAGGCCTGGCCGTAACTGCCGGTGGTCCGGCACAGGGCCAGGAGCAGATGCTCGGCCCCGGCCTCGGCGCTCTTCAGGCGCGTGGCCTCCATGATGGTGAGACTGAGCACGTTCTGCGCGCCGCGCGAGAAGGTGATATTCTCCAGTTCGGAGTAGGGGATGTGTTCGTTGGTGAAAATGCGCGAGTCGATGAAGCGCTTGAGCTGGTCGGTGTCGGCCTCCAGCCCCTTCAGGGTGCGCAATGCATTGTTGTCCCCGTGGCGGATGATGCCGAGGAACAGGTGGTCGGGACCGATGCCGTAACTGCCGGTCCGCATCGCTTCTTCGCGGGCGTAATTGATGATGCCGCCCAGATCGTCTGATACCTTGATGTCCATAACGCGGATCGCTCTTGCAAAAATCACACAAAGATAGCAAAAGTTGCCAATTTGTCTGAAAAAATCACTATTTTTGCATATTAAAGAGAATTGTGGCAGGAATGCCCTGCCAAACGAAAAAAGAACGAAATGGAAGAGAACATCCAAGAGAAAAAAACCGGTATGATCGAGCAGGTTGAGATCGATCAGGAGATGCGCAGCGCGTACATCGACTACTCGATGTCCGTCATCGTTTCCCGCGCCCTTCCCGACGCCCGCGACGGTCTGAAGCCGGTCCAGCGGCGCGTCCTGTTCGGAATGGACGGCCTGGGCCTGAGCTATTCCGGTCAGACGAAGAAATCGGCCCGTATCGTCGGTGAGGTGCTCGGTAAGTTCCACCCGCACGGCGATTCCAGCGTATATGATGCCATGGCCCGTCTGGCACAGGGCTGGAACCAGCGTTACCCGCTGGTGTACGGCCAGGGCAACTTCGGTTCGCCCGACGGCGACCCGGTGGCGGCCATGCGTTACACCGAGGCCAAACTCATGAAAATCACCGAGGACATCCTCGGCGACCTGGACAAGGATACCGTCAATTTCCAGAACAACTTCGACGACTCCCTCCAGGAACCGACCGTCCTTCCGACCAAGGCGCCCCTCCTGCTGCTGAACGGCTCGAGCGGTATCGCCGTCGGTATGGCCACCAACATGGCCCCGCACAACCTCGGCGAGGTCGCCGACGCCATCTGCGCCTACATCGACAACCCGGACATCACCACCGAGGGCCTGATGCAGTATGTCAAGGGACCGGATTTCCCGACCGGCGGCATCATCCGCGGCGTCCAGGGCATCAAGGATGCCTATGAGACCGGCCGCGGCCGCGTGGTCATCCGTGCCAAGACCGAGATCGAAGTGGCCGACAACGGCCGCGAGACCATCGTCGTGACCGAGATTCCCTACATGGTCAACAAGCGCATCATGATCGAGAAGATCGGTCAGATGGTCGAGGACAAGAAGATCGACGGCATCACCTACATCAATGACGAGACTTCCCGCGAGGGTACCCGCATCATCATCCGGGTCAAGCAGGGGGCCAACGCCAACGTGGTGCTCAACACCCTCTTCAAATATACCGAACTCCAGAGCAGTTTCGCCATCAACAACGTGGCCCTGGTCAAGGGCCGTCCGCGCACGATGGGCCTCAAGGAGATGATCCAGGTTTTCGTGGACTTCCGCCACGAGGTGATCCTCCGCCGCACCCGTTTCGAGTTGGACAAGGCCCAGAAGCGCGCCCACATCCTCGAAGGCCTGCTCAAGGCCATCGACGTGATCGACGAGATCATCCGCATCATCCGCGCTTCCAAGGGCGTGGACGAGGCCAAAGCCGAACTCATGGAGACCTTCGGCTTCACCGACGCCCAGGCTTCCGCCATCGTGGAGATGCGTCTGCGCCAGCTCACCGGCCTGGAACGCGAGAAACTGCAGGCCGAGTTCGACGAACTGGCCAAGTTCATCGCCTACTGCAACGACGTCCTTTCCAGCGAAGAACTGCAGATGGGCATCATCAAGCAGGAGACCCAGGACCTGAAGGCCCGCTACGGCGACAAGCGCCGCACCGAGATCACCCTCAGCGCCGACGAGTTCAATCCGGAGGATTTCTACGCCGACGACGACGTGGTCATCACCCTGTCCCACCTGGGCTACATCAAGCGTACCCCGCTCACGGAGTTCCGCACCCAGGCGCGCGGCGGCGTGGGCATGAAGGCCAGCGCCAAGCGCGACGAGGACTTCATCGACCACATCTACGTGGCCAACATGCACTCGACCATGCTCTTCTTCACGCAGAGCGGCCGCTGCTACTGGCTCAAGGTGTACGAGGTGCCCGAGGGCGCCCGCACCTCCAAGGGCCGCGCCATCCAGAATGTGCTCAACATCCCGGACGACAAGATCAAGGCCATCATCAATGTGCGCAACCTCGGCGACGCCGACTTCGTGAACAACAATTACGTGGTGCTGACCACCAAGCGCGGCATCATCAAGAAGACCACCCTGGAGGCCTATTCCCGTCCGAGGACCAACGGTATCAACGCCATCACCATCCGCGAGGGCGACGAACTGCTCAACGCGGTGATGACCAACGGCAGCGAGCAGCTGCTGCTGGCCGCCCGCGAGGGACGCTGCTGCCGCTTCGACGAGACGGACGCCCGTCCGCTCGGCCGTACGGCGTCGGGTGTGCGCGGCATCAACATCGAGGAGTACGACGAGGTCGTGGACGCCATCGCCTACAACCCGGAGGCCGAGGATGCATCCGCCCACACGGTGCTGGTCGTCAGCGAGCACGGCTACGGCAAACGGACTGATTTTGAGGAGTATCGCAAGACGGCGCGCGGCGCCAAGGGCGTGCGTACGCTCAACATCACTGAAAAGACTGGCAAGCTTGTTGCAATGAAGAACGTGACGGACGAAGACGACCTGATGATCATCAACCGTTCCGGGCTCACCATCCGCATGGCCGTGTCGGATATCCGCGTGGCCGGCAGGGCGACCCAGGGCGTACGCCTGATCAATATCAAGGAAGGGGATGCCATCGCCGCCGTGTCCGTCGTAAGCAAGGGCGAAGAGGAAGAGGCCCCGCAGGGAGAAGTCCCGCAGGAAGGAGCCGCCCCGGAGCCGCAGGCAGAAGAATAATAACACTTAAATTCAATAGACTATGAAAAGAATTTTCGCCGTTTTGGCAACCGCAGTCGTGATGCTCAGCATCCCGGCCGCCGCATCGGCCCAGACCAAGACGCCGGCCGAGGCCCGCAAGGCCCTCGATGCCGCCGTGGCCGCTTCCCTCAATGAGAAGAAGGCCGCCAAGGCTGCCACATGGCAGAAACTTGGCCAGGCCTATGTGAGTGCTTATGACGCTCCCGCCGGCAACGTCCTTCTGGGCGCTTCCAAACAGGAACTCATGTATGTGATGGGCACGGAGAAGCCGGTCTCCCAGGAGCAGGTCGAAATCGCCGGCCAGTCGATGCTCAAGGAGGTCTATGCCGACAAGAATCTCTACTACAACGAGAATCTCCAGGTCGCCATCATCGAAGTGACCCGTCCCGTCGAGAAGAACGCCCTCGATAAGGCCATCGCCGCTTTTGAGAAGTGCCTCGCCCTCGATCCGAAGAAGGCCAAGGAGGTCGCCAAGGAGTATGAGAGCATCGGCAACAAGTATGTGAAAGACGCCTTCAACGCCTATCAGCTCGGCGACATCAAACTCGCCAGCGACCTTTTTGAGAAAGCCGGCTTTGCCTGCGATCGCGAGCCCCTGAACAAGATCGACACCAACTCCGTCTATAACGCCGGTTTCACGGCCCTTACCCTCGGTGAGAATGCCCGTGCCCAGAAGTTGCTCGAGAAGTGCTATGACATGGGTTATTATTCCGAAGGTGAAGTGTTTGCGAAACTCGCCGCCGTGGATACGCTCAACACCAAGAAGTACCTCGAAGAGGGCTTCGCCGCCTTCCCGCAGAACCAGTCCATCCTGATCGGTCTGATCAACTATTACCTGTCCCACGATGAGGGCACCGACCGTCTCTTCGAACTGCTCGACAAGGCAAAGGTCAACGAACCCGACAACCCTTCCCTCTACTATGTCGAGGGCAATATCCACGGTCAGTTGGGTGAGATTGACCAGGCCGTCGCCTCCTACCGCAAGTGCGCCGAGATCGACCCGAACTACGAGTATGGTTACATCGGCGAGGGCGTCCTCTACTACAACAGGGCCATCGAGGTGTCCACCAAGGCCCAGGACGAGATGGACGACAACAAGTACATGCTCCTCGTGGCCGAGTTCGAGAAGGACCTCCAGTCCTGCATCGAGCCCTTCGAAAAGGCCTACAACCTGTCCAAGGACAACGGTATCCGCGTCAACATCGCCGAGTACCTGAAGAACGCCTTCTATCGCTTCCGCGACCAGGATCCCGTCTATCAGGCCGGCTATGACAAGTACAACGAGATCGTCCGGACCGGCGAGGCGAAATAAGCGCCCTGCCACGGCAAAGGAAAAGCGACCCTTCCCGGGCCGCTTTTTTTATTGTGCGCTGTCGAAAGCCTTCACAATCTTGGTGACGAGATGGTGGCGGACGATGTCTTCGGAAGTGAAGTAGATGGCCGCGATGCCCTTGATGTCTTTGAGGAGGGAAATGCCCTTGAGGAGACCGGAGTCCTCGCGGCGGGGGAGGTCGATCTGGGAGGCGTCGCCCGTGACGATGAATTTGGCGTTGGGGCCCATGCGGGTGAGGAACATCTTGAGCTGGCCCAGGTTGGTGTTCTGGGCTTCGTCGAGGATGACGCAGGCCTTGTCGAGGGTGCGGCCGCGCATGTAGGCCAGCGGGGCGATCTGGATGGTGCCGTCGGCCATGAATTCGCTCAGTTTGCGGGAGGGGATCATGTCGCCGAGGGCGTCGTAGAGGGGCTGGAGATAGGGGTCGAGTTTGTCTTTGAGGTCGCCGGGCAGGAATCCGAGACGCTCGCCGGCCTCCACGGCGGGACGGGTGAGGATGATGCGCTTGATCTCGCGGTTTTTCAGGGCCCGGACGGCCAGGGCGATGGCCACGTAGGTCTTGCCGGTGCCGGCGGGCCCCACGGCGAAGACCAGGTCGTTTTCGAAATAGGCCTTGACGAGGGCCTGCTGGGTCTTTCCGCGGGCGCGGATGGGCTTCCCGTCGGTGGAATGGACGATGATGGCGTCGCCGCTCGAGCGGAACTGCTCCGGCGAGGTTTCGCCGTCGAAGATGTCTTCCACGTCGTAGGCGGTGAGGTTCATCTTCTGGTGCCGGCGTTCGATGAGCTGGCCCAGCCGCATCGAAAACTCTTCGATCTGGGAGGGCTTTCCCTCGAGCATGAGCTGGTTGCCCCGGGCGACCACGCGGAGGCCGGGGAAATAGGAACAGAATTCTTCCAGGATGCGGTTGCCGGCCCCGTAGATCTCGATCGGGTCGATGGCTTCTAAGGTGATCGTTTTCTTCATAAGCGCTGCAAAGATACGCAATTCTCCGGAATTCCGGCTCCCGCGCTTACCCTTTCCAGGGTCGCCATCATGTTGTCGTAGTCGGCGGGCTGGAGCCAGTCGGAGCGGCGGTCGCGCCAGGCCTCGATGGGGATGGTCATGTAACTGCCGGTCAGTTTTCCGGGCAGGGTGCACCAGAGGTAATCCGCGCGGGGGGCCATCAGCGTGATGTTTCCCAGACCGTCCTTGACGAAGGACAGGGTGACCATCAGTTCCAGGCGGGTGTTGATGGCGCTCATGTTGGATACGGCGTTGCCCAGGGAGTAGAAAACGGGGACGCGGCGGCCGTTCTGGAGTTCGATGACCTCGTAGTCCTGCACCACATGCGGATGGGACCCGACGATGGCGTCCACCCCGCTGCGGGCCAGCCAGCGGGCCATGTCGGCCTGGCCGGCGTTGTGGCGGAGCTGGTATTCCTCGCCCCAGTGGGGGAAGGCCACGATGAAGTCGGCCCCGCGGTCCCGGGCGCGGCGGATGGCGGCGGCGATGTCGGCCTTGTCCATCCGGTTGATCTTCGGCCAGGTGAAATCCTGGGCGTAATTGGTCCCGTAGGTGAAGTTCAGCAGGGCGATGCGGATGCCTTTGACGGCGACGATCAGCGGATAGGAGGCGCTGTCGGCGCGGGCCGAGGTGCTGCAGCCCGTGTAGCGGATGCGGCTGAGGGTGTCATAGACCGCGAGGGTCCTCACCAGGCCGGCACGTCCCCGGTCGAGGACATGGTTGTTGGCCGTCAGGAACACATCGATGCCGCAGTCGCGGATATAGGTGGCGTAACTGTCGGGAGTGGAGAAGGCCGGATAGCCGGTGTAGGGCGGCCCGGCGAGAGGGAATTCCAGGTTGGCCACAGCCAGGTCGGCCGCCTGGAGACGGTCGCGGATTCCGGCCAGGAACGGCTCCTGGGGGTATTCCAACTGGCGGCTGTGCATCATCACGTCGCCCAGGACGACCACCTCCACGGTGTCGGCCACTTCGAAGGGCCGGGGCTGTTCGAAGGGATGGTGCCAGGGGAGCGCGAGCCGCCAGTCGGGCTGGGCGGAGGCCGTCCCGAAGGCAAATAGCAGCGCCAAAGCCGCAAGCAGATGCTTTTTCATTCTCATTTCCTGCAAAATTAAGGATAATTTCCTTATTTTTGCATATTGTACCTTAATTGTGGATACTATGAGACGCTCTATCCTTCTCGTGCTCCTGGCCGGGGCCGTCGCTTTCAGCGGTTGCGACGCCTTCCGCAAGTTGGCCGGACGGCCTACCGCCGCAGAAATCGAGGCCAAGCAGGTGGCCCTGCTTCAGGCCCGGCAGGCTCGCGAGCAGGCCCGCCTCGACTCGCTGGAGCGGCTTCGCCAGGCGGCCGCCGATTCGCTGGCCGCCCTCGACTCGCTCAAGCAACTCAGCGGGACCATCCTCAATCCTTCCGCCATGGGCGGACTGTACACGACCAAACTCGATTCCCGTTACTACATCGTCGTCGGCGCCTTCACCGTCCGCAGCAATGCGGAGAAGTTGCTGGGACGGGTCCAGAAGGCCGGTTATGTGGCCACTCTCATCTGCTTCCGCAACGGCTACCATGCCGTCGGGCTCTGCCAGACCGACAACCTCAACCAGGCCCTCCGCTCCCTCAAGAAGATCAAGGGAGAGCCCTTCTGTCCGGCGGACGTTTGGATTCTGGTAAACGAATGACAATGAAGAAACTGCTGGTCCTTTTCCTGCTTGCCGTCGCCGTGCCGGCCGCCGCCCAGTACCGGGGCGGCTATGCCGAACTTCGCGACAGTGAGACCGTGCGGGCCCTGAAAGGACACGTCTCTTTCCTGGCATCCGCGGCCCTGGAGGGCCGGAAGGCCGGGTCGGAAGGGGAGAAGGAAGCGGCTTCCTATCTGTATGGCGCCCTGGAGGAGGCCGGGCTGGATATGCTCACCGGCTCCGAGGGCGACCTTTTCGGCATCGCGCGCGGGGCGGACACGCTCTCTTCGCGCAATGTCTTCGGTGTGGTCCAGGGCTATGACCCGGCCCTGCGCGACCGCTACATCGTGGTCGGCGCCCGCATCGACAACCTCGGCACTAACACCCTGACGGTGGACGGCGAAACGGTGACCCAGACCTATTTCGGTGCCAACGGCAACGCCTCCGGAATGGCCCTGCTGGTCGAACTGGCCCGCAAAGTGGCCGGCCGCTCCATCCTCTTCCGCCGGAGCGTCGTCTTCGTCGGTTTCGGCGCATCCTGCGAGGGATTCGCCGGCGCCTGGTACTTCCTCAACCGTTCTTTCGCCGGCCGGGAATCCATCGACGCGATGATCAACCTCGATATGCTCGGGGCGGGGGAAGGCTTCTACGCCTACACGGCCTCCAACCGGGACCTGAACCTCATTCTCTCCGCGATGGAGCGCCAACTGCTCCCCATCGTCCCGGAGGTGACGGCCGCCGAGCCCTATCCTTCCGACCACAGGGCCTTCTACAGCGGTGAGATTCCGGCCGTCTTCTTTACGACCGGATTCTACGCCGAGCACGATACTCCGCGTGACACGCCTTCGCTGCTGGATTACGACAGCATGGAGCGGGAACTCGAATACCTCTTTCTCGTCGTCCAGGAACTGGCCTCCCGCGACAATGCGCCTTCCTTCCGGCAGGAGTTGCAGGCGGAGGTGCCCGCCAAGGCGGTGTCCTACTACGACTGCGACGTCCCGCCCGTCTTTCTCAAACGCCTGGGTATCAAGGGATTTATGGACCGTTGGGTGTATGCCTACCTCCGTTATCCCCAGGCCGCCGTGGAGGAGGGCATCCAGGGTCGGGTCCATGTGCAGCTGCGGATCGACCGCAAGGGAAAGGTCCGCGACGTGCGGGTGGTCAAGGGCGTGAGTCCGCTGCTGGACGAGGAGGCGGTCCGCGTCATCGCCGCATCGCCCGACTGGAAGCCGGGCAAGGTGGACGGCAAGCCCGTCGATTGCGTCCTTACGCTGCCGGTGGACTTCATCCTCGAAAAGAAAGGCAAAGCAAGAATAGGATTCAAGTGATAAGAAATGGACTATAATTTCAGGGAAATCGAACGGAAATGGCAGGCCCGCTGGGCTGCCGACCATACTTTCAAGGCGGTGGAAGACCCTTCCCGCCCGAAATATTATGTGTTGGATATGTTCCCGTACCCCTCGGGCGCGGGACTGCATGTGGGGCATCCGCTGGGCTACATCGCCAGCGATATCTTTTCCCGCTACAAGCGCCTGAAGGGCTTCAATGTGCTCCATCCGATGGGCTATGACGCCTTCGGACTGCCGGCCGAGCAGTATGCCATCCAGACCGGACAGCACCCGGAGAAAACCACGACCGAGAACGTGGCCCGTTACCGCCGCCAGCTCGACCGCATCGGCTTCTCCTACGACTGGAGCCGCGAGGTCCGTACCTGCGACCCGGCCTATTACAAGTGGACGCAGTGGGCTTTCCTGAAGATGTTCGGCAGTTATTATGACCTGGATGCGGACAAGGCCCTGCCCATAGAGCGGCTGATCGCCGCTTTCGAGCAGAACGGGACGGAGGGCGTCCGGGCCGCCTGCGGCGAGGAGATGCATTTTACGGCTGCGGAGTGGAAGGCCATGTCGCCGGAGCGCCGGAGCAAGGTGCTGATGAACTGGCGCATCGCCTACCAGGGCGAAACGGCGGTCAACTGGTGCCCCGTACTGGGGACGGTCCTGGCCAACGACGAGGTCAAGGACGGCCTCTCCGTGCGCGGCGGCCATCCGGTGGAGCAGAAGATGATGACCCAGTGGCAGTTGCGCGTGTCGGCCTATGCCGGCCGCCTGCTCGAGAGCCTGGAGTCCCTGGACTGGACCGATTCCCTCAAGGAGATGCAGCGCAACTGGATCGGCCGCTCGCAGGGAACGGAAGTGACCTTCGAGGTGGAGACCGACGGCGTGAAGACGCCCGTCGTCATCTTCACGACCCGTGTCGATACCATCTTCGGCGTGACCTTCATGGTGCTGGCCCCCGAAAGTCCGCTGACCCCGCTGCTGACCGCCAAGGGGCAGAAAGCCGCCGTGGAGGAGTATCTCGCCTATGTCAAGAAGAAGACCGAGCGGGAGCGCATCGCCGAGACGAAGACCGTCACGGGCGTGTTCTCCGGCTCCTACGGCATCAATCCGCTGACCGGCGAGAAGGTGCCCGTGTGGATTTCCGAATATGTGCTGGCCGGTTACGGCACCGGCGCCATCATGGCCGTCCCGGCCCATGACAGCCGCGACTATGCCTTCGCCCGGAAGTTCGGCCTCGAGATCCGGCCGATCATCGCCGGCTGCGACGTGTCCGAGGCCTCTTTCGATGCCAAGGAGGGCAAGATGTGCAATTCCGGCTTCCTCGACGGCATGGATGTGAAAGACGCCATCGAGGCCGCCAAGGACTATGTCGAAGCCAAAGGCCTGGGCCGCCGCAAGGTCAATTACCGCCTGCGCGACGCCATTTTCTCCCGCCAGCGCTACTGGGGCGAGCCCTTCCCGATCTACTACAAGGACGGCATCCCGACCCCGCTGCCGGAAGAGGCCCTGCCGCTGACCCTCCCCGAGGTGGACGAGTACAAACCCACCGAGGCAGGGGAGCCGCCGCTGGCCCGCGCCAAGGACTGGACCTATGAGGGCTGGCCGCTGGAAACCAGCACCATGCCCGGTTTCGCCGGGTCCAGCGCCTACTACCTCCGTTACATGGATCCGCACAACGACAAGGCCCTCGTGAGCCCGGAGGCGGATGCCTACTGGCGCAGCGTCGATCTGTATATCGGCGGGACGGAGCACGCCACGGGACACCTGATCTACAGCCGTTTCTGGAACAAATTCCTCTATGACCTCGGTTACGTGTGCGAGGACGAGCCCTTCCGCAAACTGGTCAACCAGGGCATGATCCAGGGCCGTTCCAACTTCGTTTACCGCGTGGTCGGCACCAATACCTTCGTCTCCGTCGGCCTCAAGGACGGCTACAAGACCCAGGAAATCCATGTCGATGTGAACATCGTCCGGGGCGACCGCCTCGACCTCGACGCCTTCCGGGCCTGGCGTCCGGAATTCGCCGACGCCGAGTTCATCCTCGAGGACGGCGCCTATATCTGCGGCTGGGCCATCGAGAAGATGAGCAAGTCCATGTTCAACGTCGTCAATCCCGACGAGGTCTGCGACAACTACGGGGCGGATACCCTCCGCCTGTACGAGATGTTCCTCGGCCCCATCGAGCAGAGCAAGCCCTGGGATACCAAGGGCATCGACGGCGTGAGCCGCTTCCTGCGCAAGTTCTGGCGCCTCTTCTACGACGGCGACCGTTTCCTGCCGGAAGAGGGGGAGGCGTCCCCGGCCGAACTGAAGGCCCTCCACCGGCTCATCGGCAAGGAACAGGAAGATATCGAGGCCTTCTCCTACAATACGACCATCAGCGCCTTCATGATCGCGGTCAGCGAACTGACGGAACTCAAATGCTGCAAGCGGGCCGTCCTGGAGCCGCTGGTCGTGCTGCTTTCCCCCTTCGCCCCGCACATCGCCGAGGAACTCTGGCATGCGCTGGGCCATGAAAGCAGCGTGGCCGATGCCTCTTTCCCCGCCTACAACGCCGCCTACACCGTCGAGGACAAGGTCACCTATCCGGTGTCCTTCAACGGCAAACTCCGTTTCACGGTGGATCTGCCCAAGTCCATGGCGCCGGCCGAGGTGGAGGCCCATGTCCGCGCCCTCGAGCAGACGGCGCGCTATGTCGGGGAACAGCACATCGTCAAGATGATCGTCGTCCCCGGAAGAATCGTCAATGTCGTGGTAAAATGACTCTGAAGAAGGTTTTGAGCGTTGTCGGCGACTATGCGCTGATGTCCCTGGGCACCCTGATCTACTGCCTGGCCTGGGAGTCTTTCATGATTCCCAACGGGATTGCCAGCGGCGGCCTGACGGGTGCCTGCACCATCCTGCAGTTCGCGACCGGCATCCCGGTTTCCTATTCCTACATCATCTCCAACGTCATCCTCCTGGGGATCGGTTTCCTGATGATGGGCAATGCCTTCGGTTTCAGGACCATTTGGTGCATCCTCCTGTCCACCGTCCTCTTCCAGTTCCTGCCGCAGTTCCCCGTGCTGCAGTCCATCCCCGGACAGCCGCTCTACGTCAGCGAACGGATCCTCGTCCCCATCATCGGCGGCCTGGTGGAAGCGGTGGGCATCGCCCTGATCTTCTACCGGGGCGGCAGCACGGGCGGTACCGATATCATCGCCTTGATCCTCAATAAGTTCTGGCCCGTTTCGCCCGGGAAGGTGTTCCTGTACATCGATATCTTCATCATCGCTACGGTGCTCCTGATCCCGGGGAAGACGCTCCAGGATATGCTCTATGGCTATCTGGCCATGCTTTCCTTCTCCTTCGCCATCGATTATTTCCTTCTGGGCAGCAAGACTTCCGTCCAGGTGCTGATTTTCTCCCGCGAGTACGAGAAGATCGCCGACACCATCAACCATGACATGGACCGCGGCGTGACGGCCCTCAAGTCGGTCGGCTGGTACTCGCAGCAGGATATGCGCGTGCTGCTGATCGTGGTGCGCAAGACCCAGCTCCCCGAACTGACCCGTATCGTGAAGGAAATCGACAAGAAGGCTTTTGTCAGCGTGTCCCCGGCCAACAGCGTCTATGGGGAAGGTTTTGAAGAAATCAAGGTCGGGCCCGGCGGCCTCAGGCGCCGGAAACTCGGCTCCATTAACCAATAGCAGGTATGGCACTTGTTCAAAAATCGGTCTGGACCCACATCCGGGAGTACGTGCTCCTGTCGCTCGGCATTCTCCTGTATGTGGCCGGGTGGTCCATTTTCCTGGTCCCGAACAACCTGGTGGGCGGCGGCATCTCCGGCGTCAGTTCCATCATCCAGTATGCGACCGGCCTGAAGATGGGTTACACCTATTTCGCACTCAATATCATCCTCCTGCTCATCGCCCTGGCGGTGCTCGGGACGGCTTTCGGGGCGAAAACGGTCTATGCCATCATCCTGGCCTCCGTGGGCCTGAATGTCCTCCAGGGCCTGATCCCGCAGCCCATCATCGAGGCGCTGGCCCTGCAGAACGGCAAACTGATGTCCACCATCATGGGCGGCATCATGGTCGGCGTGGGCATCGGCATGACCATGTCGGTGGGCGGCAGCACGGGCGGGACGGACATCATCGCCCTGATCGTGGGGAAGTACCGCAACATTTCGCCCGGCCGGATGATCCTGGCCATGGACGTGGTCATCATCCTTTCGTCCCTGCTGGTGCCTTCCTACACCGCCGACGGCCAACTGGTCGGCTGGGCGGACAAGATTACCACGGTGGTGTACGGTCTGCTGCTGGTGACGGTCAACAGTTATGTGCTCGACCTGTATGTCTCCGGCTCGCGGCAGAGCGTCCAACTCTTCGTCCTCTCGAAGAAGCATGCGGAGATCGCCGATACCATCACCCATGACCTGCACAGGGGCGTCACCGTGCTTTCGGGCAAGGGCTGGTACACCCAGCATGATGCCAGCGTGCTGATGGTCATCACCCGCAAGAGCGACCTTAATCTCCTGCTTCGCTACATCAAAATGATCGATCCGGACGCCTTCCTGTCGGTTTCGCTGGTGACGGGCGTGTACGGAAAGGGTTTCGATACCATTAAGAGCGGTGGTTTCCAGCCGCTCCCGAACAAGAAACAATCTTAGATATGAAAAAGATAGTTTTGCTTTTCATGGCCGTTTCGGCTATCCTCACATCCTGTGTTTCCGGAAAGGAGAAAGACCTTGCCGTGAAGGGGATCACCCTTGACCCGGAGGAACTCTATGTCTCCATCGGCTTCACCAAGCCGATCGCCGCCAAGGTGACACCGGAGAACGCCGACTACCTGTTCATCGCCTGGGAGTCTTCCGACCCTTCCGTCGCACAGGTGTCCAAGCGGGGTACGGTGAAAGGTATTTCGGAAGGTACGGCCACCGTTACGGCCTCGGTCGGCAGCGTCAAATCCACCTGTCTCGTGCATGTGGGCAACCGTTTTGCCGCGGTGACCGGCGTCACCATCTCGCCCAAGACCCTGACGGTCGGCGTGAAAGGCACGGGTGAACTGTCCGCCGAACTGGCACCGGAGGATTGTGCGAACCTGAATGTCAGTTGGAGTTCTTCCAACACGTCCATCGCCACGGTCGATGCCGAGGGTGTCGTGACCGGCGTTTCGGAAGGGGAGTGCGACATCACCGTCACGACCGAGGACGGCGGATTCACGGACAAGTGCCATGTGATCGTCAAGATCATCCCCCTCGAGCGGCTGTATTTCTTCAACGGCGGAGAAAACACCATCGTGGCCGCCCAGGGCTCCACGCAGACCCTGCTGGTCGCTTTCGAGCCCGAGAATGCTTCCCTG
Organism: uncultured Bacteroidales bacterium; assembly: GCA_946402945.1. GTDB lineage: Bacteria > Bacteroidota > Bacteroidia > Bacteroidales > UBA932 > Cryptobacteroides. The sequence continues at coordinate 1,133 of CAMIYB010000033.1, read as the reverse complement.
ACCGACCTGACCTGGACGACGGACGATCCCAGCCTGGCTACGGCCGAGGCGGAGGGTGAGGCCCAGGGCAAGGTGACCTTCGCCTCCGGCAAGATCGGACCGGTCGTCGTGACGGCTACCGCCGGCGACGGTTCTTCCGTGAGCCAGAGTTTCTTCGTCAAGGGAGAGGAAGACCTCTATAATGCTCCTTCCGGCAAGATTTACGCGGGAAAGCGGGTGAAGTATTCCTTCAACAGCGCCTACTATACCGAAGCCACCAATGTCCGCTGGCAGGTCGGAGACAAGACTTTCAACGGGTCCGAAGCCGAATTCGCCTTCCCGGGCGGCGGCGAGAATTCCGTGCTGCTTTCCGCCGAATATGCCGGCAAACCCATCCGGGTTACGTTCCCGGTGCGGGTGGAAGAGTTCTTCCTCAATGTCAATATCGAGGATACGGGCGTCAACCCGCGCAACACCTATCCTGTGTTCAACAAGGAGGGGACGAAGGCTTACTTCATCACCCGCGGCAAGCGCCGCCTCTATGAACTTGACCTGACGGAAGGCCGTCTGGGCTGGGTTTTCGCCATGGAAGACGACAAGCAGGATAACGGTGGCGACATCTGTGTCAACCCTGCGACCGGCGACATCATCTGCTCCAACCAGACCCATGTCTTCTGCGTCCGTCCCGACGGAACGACCCGGTGGTCGATCGATGTTTCCAACGACGTCGCGGGCGCCCGGCTGGGATCCAGCGGCACGCCGACCTCTTCCTTCTATGGTTGCGGGCCGGCCATGAGCAACGACTGCGCGGTCCTCTTCGTCCCGATCGTGGAGAAGTTCTTCGCCCTCAATGCGGCGACCGGCGAGATCATCGATTCCTTCTCGAACGGGAACCAGGGCCATATCCAGTTCGCCGTCTATGGCGCCAACGACCTCGTCATCCACTATGACAAGGGGAACGGATCCGGTGCGATCCGCTTCGCTCACTTCGACGGGACGCGCTTCTCGGTCACGGAGGACATCGATTCCCCGCTGACCGCCGACTCCGGTAGCGTTCTGACCGATATCTGCGCTCCGGCCATCAACCGCGACCAGAGCATCGTCTATTTCTCGGGACGTTTCGGTAAGGTCCTGGCTGTCAACCTGAAAACCCG
>CAMIYB010000032.1 GCA_946402945.1 uncultured Bacteroidales bacterium | reverse complement strand
ACAAGATGCCCCACCAGCTGTCCGGCGGCGAGCAGCAGCGCATCGCCATCGCCCGGGCCCTCCTCAACCGGCCCGAGGTCATCATCGCCGACGAGCCCACGGGCAACCTCGATGCGGAAACGGCCGACGGCATCATGCGCCTCCTGCGCGGCATCAACGCCGAAGGGACGGCCATCGTGATGGTCACCCACAACCGCGCCATCTTCGAGCAGTACAGCGGCCGCGTCATGCTCTGCAAGGGCGAGACCTGCACCGAACAGATCGAAGAGGTCATCAACCTCGACATGACGATATGACCAGGAAAGAGCGCTATGCCCGCATGGTGGCCTGGTTCGAGGAAAACGTCCCGGTCGCCGAAACGGAACTCCGCTACGGAACGCCCTTCGAACTGCTGGTAGCCGTCATTCTCTCGGCCCAGTGCACCGACAGGCGTGTCAACCTGGTCACCCCTCCCCTTTTCGAGCGTTTCCCGGACGCCGCCGCCCTGGCCGCCGCCTCTTTCGACGAGGTCTTCCCCTACGTGCGGAGCGTCTCCTACCCCAACAGCAAGACCACGCACCTGATCGCCATGGCCCGGAAACTGCTGGCGGATTTCGGCGGGAGGGTGCCTTCCGACATCGACGCGCTCATGAGCCTGCCGGGCGTGGGCCGCAAGACGGCCAACGTCATCGCCTCGGTGGTGTACGACCAGCCCGTGATCGCCGTGGACACCCACGTGTTCCGCGTGTCGCACCGCATGGGCCTCTCGGACGGAAAAACGCCGGAGGCGGTGGGCCGGGAACTGGAAAAGTACATTCCCGTGGAGCGGCGGGCCATTTCCCACCACTGGCTCATCCTCCACGGCCGTTACACCTGTACAGCCCGCAATCCCAAATGCGGGACATGCGGGCTGCAGGATCTCTGCCGGCAGTATGTAGCGGACAATCTTACGCTTCGGAAAGGCTCGTGAGGATGGTCCCGATCTGGTAGAGGCCGCGAGGGACGTGGAAGCATCCTTTCCATTTGCCGCCCTTGAGCGGCAGCAGGACCTCGCCGCGCCGGTTCAGGTAGCCGAACCATTCGGGATATTCCCTGTCCTTGAAGTGCGTCCACATGTAGTCGTCCAGTTTAAGGAACCATTCCAGGCATTTCTCCTCGCCGGTCAGCTGGTAGCCCTTGATCATGGCGATGGCGCTTTCCAGATGGACCCACCAGAGTTTCTGGTCCCACTCGAGTTCCTGGGTCGGAAAGCCCTTGCGGTCCATGAAATAGAAGATGCCGCCGTACTCCTTGTCCCAGCCGTAGTCGATGACCCGCAGGGCAATATCGACGGACTTCCGGACAAGGGCCCTGTCGCCAAGGCGGACGCCCAGGTTCATCAGGAACCAGAGGGCTTCGAGGTCGTGTCCCGGATTGACGCGGCGTCCCTCGAAACAATCCACCAGGGAGCCGTCCACGGCCGATACATTCTCCACCATGACGCCGAGGTCGGGCTGGTAGAAGACGTCCAGCACCTCGTGCAGGCAATCGGCGATGGTGCGATCCATGAGGGCCTTGTCATCCACAATCTTCTCCACTTCCAGGGCCATGTTGCAGATAATCATCGGAAGGGCGAAGTCCTTCAGCGGGCGGGTTCCGGGAACACCCTTGGCCCACTGTCCTTTCGGATTGTCGCGGCGCGCGAGGATGCGGTCGAAGGTCTTGCGGGCCAGGAAGGCAAATTCGTCACTGCCGGAGGCCTCGGCGTACTGGGCGAAGGCCATACAGGCAAAGGTGTTCGAGAAGATGTTGTAGGGCTGAATGATGGGCTTCCCCTCGCGGGTCAGCGAAAAGTAGAAGTCATAGTCCCCCGTCCAGCCGTGGTCCCGGAGGAACTCGGCCCCGTGGCGTGCGCAGTCCAGCCAGGCTGCGTCCTTGCGGAACTTGTTGTAGAGCATGGAGAACATCCATACCTCCCGGCCCTGCAACCACACGAATTTGTCGGTATCGAACACGCTTCCGTCACGGCCGAGGCAGGTGAAATAACCGCCGTACTCCCTGTCCTGGGACTTCTCCAGCCAGAAAGGGAGCACATTGTCCAGGAGTTCCGCACGGTAGCGGGCGGCCATGGCACTGAAATCGGTCTTCTTGTCCATCCTTCTTCAATTTGCTCCACAAAGATAGTATTTTTTAAGAATTTTTCAAAACTCAGGGGTAATTTATAATTTTTGCGGGAGAATTCTCCATTTTTTTGTACTTTTGCAAAAAGAATTATGCCATGACCCAACGCGTCAATATGGGCTACGTCGTGTTTCTGAGCGTTGTAGCCGCCATCGGAGGGATCCTCTTCGGCTATGACACGGCCGTGATTTCCGGAACTACGGAAATCGTCAAATCCCAGTTCGGACTCTCCACAGGACTGGAAGGCTGGTATGTGGGCTGCGCCCTGATCGGCTCGATCATCGGCGTGCTCGTCGCGGGAATGCTGAGCGACTACCTTGGCCGCAAGAAGACCATGCTCATCGCGGCGGTCATGTTCAGCGTTTCGGCCATCGGCTGTGCCCTCTGCCGGGGTTTCAGCGACCTGGTGCTGTACCGCATGATCGGCGGCTTCGGGATCGGCGTCGTATCCATCGTCTCCCCCATCTACATCTCGGAGGTGGCGGTGGCCGAAAAGCGCGGCACACTCGTCTCGCTGTACCAACTGGCCATTACGGTGGGTTTCCTGCTGGCCTATCTGATCAACTATTTCATCCTCCGGGGAGCTGATACGGCCGCCGCCGACCCGGCACTGGGCAGCCGCATGTTCAACAATGAGTACTGGCGCGGGATGCTGGGCTTCGAGACCCTGCCCGACCTGCTTTTCCTCGCGGTCATCTTTTTCATTCCGGAGAGTCCGCGCTGGCTGATTGTCCGTCGGCGCGAGGACAGGGCGATCCAGGTGCTCACGCGCATTTACGCCAGCCCGGAAGAAGCACGCAAACAGTTGGAAATCACCCGGGCGAGCATCGCCGGGGAGGTCAAGTCCGAATGGAAGGTGCTGCTGGAGCCGGGCATCCGCACGGCCGTCCTGGTGGGCAGCGCCATCGCTATCCTCGGCCAGTTCATGGGCGTGAACGCCGTGCTCTACTACGGTCCGAAGATCTTCCAAGACGCCGGCCTGAGCGGCGAGGGCTCCATGTTCTCCACCGTTCTCGTAGGCGTGGTCAACATGCTCACCACCGTCGTCGCGCTGCTGATCATCGACAAGGTCGGACGCAAGCAGCTGGTCTGGTGGGGCGTTGGCGGCATGATTGTCTGCCTGCTGTGCATCGGGACCTATTTTGCCGCCGGCACCCTGCCGACCTGGTTCCTGCTGACCTTTTTCCTGCTGTACGTATTCTGTACGGCCATTTCCATCAGCGCCGTGGTCTTCGTGCTGCTCAGCGAGATGTATCCCAACCGCGTACGCGGCCTTGCCATGAGCATCGCCGGCCTGGCCCTGTGGGTGGGCACCTACCTGATCGGCCAGTTGACCCCGTGGATGCTGGAGAACCTGACCCCGGCCGGAACCTTTTTCCTTTTCGCCTTCATGTGCGTGCCCTACTTATTGATAATGTGGAAGAAAGTGCCCGAGACGACGGGCAGGACCCTGGAAGAAATTGAAGCATACTGGAAACGATGAACAAACTGCTCGACAAACTCCGCGGTCGCAATGCCGACCTTAAACAGCGCATCCTGGGACTCTGTCTCCAGGGTGACCAGGCCATCGCCGACATCAGCAAAGAACTCGGTGCAAGCATTCCCACCGCGACCAAACTGGTGAGCGAACTCATCGAGGACGGTTTCCTGGTGGACATGGGAAAACAGCATGGCACATCGGGCGGACGCCGGCCGAGTTTCTACGGCCTCAACCCCGAGGCCGGACCCATCGTAGGGGTGGAAGTGGGCCGGGAGAGCATCTCGCTGGTCATCATCGACTTCAAGGGCCAGGTCCTCGCCCGCCGGGAAAACATCCGTTTCCGGCTGGAAAGCACCCCGGAGTCGTTCCGGAGCCTGACGGATGTGATCCGCGCGCAGGTGCGGACGCTGGGCTTCAGCCTCTCCGACGTGCTGGCCTGCGGCATCACGCTTTCTGGCCGGGTCAACGCCGCTTCCGGCTTCAGTTTCACCTATTTCATCAGCGAAGGACGCCCGCTGACCGACCTGCTCTCCGAGCGGCTGGGCGTACCCGTCTTCATCGAGAACGACTCCCGGGCCATGGCCTATGGAGAATACCTCGGCAGCCGCCTCCAGTCCGAAAAGAACGTGCTGTTCTTCAATGTCAGCTGGGGCCTGGGCATGGGGATGATTATCGACGGGAAACTCCACTACGGCAAATCGGGCTTCTCCGGAGAAATCGGGCACATTCCCTTCCTCAGCAACGACATCGTGTGCCAGTGCGGCAAAGTCGGCTGCCTGGAGACAGGTGCATCGGGCTGCGCCGCCCACCGCATCCTCCTGGAGCGCCTGCAGGAAGGCCGCGGCTCGGTGCTGGACAAGCCCTTCCGCACAAAGGGGGATTTCACCCTGGACGAGGTCATCGCCGCCGTGCTGGACGAGGACGTGCTGGCCATCGAGGTGATGGAGGAAATCGGGGCTACGCTGGGAAAGGCCATCGCCGGAACCATCAATATCTTCAATCCCGACCTGGTCATCCTCGGCGGACGCCTGAGCGAGGTCGGCGACTACCTCACCCTGCCGGTCAAGACGGCGATTTCGAAACACTCGCTCAATATGGTCAGCAAGGATACGCGGCTGCTCGTCAGCCGCCTGGGGCGGAGCGCAGGGCCCATCGGCGCCTGCCTGCTCAGCCGCAGCCGCATGCTCGGGCTGCTCTAGAGGATATTCATGCTCTGTTCGCGGGCTTTTTCCAGCTCGTCCTTCATGCGGACCACGGCGGCCTGGATGCCGGCGTGGTTGGCCTTGGAGCCGGTCGTGTTGATTTCCCGGCCGATTTCCTGGATGATGAAACCGAGTTTCTTGCCCGGGGCGGCCTCGCCCTCGATGGTGTCGAGGAAGAGCCGGCAGTTCTGCCGCAGACGCACCCGTTCCTCGTTGATGTCGAGTTTTTCCAGATAGTAGATCAATTCCTGCTCGAAACGCTGCGGGTCGGGTTTCTGGCCCAGCGAGTCCAGCGCGGCGCGCAGGCGGGCCTTGACGGTCTCGATGCGCTCCCCTTCCAGCGACTCCACCCCGTCGTAGAGGGAGAGGATGTTGTGGATGCGGGAGACTACGTCGTCATGGAGCACGGCGCCTTCCCGCCGGCGATAGGCCTGGACGGCGTCGATGGCCTCGTCCACGGCCTTGGAAACAAGCGGCCAGTTCGCCTCGGTGATGATTTCGGTTTTCTTGGCGTCGGCCACGTCAGGCAGGCGCAGGAGGGCGTTCAGGAGGATGGCGGAAGCCGTGGGGCGCGTCTTGGAACAGGACGGGAGCCCCAACTCGCCGCAGACCGCCTCCACCTGGGAGTAATAGGCCTTCAGGGCCTCTGCGTTAAGGCTGCGGGCGGCATCGGCCACATTGGCTTCATAGGTGAGGAAAAGGTCGATGGTGCCCCGCTGGAGGCGGGTGGCCAGACGGGAGCGGACTTCCATCTCCCTGTCCTTGGGGAAGAGTTGCGATTTGATGCTGATGTCGGCGTTCTTTCCGTTGAGCGCCCGGATCTCAATGGTGATTTTCCCGTTTTCCAGGACGGCTTCCGCCTTCCCGTAACCTGTCATCGACTGTACCATCTTCTGCAATACTGTTTCTTCCCACAAAGTTACATCATTTCATCAAATTTAAAAAGCAAAAGCCGCTTCGTTTTTGGGAAGCGGCAGCCCGTGTCTAGGGTTCCCGAAGGAGATATTTCCGCCAGAAATCCCGGGTGGCGGCCTCGAAATGCTCGCCCTGATAGCCCCGGTATCCGTGCATCCCGTCGGGATAGACCATCAGTTCGAAGCGTTTCCCTTCCCGCTGCAGGGCATCGACCAGCAGGAGGGTATTCTGGTAGTGGACATTGTCGTCGCCCGTGCCGTGGGTCAGCATGAGCATGACGGGATCGATCCCCTTCGGAGCATCGGAATTGACGGCAGGATAGGCACTTACGCGGCTGATGGCGCGGGTGGCGGCATAGCCTTCCGGATTGGTCTGCGGGGTCTCCATGAAGCGCTCGGTGTAATGGGTGTCGTACAGCGCCCAGTCATAGACGCCCCCGCCGGCGACGCCGTAAGGGAAAGCATCGGAATGCTCCATGACCAGCAGGGCCGTCATCGTGCCGCCGAAGGAGAAGCCCTCCACGCCGATGCGGCTGCCGTCCACGTACGGGAGGCTGCGCAGATAAGCCGACCAGGCCACAAAGTCCTCGATTTCAATCGTGGACAGGCGCTTGTAGATACGGTCAAGGCCTTCCCGGCCGTTGTGGCCGGCGGCGCGGCAGTCGGCTGTCACCTCGATGATGCCGTTGTCCGCCCACCAGCGGAAGCGCTCCGGTTCGAACCAGCGTTCCCGCACCAGCGGGGTGTCCGGTCCGCCGTAGATATCCACGTGGACAGGATACTTCCGTGAGGGATCAAAGTCTTTGGGATAAACGATGTAGGCCGGCAGGTCGAGCCCGTCGGAGGTGCGGAGCAGGAGGGTCTGCGGCAGGCAGAACGCCCCGGCGTCGAAGTCCGCCCCGGCCCGGTCGGCCACCTTCAGGCCCCCGCGCTTTTTCGGGTCGGCGGCCCTGCGGGTCTCGAAAAGCCAGACCTGCGTCGGGGTGGTATAGTTCGAAAGGGCGGCGACGAAATAGTCTCCCCGGGGCGAAAAAACGACGCCGGCGGCGTTGTAGGCCGGGTCGGTCAAGGCGCTGATACGCCCCTTGGCATCCACCCGGTAGAGGGTCTGGCGGATGTGGCTGTCCCGCTCGGCGGTGAAGAAGACGTTCCCCTTCCCGTCGGCCCGGAGCAGCGTGATGCGCCAGTTGGGCCCGTCGGTCAGCCGCCGCAGCGACCCGTCGTAGCCCAGGAAATAGATCTGCTGCCAGCCGGTCTCGAAACTGCGCACCATGTAGAGGCCTTTCTCGCTGAAAAGCATGCCCTCGATCCAGTCCAGCCAGGTCGGGCTGCTCTCGTGATAGACGGGCGACTTCGCGCCCGTGGCCGCATCGACCCGGTAGAGGTCGAGGGTGTTCTGGATGCGGGGTTCGCGGCTGAGGTACAGCGCGCGGGAATCATCCGCCCAGAAAGGGGTGCCGAAATACTGGTCTTCCTCCGGGTCGAAATCGGCCCAGACGATTGGCGCTGCCTCATCAGAGAGGTCTGCAAGGCCGATCCGCACCCGCGGGTTCTCCTGTCCGGCTTTCGGATAACGGGTCTCACGCAGGACGCCGCCCAGGGGACCGAAGGGCGAATAAATAGGGAAAACGGGCACGCGGCTGTTGTCGAAACGGTAGAAAGCCAGGCGGCGCGAATCGGGCGACCACCAGAAGGCGCGGTAGCGGCTCGGACGGCCGAAAATCTCCTCGTAATAGACCCAGGAGGCATATCCGTTCAGGATATCCGCGGAGCCGTCGAAAGTGAGCCTGCGCTCCCGGCCGCCCGCTATTTCCCATACATAGAGGTCACCGCCGCGGGTGTAGGCCAGGCGGGAGGAGTCGGGCGAGAAGGTAGGGTTCTCCACGTCGGAAAGCGGCAGCGCCTGCTGCGGTGCCTTTCCGGAGAGATCGACCCCTTCCCTGAGGGTCTTCCGCGTCCGGGCATCCACGATGAAGGCTTCCGAATAGTCTCCTTCCCGGCTGAAGGCCACCTGACTGTCGTCCAGCCATTTCCATCGGGCGGGAATCTTTTCGAACGGCGCCGCGGCGGCCCAGCCGGCCAGCAGCAGGACACACAGGAGACTGAAAATCATTCTCTTTCCCATATCAAACGAAATATTCATCTTTGAAATTGACCAGATAGACCTTCTCGACGGCCCGCGTCAGCGCCGTATAGAGCCACTTGAGGTCGTCCAGGTTCAGGATATCCTGCCAGAAGGGGTTGTCGATGAAGACACAGGCCCACTGTCCGCCCTGGGATTTGTGGCAGGTGATGGCCTCCGCGTATTTCAGTTGGAGGGCATTGTAGAAAGGGTCTTCCCGGACGGCCTCGTACTGCTTTTTCTTGCCGGGAAGATGGGCATAATCGGCCCGGACGCCCTGATAGAGGGCGTTCTGCTGCTCGTAAGTCAGGGACGGGGCCTCGGCCTCCAGGGTGTCCAGGCACACCTTGGCGAGCACTTCCACGTCGCCGTAGTCCGGGAAAAGCAGCCGGGCGTCCGCGAACTGCAGGCCATAGCGCTCTTCGAAATGGGAGATGCGCAGGAGTTTGGCCATGTCGCCATTGGCGATGTAGGGCATCTCCTCGACATCATCGACGAAATGGTAACAATTGCGGACAATCATCAGTTTGTCCCCATGGACGAGGCGGTCTTCCTTGTACTGGACCTGCGCCCGGATGCCGGCGTTGTAGCGGTTGGCCCGCTTGTTGGAACGCGCCAGGACAATGGTCTCGTCCTCGCCGAAACGGCCGTAGGCCTCTGTGAGGGCATCGACCAGTTCCCCGCCGGAGATCCGGACCACATCGCCGAAGGCACGCAGGTGGAGGTCCGCCGGGCGCAGTTCTTCGAAGGCCGGACCGGCAATCCGCTCGCGCAGGAGGGTGGCGTTGTGGAGGATGCCGGATTCCCGCTGCTGCCGGACCACCGTCGTGAGGGTGGAAAAGCGGACGCCGCCCGCCACGGACATATAGTCGGGCGAGAGGGCCGGGCTCCGGTCCAGCCCCACGGGCGGCAGCTGCGCGGCGTCGCCGACCAGGACCAGGCGGCAGCCGACGCCGCTCCGGACATATTTGATGAGGTCCTCGAGCAGGTTGCCCGTGCCGAAGGACGAGCCGCCGGCGGCGTTATCGACGCCGATGAGCGAGACTTCGTCCACGACAAAGAGGGTATCCCTGCTCTTGTTGTAGCCCAGGACAAACTGTCCGAAGCCGTCCTCCCCCACCGTCCGCTGCCGGTAAATATGTTTATGGATGGTATAGGCCGGGCGTCCGGCATAGGCCGAGAGCACCTTGGCCGAACGGCCCGTCGGCGCCAGCAGGATGCAGGGGATGCGGTAGTCGCCCATGGTGGCGATGACGGAGGCCAGGGCCGTGGTCTTACCCGTCCCGGCATAGCCGTTCACCACGAGGATGTCGCCCTCGTCCGAAGTCAGGAAGTCGGCCATGTCGCGGAAGAGCCCATCCTGACAGGGGGTGGGTTCATAGTCCATGCGGGAACGGAACTGCCCGTAGAGAATCTCCGCCCGGCCCATATCCTATTTCCGGTTGTGGCCGAAAAGAATGGAGAATACGGCCAGGACAGGATAGATTTCCAGGCGGCCGAGGAACATGTCCATCGTAAAGACGAACTTGGCGGCCGCAGGCTGCGCATTGTAACTGCTGTAGGTACCCAGGTCGCCGAAAGCGGGGCCTACGTTGCCCAGCGAGGCGACGGTACCGGCCAGGGCGCTTTCGTTGTCGCCCCCCACCAGCAGGCACACCAGCACGGAAACGATGACGAACAGGGCATAGACCGCAAGGTACAGGACATGGGGATACACCTCCTCGTCATGGAGCGTACGGTGGCCCCAACGGACTTCCCGGACCGTGGAAGGATGGATGCTCTGGCCGACCTGACGGATGATGGTCTTCCCCAGCAGGAGTACGCGGTCGGCCTTGACGCCGCCGGAGGTGGAACCCGCCATGCCGCACTGGATCCCCATGTACATGAGGACCAGGCAGGGGAAGAGGGGCCATAGACTGTTGTCACAGATGGCGAAGCCGGAAGTCGTCGCGAAGCAGATTACCTGGAAGGAACTGTCCATCAAGGCGCTGGACCAGGTGGCATTGACGCCCGCATGCTTGAGCGAAACCGTCACCAGGAGGATGGCCACCGCCAGGGAGGACAGGTAGAACTTGAGCACGGGGTTGTTCAGGGACGAGAGCGAACGCGTCACGACCACCATGTAGATCAGGGCGAAATGGATGGAACTGAGCAGCATGAAGACCATCGTGATCAGGTTGATGGCGATGGAATGGAAACTGCCGATCGAAAGGGTCCGCGTGGAGAAGCCGCCGGTGGCGCAGACGCTGAAGGCGTGGCAGATGGCGTCGAAAGGCGACATGCCGGCCAGCAGATAGGCCAGGAAGGCCCCCGCGTTGAGGGCAAGATAGACGTAGGTGAAGATATAGACCGTCCGGTTGGCCCGGGTGCGGTAGCCCTCCCGCGAGAGGGAGGAAAGTTCCATGTTGGTCAGCCTCAGGCGGACCGGCGAAGAGGACGGGATGATCAGCAGCAGAAAGACCACGATCCCCAGGCCGCCGATGAAATGGGTCGAGGAACGCCAGAACAGCAGGCTCTTCGGCAGGGCCTCGACGTTGTCAAGGATGCTGGAGCCGGTGGTCGAGAAGCCCGACACGCTCTCGAACCAGGCATTGATGACCGTAAAGGGACCGCCCCAGAGCAGATAGGGCAGCATCCCGAAGACAAAAGACAGCAACCACGACAGGAAAATGATCATGTAGCCGTCCTTGAGGGAGATGGCCGGGCCTCTCTTGACGAAAATGAAGGGAAAGGCGCCGAAGATGAAAGTGATGATGAAACTGATCAGGAGGGCCGCCAGGGCGCTGTCGTTGCCGCCGAGGACGGACACGAGGACGGACAGCAACATGAACAATGCGCTGACCAGCAGGGCGAAGCCCACATTCCGCGTGATGGCCTTCAGATTCATGATCGCTGATTGATGGCTTCACGGAGGGCCTTGATGCGGCGGCGCAGTTGCTGATTCTCCTCTGTAATCTCCGTAATGCCGTCGTTAAGGGCCTTGAGCTGGTCGTCGCCGTCGAAGTCGTAATTGTATTTCTTGCCGAAGGACCGGTAGTTGTCCAGGCCCCCCAGCATCTTGTACAGGGGGTTGACGTAGTAAACCAGCAGGAAGAAGAGCAGCAGAAGGACCAGAAGCAGGCCGACGGCGACGGCGACGGTGCTCGGGATGACGCTCCGGTAGAAGCCGCGGTCGAAGGTGGCGGAATTGCGCTCCAGTTCCTCATAGATGGCCGTTGAGAGGGCGTCTATGTCGGCGCGGAGCCGCCCATAGACCGGCTGCAGGCGTTCGAAATACCAGGTCCGGGTGTCGATGAAATCGGATTTCAGCACGTCGGGCAGCTCCAGCGAAGTGAGCATGTAAGCCGAATAGGAATACTCCACCGAATCGGCCAGATGGGAACGGTTGCCGCCGCGCAGGGCGTTGCGCAGGCTGTCGCAATGGGACAGGAACTCGCCCTGATTGAAATCCGGCAGGGTGTTCAGATGGTCGTCGCCGATGACCGTCAGGAGCTCCAGGTTATAACTGTTGCTGGCCTCTGCCAGATGCTGGGCCACATTGATGGAACGGATGTTGTCGGCGATCAGTTCGGAGACATAGTTGCTCATCCGCGTGTATTCCATCACGGAGATGATACTGGACACCAGCAGGGTCACGGCGATGGCGCTGAGGCTGAGGGTCAACTTCGTACGCATCGAGAGCCGCAACTCGGTGAAGAATTTTCGGAACTTTCCCGGCATGGTTCTTTACTTATAGAATGCAAACATACAAAAAATTGCTGATTTTTGCTTACTTTTGCCGCTGAACTTGACGTGTAGCATGAAGAAACTGATTGTCATCGGCGCCGGGATCTCCGGCATGACCTGCGCCATCTACGCCCGTCGTTCTGGATTCGATACCCTGATCCTCGAGAAGGCCGGCAATCCCGGCGGCGTTTCCACCAGCTGGAAACGCAAGGGATACACCTTCGAGGGTGGCATCCACTGGCTCATCGGGTCACGGGAAGAGGATCCGCTCCACGATATCTGGATCGAAACCGGGGCCCTGCGGGACAACAATCCCCTCTTCTTCAAGGACCCGGTCTATACCCTGCTGGACGGCGGGAAGCGCCTGCCGCTTTTCCGCGACCCGCACAAGATGCAGGAGACCTTCCTCGCAGCGGCGCCCGAGGACAGGCTGGCCGTCGCCCTGCTCCGTTTCCACATCTGGTGCTTCCGCCATTTCCATATGCCGCTGCTGGACCTCGCGGGCCTGAAAGTCCGCTATCCGCGCGGTTTCCATCCGATGGAGTTCCTGCGGATGACGCCCGCCGTGCTGATGGCCCCCCTGCTGATGTCCTTTTCGGCCGGCCGCTACGCCCGCCGCTTCCGCAATCCCCTGCTCCGGAACCTGATCCTTTCCATCATCAATCCCGAGCAGAACGCGCTCTCGCTCATCTACACGCTGAGCATGTTCTGTTACGGCGACAGCGGCTATCCGGAAGGCGGTTCGCTGCGGATGGCCCGGAACATGGCCGACACCTTCGCCGCCCTCGGCGGACAGATCCGCTATGGCACCCCGGCCACGGAAGTGGTCCTGGAGGGCGGGCGCGCCGTCGGCGTGCGCACGGAGAAGGAATTCCTCCCGGCCGACGCCGTGGTGGTGTCGGTGGATGCCCGCAAGGCCATCGACCGCCTGTTCGCCGAGCCGCTGGGCGACCGGTGGGCCCGGCAGATGCGCCGCCATCTGGAGACGGAGCAGTGCATGTTTATCGGCGTGGGGGTACAGGCCGACCTGAGCGCCTGGCCGCGCTCGATGCAATGCGTGCTGGAAGAGCCCCTGGAGGCCGCCGGCCTGCACATCCGCATCCTCCCCATCCACAACTACGACAACGACGGCGCTTATGCCCCCCAGGGTTGTACAGCGGTGACGACACTCCTCTCCGGCCCTTCCTACCTGTTTTGGAAGGAGGCCCGGGAAGACGGGACGTATCAGCGGAAAAAGCAGGAAATCATCGACCGCTTCGTCGCCCTGCTCGGGAAACTGATTCCCGAGACCGCCGGGCGGGTGGTGGTGACCGATATGGCCACTCCCCTTACCTACGAGCGCTACTGTGACACCTACCACGGCAGTTACATGACGCTCTGGCGCCCCTGGAGCCTGACTTCGGTGGCGCCCGTCCGGTATCGGGAAGGCCTGTATTTCACCGGGCAGCGGACCAGCCTCTCGGGCGGACTGCCCATCGCCGGCGGGAGCGGCCGCCAGACCGCCCAGCATCTCTGCCGGGACTTTTCCCTCGAATTTATCAGCCGATAAACTCGCGCAGGAGCGAGGTCTGCGGGATTTCCTTGTCGGGAACCGGGGTGAAATAATGGATGAATTTCAGCAGGCGGTGCGCCTCGCTGTATTCCGGGCAATTCTTCGGGACGCTCCGGAGAATGGGTTCGGCATGGTTGCGGAGCACGGCGAACTCAATCAGGTAGGCCGAATTGAACATCATGTCGGCCGTCTCCTGGAAGGGAATGATCCACTTCTGCTCGGCCTCGCAGACATTGGGCCAGTTGCTGATGGAATCACGGGCCGAGAAGGCGCCCTTGTTGTAGTCGCGGACGATGCGGCGGAGCAGACGGTTGTCGCTCGTGGGAATCCAGTTGTGGTTGTCCAGGGCCGTGCTGGTGAGGGTGTTGATGAAAATCTTGAACTTGGCCTCTTCCGGGATTCCGCCGGTCAGGCCGGGGTTCAGGGCATGGATCCCCTCGACGAGCAGGATGCTTCCGGGGCGGAGCTGAATCTTCTTGCCGTTGTATTCACGCAGGCCCGTCACGAAGTTGAATTCGGGCACGTCCACCTCCTCGCCGGCAAGCATTTTCATGATGTCGGACTCCATGAGATCGTGGTCCACGGTGTCGAAGTTGTCGAAATCATAATTTCCGTCGGGCAGTTTCGGCGTATCGGCCCGGTTGACGAAATAATCGTCGGTGGACATGGACAGCGGGGTCAGTCCGCAGGCTTTGAGCTGGATGCTGAGGCGCTTGCAGAAGGTGGTCTTACCGCTGGAGCTCGGTCCGGTGATGAGGACGATGCGGGTGGGATTGTTCCCATGGTAACGGCGTTCGATCTCCTCGGCGATCTGGACGATTTTCTTCTCCTGGAGCGCTTCTGCCACCTGGATGAGTTCACTGGCGCGTCCCTGCTGGCAGGCCTGGTTGACATCGCCCACGGTGCTCAAGCCCATGATGATGTTCCAGCGCAGGGCCTCGTTGAACATGCTGTAGGTCTTGGGCTGGTCCATAAACGGCGCCGGACGCGAGGGATCGTTGCGGTCGGGTACGCGCAGCAGCATCCCGTCATGGAGCGGCTGGAGGTCCCAGACGGTCAGGTAGCCGGTCGAGGGGACCAGTTTGCCGTAATAGTAGTCGGCCGTGTCGCCGAGGGTGTAGTAGTCGGTGTAGGGCTCGCCGCTGGACTCGAGCAGGCGGACTTTGTCGTCGGCACCCCGCTTGCGGAATTCGCGGATGGCCTTTTCGGTCTGGACGTCAAAGCGGTGGAAGGGCATGTCTGCCTCGACGATTTCCCGCATGCGGGCTTTCAGCCGTTCCACATCCTGCGGCGTCAGCGGAGAGTCGTCGGCTTTGCGCAGGTGGCAGAAGAAGCCGCCGGAGATGGGATGCTCCATGTACACCTTGCAGTCGGGGAAGACGTCATAGGCGCTCTTGCAGAGCAAAAAAGAAAGCGAGCGGCAGTACACACGCCTTCCGCTCGGTTCACGGACATCCAGGAATTCGATGTCCTTGCTCTGATAGACCCGGAATTTCAGGCCCTGAGAGACGTTGTTGACCTTGGCCGACACAATCGGATAGGGCTTGTCAAACTCGAAATCGGGAAGCATCTGGAGGAGCGACGTCCCGTCCGGATAACGACCGTAGGTACGGCTGTTTCTGCAATATACCTGCACCATAACAGAATAGATGAAAATCGAAAGCACAAAATTACACACGAGGGGGGAAAAATACAAGTTTTCAGCGGAGTTTTTCGTAACTTTGCCGTATGACAGAAGAAATGAATCTCGTTAAAGACCTGGCCGTCATCCTGATTGCGCGGTAGTTTGACACAATAATTTTCGATTTTTTTATCAGAAGACCTTCCAGGGTCTTTTTTTTTGTCAAATATTGTTTTTATATTTGTAGCATTCATATCAAATATGAAGCTTAATATTGTCAAGTCTAAGAACTGCACTATCCTCTATGCCGCCCGTTCCTATAGGAGTGAAAGAGGCAAAAGCACGTCTAAAGTGGTCAAACGCTTGGGAACCGTGGAAGAACTCCGAGATAAGCTGAATGGAGAAGACCCGATAGAATGGGCTAAGGCCAAAATTGCGGAGATGACCGCACTTGAGAACGAGGAGAACAAGAAGGTAGTCATTGAATGTAACCCTAAGGCGCTTATCCCCAAGGGCGAGCAGCGCTGCTACAACGGTGGCTACCTGTTCTTGCAGAAAATATACTACGAACTGGGGCTGGACTACATCTGCA
>CAMIYB010000031.1 GCA_946402945.1 uncultured Bacteroidales bacterium | reverse complement strand
CTCGGCAAGGGGCTTGCCGTCGATCTTGACCTGGGAGGCGAAAACCGCCATGGCCTCGCCGTGGCCGCCATAGGTATGGGCGCCGGTGACCTTGTACTGCGGAACGCCGAATTCGGCTGCGAGGGCCTCCTGGAGACGGGTGGAGTCCAGGGCGGCGAGGGAAGTCAGCTGCTCGGGCTTCAGGCCGGCATGGATCAGGGCGGTCAGGGCGGTGACGTCGGCCGGGTTGAAGATCACGACGACATGCTTGACGTCGGGGCAGTATTTCCGGATGTTGTCACCGAACTCGGCGGCAATCTGGCAGTTGCCCTTGAGGAGGTCCTCACGGGTCATGCCTTCCTTACGGGGCGCACCGCCGGAGGAGATGATATATTTGGCGTCCTTGAAGGCGACGGCCGGATCGATGGTCGCGCTGAGGTTGATACCCGGGAAGGCGCAGTGGTCCATCTCGGCCAGGACACCCTTCAGGCCGGGTTCATAGATGTCATACAGGCAGATGTTGGGGGTCAGACGGAGCATGGCCGCGGTCTGGACCATGTTGGAACCGATCATGCCGGCTGCGCCGACGATCAGGAGTTTTTCATCAGTAAGGAATTTCATAGTATCATTGATTCTATTAATCATGCAAATTTACGGTTTTCTCTTGTATTGACAAAGGAAAATCGGCAGGAAATCCGGCGGGACCGGACGGATGCCGGACATAAAAAACGACAAAGATTTGTTGTAATCAGCAAAATGCCTTATCTTTGTGTCGTAATTGTATAAGAAACAGATGGAGCCTCCCAGTTCTATAGGCGCTGACCAAGGTTTGCCGGCGGGTCCTTTATCGGACGACCCGTTGTCGCAAGCTGCTGCTTCCGATTCCTACCTTATCGTGACCCTTCCGGGCGAGGATGCCCCGGAAGAGGGTTTTGTTTTGTGTTCGTATTCCGCCCTCACGGGCCTTGCGTACCTGGGTCGCAGCAGTTCCATCTGTTCGTAAATTCATACTGTATGGCACTTTATTTTAAAAAGAAGCTTGACAACGAGGCAACGGTGGCCGTCTGGCAGATCACCGAGACCGAGCAGGAACTCATCGAACTGAGCAGTACGCCGTCCGACGAGATGGAGGAAATATCCTTCCTCGGCAGCGAGTCGCTCCGCAAGCAGCGGCTGGCGGTCCGTGCCCTCCTGGGCGAGCTTTTCGAGGACAAGGTGTACCTGAGCCACCACGACAACGGCAAGCCCTACCTCGAGAACATGGTTACCAACATCAGCATCACCCACACGGACAAGTATGTGGCGGTGATCCTCCACGACGAGGAAGATGTGGGCATCGATATCGAGAGCCTGGACCGCGACTTCTCCGCCGTGGAGAAGAAGGCCCTCTCCGAAGAGGAGATCGACGACCTGGACGACGACGGACGCAACGAGCAGCTCGCCATCTACTGGTGCGCCAAGGAAGCCATTTTCAAGCGTGTATCGGCCTACAAGGTCGATTTCGCCGAGCAGATCGAGGTGGAGCGTTTCCGCCCGCGCGGCGAAGGGGAACTCGAGGCCACCTTCATCCACAAGGACGGCTACGAGGAAGAATTCGAACTCGAATACATGACCTTCGACCGCCACGTCCTCGTCTGGGTCGTCGGCGAAGTTTAGAAACATTTTTGTTGGCGCGCGCGGCGTTTTTTCAGCCGATTTTTCTTTCTAACACCCTGACAGGCAAATGCTTGTCAGGGTGTTTATTTGTCTGTTGAAAACTTTTCCCGACACAAAGCGGAAAAGGGACGGATTTATATCCTATCTTTGTACTGCGCCGCACCCCCGGGAGCGACGCTTTTTCAGCCCCTGAACCTAACACCTGATTAGAAGCCGCTATGGTAAAGCATGTAGTCAAGCGCGACGGACGACTCGTCGAATACAACAACCAGAAGATTGTCGCCGCCATTCTCAAGGCGATGGACGTAACCCAGGCAGGAGAGGACATCGTCCTTGCCGCCCAGATAGCCGATACGATTTCCCGCAAGGACGCCGAGCAGATGAGCGTGGAAGAAATCCAGGACTGCGTGGAGTTCGAACTGATGAACTCCCCGCGCAAGGAAGTCGCCCGCGCCTACATCGCCTACCGCAACCAGCGCAACCTGGCCCGCAAGGCGAAGACCAACGAGATCTTCCAGACCATCATCGACGCCCAGGCCAACGATATCACCCGCGAGAACGCCAACATGAACGCCGACACCCCGGCGGGCATGATGATGAAGTTCGCCTCCGAGGCGACGAAGTCCTATGTGGACGAGTGCCTGCTGTCGTCCGACGTCCATGACGCCGTGGCCGGCAACTACATCCATATCCACGACAAGGACTACTACCCGACCAAGTCCCTGACCTGTATCCAGCACCCGCTCGACCGCATCCTCGAGGGCGGCTTCAAGGCCGGCCACGGCGAGTCCCGTCCCGCCAAGCGCATCGAGACAGCGGCCGTCCTGGCCTGCATCTCCATGGAGACGGTCCAGAACGAAATGCACGGCGGCCAGGCGATCCCGGCCTTCGATTTCTACCTGGCCCCCTTCGTGCGCAAGGCCTATGAGGAGGAGATCGACAAGGTCAGCGCCATGTGCAACGCGGACTACAGTTTCCTCAAGGACGAGCCGGTGGACGACTATCTCAAGCGGGACCTGATCGGTCTCCAGGGCAAGGACCGCGCCCGGCAGCATGCCATCAACCAGACGGTCTCCCGCACCCACCAGAGCATGGAGGCGTTCATCCACAACATGAACACCATCCACAGCCGTGGCGGCAACCAGGTGGTGTTCAGCTCCATCAACTACGGCACCGACACCTCCGCCGAGGGCCGCTGCGTCATCCGCGAGCTGCTCAACACGACCTATGAAGGCGTCGGCAACGGCAGCACCGCCATCTTCCCGATCCAGATCTGGAAGAAGAAACGGGGCGTCAGTTATCTGCCCGGCGACCGCAACTACGACCTCTACCGCTTCGCCTGCAAGGTGAGCGCCCGCCGCTTCTTCCCGAACTTCCTGAACCTCGACGCCTCCTTCAACCAGGACGACGCATGGAATCCGGACGATCCGAAGCGCTATATCCACGAAGTGGCCACCATGGGCTGCCGTACCCGCGTCTATGGCAACCGTTTCGGGCCGAAGACCTCCATCGGCCGCGGCAACCTGAGTTTCACCACCATCAACATCGTCCGCCTGGCCATCGAGGCCATGAACGAGGAGCCGGCCAAGGACGCCCGCATCAAGCGTTTCTTCGAGAAACTCGACTGGGCCCTGGACATCAGCGCCAAGCAACTCAACGAACGCTTCGAGTTCCAGAAGACCGCCCTCAAGAAGCAGTTCCCGATGCTGATGAGCGGCCTGTGGCTCGGCAGCGAGAAACTCGACGATGACGATACCATCGAGTCCGTCATCAACCAGGGCACCCTCTCCATCGGGTTCATCGGCCTGGCCGAGTGCCTGATCGCCCTGGTCGGCAAGCACCATGGCGAGAGCGAGGAAGCCCAGGAACTGGGTCTGCGCATCATCTCCCACATGGCCGAACGCATCAACGGCTTCGCCGAGACCTTCCAGCACAACTTCACCTTCCTCGCCACCCCGGCGGAAGGCCTGGCCGGCAAGTTCACCAAGCGCGACCGCAAGACCTTCGGCGTCCTGCCCGGCATCACCGACAAGGACTACTACACCAACTCCAGCCACATTCCGGTCTACTACCATTGCACGCCGGAGCACAAGGCCAGGATCGAGGGCCCGTACCACAAGTATGAGAATGCCGGCCACATCTTCTATGTGGAAGTGGACGGCGATGCGACCCACAACCCCGAAGCCATCATGCGCATCGTGGACCTGATGGACAAGTACGACATCGGTTACGGATCGGTCAACCACAACCGCAACCGCTGCCTGGACTGCGGCTACGAGGATGCCACCGAAGGCCTGACGGAATGCCCGCACTGCCATGGCAACCACATCGATACGCTCCAGCGCATCACGGGTTACCTGGTCGGCACGACCAACCGCTGGAACTCCGGCAAACTCGCCGAACTTCACGACCGCGTGGTCCACAAATAATGACAATCAACGTACTGGACATAGTACATCAGACGATGGCCGACGGACCCGGGTTCCGGACGGCCATCTATTGTGCTGGCTGCTCCCATCACTGCAAAGGCTGCCACAACCCGCAGAGCTGGCCTTTTGGCGCCGGCCGGGACATGACGGTGGAGGAACTCCTGGCCATCGTCAAGGAAGATGAGCTCTCCGACGTCACCTTCTCCGGCGGCGACCCCTTCTACCAGGTCGAAGCCTTCACCGAGCTGGCGCGCCGCATCAAGGAGGAGACCACCAAGACCATCTGGTGCTGGACCGGTTTCACCCTGGAGGAAATCGAGGCCGACGACCACCTGTCCATGCTCCTTCCCTACATTGACGTCCTGGTGGACGGCCCTTTCATTCTCGAGCAGCGCGACACCTCCCTCCGCTTCCGCGGCAGTCCCAACCAGCGCATCCTCTACCTCCACGGAGAACCGGACGACGGCCCCGTCCCCGGAGCCGTGGTATAGCGCCAGGCTAGGGCAGGAGCCAGGATTCCGGGTTTTGCGGGGTGGTTCCTTGCCAGATCTGGAAATGGAGCTGGGTCTCCCCGTCGAGCGGCTCGACGGTGCCGATGATATCTCCCGTTTTGATCTTATCGCCCGCCTTGACGGCAACGGTTCCCAGTTTGCAATAGAAGGAGAAATAGCCGCCGTGCTGGACCAGGACGCATTTGTTGTAGCCCGGCATCACGACAATCTGCTTCACGACGCCGTCGAAAACGCTGCGGATGGAGGTCTTCGGCGACAGGGAAAGAGTCATGCCGCTGCAGAAGGGGAGTTTGACATTCTTGTAAACCGGGTGGTAATGCTGGCCGTAATGTTCCACCACGGGACCGTCGGCCGGCCAGGGGAGTTTCCCTTTGTTCTTGGAGAATTCGGCGTCCAGTTTCGCATCGACGGGCTGCCGGTTCTTCTTGCCCGTCTGGCCCGAACCGCCGGAGGTGGCCTGCCGGATGATCCGCTCGATTTCTTTTTGGAGCGCGTCCACCTGACGTCGCTTGGTGTCGAGCTCCTTCTGGTATTTCGTTTTCTCTTTCTTGAGCTTTTCGACCACCTTCTTGCTGTCCGATTCCTCTTTTTGGAGGGCGTTTACTTCTTTCTGACGGGCTGACCGGATCTCCTGGGCCTCGGCCTTGAGGGCCAGGAGCCGTGCCTGTTCGGCCGCCAGCGTGTCGCTGGCTTCCCGGATGCGGCGGGCCTGGGTGTTCATCTGGGAGGAGAGTCCGTGCAGGTATCCCAGACGCCGGAAGGCCTGGCCGACGTCTTCGCTGGCCAGTACGTACATGTACCAGACCTTGGAATCGCGGTTCTTGTAGGCATTCTTGACCAGGCGGCTGTAGGCCCGGGAGAGCGTGTCGAAACGGGCCTGCAGCCCGTCGATTTCCTTCTGCTTGGCGGAAATCCGGCGGCCCAGGTCGCGGATCTGGCTGTCGCTTTCGGCGATGAGTTCGTTGCGGTTGGAAATCTTCTTCTGGATGAGGGTCAGCGACGAAAGGGCGGAGGAGCTTTTCGACGCATTGTCCTTCAGCTGCTTGTTGATCTGGGCGATTTCCCGTTCGAGGCGGGCCTTGCGCTCCTGCTGGGCCTTCGTGTTCTGAGCGGCGGCCGGCACCGTCCCGGCGAGGACCAGGACGAGCGGCAGGAGGAAGGTCAGCAGGCGTTTCATTCTACTTCAGGGTTGAGGGCTTCCTTGGCTTTGGCCTGGGAACGGTACACCTTGGCCAGATCCGTCTCGCCGAGTTTCTCCAGCACGCGGGCGTAGTGGAGCAGGACCGTCGCGCTTTCTTTCCCGCCGTAAAGCATGGCGTGCTTGAAGAAAGGCTTGGCCTCCAGGTCTTTGCCCTGGAGATGGAGGATCCATCCGAAGGTATCAAGGAAGGTGGCGTTGTCCGGCTCGGCCTCGATGGTCTTTTTGCTCATCTTGTAGGCCTTGCCGAGCAACCGGCCCTCCAGCGAGAGGAAATAGGCGTAGTTGTTGAGGACCGGGGCGTAGTCCGGATTGATTTTCAGGGCTTTGTCATAGGCCTTGTAGGCCTTTTTGTCCTCGCCCAGCTGGTGGTACATATCCCCCATGTTGGACCAGGCGTGCAGGCAGGCGGCGCTGTCCTTCGGGTGGGCGGCGATGATGCGCTGGCTGCATTCGACGATGCCCGCGTAATCCTTGAGATTGTAGCGGCCCAGGTTGGCCATTTCCAGGAAACCGGGTTCCTCGGGGAAGCGTTTGGCCGCTGATTCGGCTTCCGTTACCAGCGTCGGATAGTCCTCCATGGCGGCCAGCGCCTGGAGATAACTGCCGGCGGCGGGGATGCTGCCCGGATTGTTGTCCATGTTGGCGCGGAGCGTCGCCCGGGCCTTTTCCTTGTCGCCGCTGCGGAAATAGTAGATGCCGGCGGTCTGGAGGACGGCCGTATCGGCCGGATGGGCCTGGACCATGCTGCCGCAGGTCGTATCCATCTGTTCCCGGAAGGTCTGGAGGAAACGCGGGTCGCTGTGCTGGACCAGTTGCATGAAGTAGTCGGCCTTGGCCGGCCCGGGGACGGCGCCGTCTTCCATCAGGCCGCGGATCGTGGCGAAGAATTCGGGATATTTCCGCGTCATCCGGTAGGCTTCCGCCTTTCCCAGCCGGGCGGGGGCATAGTCGCGGTCCAGGGCGAGAGCCTCGTCGTAATAGGCCAGGGCCAGGGAATCGTTGAACATGCTCATCTCATGGTCGCCCAGCATCGACAGGACGTTCGGGGAGGCATATTCCGCGCAATAGTCCCGGAGCACCGCCAGGGCCTCTTCGGGCTTTTTCTGCTGGAGGAGGATGCGGTAGCGGGTGACCACGGTCGCATCGCTCTTGCCCATCACCAGGTCCAGGTCGTCCATCGTCGCCAGGGCCTTGTCCGTGCGGCCTTCAGCCAGATAGAGATTGACCAGGCGGTACTGGATATCGGTCTTGCGCGGGAAATCCCGCAGGAGTTGCTCGTACGTGGCGACGGTCAGGTCGTCCTGGCCCGTCATCTGGTAGGCCACGGCAAGGCGGTCGCGGTACCAGTAGTTGGTCGAGTCCAGCCGGACGGCCTGTCGGAGTTCCCGGACGCCGAGTTCACGCTGTCCCAGATAGAGGTCGCACAGGCCCTTGTAGTACCAGGCGGCGTCATTGGCCGGGTCGGCGGAGAGAATGCGGCTCAGCCGGGCGGAGGCCTCTTTGTACCGGCCGTCGGACCAGGCCTGGACGGCGTCGACCAGGGCGTTGTCGGTCGCGTTCTGGGCGAAAAGGGGGGCGCTCAGGACCAGGGCCAGTATGAGGAGAATAACTTTTTTCATCATGCGCAGGATGCGAAAGGCAAATTTAACCAAAATGTCCCATTATTCAAATATCGTGCGCTTTCTTTGGGAATCGGGGCAGATTTTCCGTATCTTTACATTTTGAAACGGAAGGCATCATCGTCGCCTTCCGGAAAGAAAAAGGATATGAAAGTTGCCGTAGTGGGCGTTACCGGGCTTGTGGGAACCCGGATGATGGAAGTTCTGCAGGAACGCCATTTCCCTGTCAGTGAGTTTATTCCGGTCGCGTCGGAGCGGTCGGTCGGGAAGAAAGTCGTCTTCGCCGGACGGGAATACGCCGTCGTCGGCGCGGACGAGGCCATTGCGCGCCGTCCCGACCTGGCCCTGTTCTCCGCGGGCGGCGGTCCTTCCGCCGAACTGGCGCCGCGTTTTGCCGCCGTCGGCTGCCGCGTCGTGGACAATTCCTCCTTCTGGCGGCAGGATCCGTCCAAAAAACTCGTCGTGCCCGAAATCAACGGCGACGTGCTCGGGCCGGACGACCGGATCATCGCCAATCCGAACTGCTCGACCATCCAGATGCTCCTGCCCCTGGCACCGCTGCACCGTCGCTACGGCATCCGCCGCATCGTGGTTTCGACCTACCAGTCCGTGACGGGTTCGGGCAACAAAGCCGTCGCCCAGTTGGAAGCGGAGCGCCGCGGGGAAGCCTGGGGCACCTACCCGGCCTTCTACCCTTATCCGATCGACCGCAACGTCATCCCCCACATCGACTCCTTCCTCGACAACGGCTACACCAAAGAGGAAATGAAGATGGTCAACGAGACCCATAAGATCCTGGGGGACAATTCCATCGGGGTGAGTCCGACGACGGCGCGCGTGCCGGTCGTCGGCGGCCACAGCGAGAGCATCAACGTGGAGTTCCTCCGGGACTTCGAGCTGGCGGATATCCGCCGCATCTGGGAGGAGACGCCGGGCGTCACCGTCGTTGACGACCCGTCTGCGAACCGTTATCCGATGCCGCTCCATTCCCTCGGCAAGGACGACGTGTTCGTGGGACGCCTGCGCCGCGACCCTTCCGTGCCCTTCGGCATCAACTTCTGGTGCGTCTCCGACAACATCCGCAAGGGTGCCGCCACCAACGCCGTCCAGATCGCCGAACTTCTCCTGGCCAAAGGCTTCCTGCCAGGGGCAGAAGGTGCAGGGACTGAAACCTGTGCCACCCTCGGCACATAAGAGGGAGGGGCCCAAACTTGTTTGGGAGGGAAGGAGCGAAGCGGAGGGGTTTCAGGCCCTGTACCTTCTGTCCGGTTAAAGACTATTAAATAATTATTATAGAGATGTTTGCAAAAGAAGTGTATGTCCGCCGGCGGGCGGAACTCCTCAGGAAAATGACTGAAGCCGGGCAGAAAGGCATCGTCCTCTTCGTCGGAAACGTCGAGGCCCCGGCCCAGTACAAGGATAACTGCTACAAATGGCGTCAGGACAGTTCCTGGCTCTATTATTTCGGTCTGGACGACCCGCAGTATGCCGCCGTCCTCGACCTGGAAGACGGCAGCCAGACCCTCTTCGCCGACGACGTGGAAATCGGCGACATCATCTGGATGGGGCCGCAGCCTTCCGTCGCCAGCAAAGCCGACCGCGTCGGGATCGGCGCCTCCGCGCCCTACGGCGCCGTCGATGGCGTCGTGGCCAAAGCCCTCGCCCAGGGACGCCCCGTCCACTTCCTGCCGCCGAGCCGCTACTACAACACCATGAAACTTGCCGCGCTCGTCCCCGACGGCCGGCCTTCCGAGGCCCTCATCAAAGCCGTCATCGCCATGCGCCTGGTCAAGGAAGACTGCGAGATCGAGGCCCTGGACGAAGCCGGTGCCCTGGGGCAGGAAATGCACACCGTCGCCCGCGAGGCTATCCGCCCCGGCATCGTCGAACAGGAAATCGTCGGCCTCATGGAGGGCGTCACCCTGGCCAAGGGCTGGGGCGTATCCTTCCCCACCATCCTCACCCAGCACGGTGAAACCCTCCATAACCACCTGCACGACAAGGTGGTGGAGCCCGGAAAACTGATGGTCATCGACGCCGGCGCGGAAAGCAATCTCCACTACGCCTCCGACTACACCCGCACCTATCCCACCTCCGGCCGCTTCACCCGGAAGCAGCGTGAAATCTACCAGATCGTTTACGACTGCAACGAACTGGCATTCAGTCTGACCCGTCCCGGCATCACCTACAGGGAAGTCCATCTGGCCGTCGCCCGCAAGATGCTGGAGGGGCTGAACGCCCTCGGACTGGTCCGCGGCGACCTCGACGAAATGACCGCCCGCGGCATCGCCGGTCTCTTCCAGCCGCATGGCCTGGGCCACAACATGGGTCTGGACGTCCACGACATGGAAGACCTCGGTGAAGACCTGGTCGGTTACGATCCCGATCAGAAGCGCGCCCGGCAACTCGGCCTGGGCAGCCTGCGGATGGCCCGCCGTCTGGTCCCCGGCCACGTCATCACCGACGAGCCGGGCATCTACTTCATCCCGGCCCTCATCGAACAGTGGAAGGCCGAGGGCACCGGCGCCGACTGCGTCAACTTCGATAAACTGGCCTCCTACTACGATTTCGGCGGCATCCGCCTCGAAGACGATGTCCTGGTGACCCCCGACGGCGCCCGCCGCCTCGGCCCCGGCCGCCTGCCCATCGCTCCCGACGATATCGAATCAATAATGGCTGTATAATGTGAGGCTGACCGGTAGGGGCTGAAACCTGTGCCACCCTCGGCACATAAGAGGGAGGGGCCCAAACTTGTTTGGGAAGGACGGAGCGAAGCGGAGGGGTTTCAGACCCTATCGGTCAGCCGGAATAATAGGAAGAAATGACAGTTTTCTGGATTGTAATCGCCATTCTGTTTGGCCTTGCGGGCATTGTCGGGAGCATCGTCCCGGCGATTCCCGGGCCGCCGCTGACCTGGATCGGCCTGCTGATCATGTATTTCCTCAAGGGGACCGACGGGGCGGGGGAGCCGATGAGCACGACCTTCCTGCTGATCTGGCTCGGCATCACCACCGTCGTCGTCGTACTCGACTACGTGGTTCCCTCCTGGTTCACCCGCCTTACCGGCGGCAGCAAATGGGCCGGCTGGGGCGCTATGGCGGGGCTGCTCGCGGGGATGTTCATCCCGCCCGTCGGCATCATCGTCGGCTCGCTCGCCGGCGCCTTCCTGGCCGAACTGATGTGTGGCGAAAAAGGCGCCACGGACTCGATCAAATCGGCCTTTGGCGCCTTTATGGGCTTTCTTTTCGGGACGGGCCTCAAGCTGATGACCTGCGGCCTGATGCTCTACTACATCATCGTTTACATATAGGCTTCCGTCAATAAATCTGTTCGCTGGGGTGGTTCCATACTACCCGGAGGGCGCTGTAGGTGGAACCGCTGCTGTGTGCCCTTCTGGCGTAATTGGTCCAGTCCGCCGGCCAGGCGCTTCCCTCATCGCATCGCATGACATGCTTGCCGTAGTAGGACTCGCTGGCCGCGGAAGCCGGCTGGCTTGTGACGCAAGGGTCGGTCTGTTCCGTGCTGGGGTAGGGCAGATAGAGATCTTTGCAGATATGGGGATAGCACATCGCATAGATACCCAGTTCGTTGGGGACGAGTTCGTCCTGTTCATTCCAATACAGCGTGGAGTTCTTGCTACCGTGCCATTGGACATCTTTGTAACGGTTGCTTCCGGCGTACGTGTATCCCTTGGATTTCGTCCCGCCGCGGGAGGCGAATTCCCACTGGGCCTCCGTACACCAGTCGAATTCCAGTCCGGTCTGCTCCTTGCTGATGACGTTGAGTTTCTCCAGGAAGGGGGCGATCTCCTCAGGCTTGAAAATCCGTGATGCGTCTTCCGAATCAAAGGTCTTCATAACTTCGCCATACGCGGCTTTGGTGATGGGAAACTCGCTGAACCAATAAGAGGAAAGGGTGACCTTGTGGATGGGTTTCGTCAAGGCACTCTCGTTACTGCCCATCTGGAAGGTTCCGCCCTGGACATAAATCATCTTGATCTTCGTACCGCCGGGCAGGATAACGACGGGACCGGGACGGATGATGACATGGGCAACGGCGGAGGGGCCGCCATCCAGTTTGGCGGTAACATTGATCGTACCACGGCGGGAACCCGCCTTCAGCGTCAGGGAAACCTCTCCGGATCCCCCATCTGCCTGTTTGTCAGTCTCCTGTAGCAGATCGGTGTCTCCGATAACCCACTTGACTTTTTCGGCGAGAAAGGCCGGCGAGACGTGAGCGTGGAGTTCAAGGGTTCCTTCGGCCTGAATATCCTTGTCGACTTCCTGCTCGAGTTCCAGCGGATTGAAAGAAGTAATCCACCGGACTTTCGCTTCAAGTGCGTTGACTTCCTTCACCCGATGGAGTTTGAGCGGGCCGATATGCATGATCGATTCGTCCACGGAGACGGGAAAGTCGTCCACATAGAGCACGCCGTCCTCTTCTTCGAATCTTCTGTCAGTTCCCTTGGGGAGGGCGTTCTGAGTGAGCAGGATCTGGTTGATTGCATCGTAGTATAATCCAGCCACTTTGATCTGCTGGGGGGCCGCATCGAGGAAGGCGTAGATGGAAGTGACGGGATAGAAGTTGCCGACTTTTCCACCTTCGTCCAGATAGGCCCAGAGGCCGGAGAATTCGCCCCAGTCCCGGGTAGCCTCAGGAATATCGATCGTGCCATTCTCCGGGTTATCGGGATTTTGCGGACCGCAGGCGGCGATGATGATGGCGGCCAGGATAAAACTGATTTTTTTCATCGTTTTGCGTTTAGTTTCCATATAGATAGCGGTGTTGTGAGGGGGTGAGGGTGTCGATGCGGATTCCCCAGTCGGCCAGTTTGCGGCAGGCGACCTCCCGGTCGATGGCGGCGGGTACATTGTGGAGCATGGCCCCTGCCTTGCGCGGCAAGTTGTTGTCCAGCAGGTATTTGGCGCTGAGCGCCTGGATGGCGAAAGACATGTCCATGATTTCGGCCGGGTGGCCGTCGCCGGCGGCCAGGTTGACCAGCCGTCCTTCGGCGAGGACGTACACCGTGCGGCCGTCGGCGAAGGTGTAGGCCTGGATATTCTCGCGGGCCTTCCGGACCTCGGTGGCGGCCTCACGCAGCCGGGCCACGGCCACTTCCACGTCGAAATGGCCGGCGTTGCAGAGGATGGCTCCGTCCTTGAGGAGGGGGAAGTGCTGCTCGGAGATGACATCGGCGCAGCCGGTCACGGTGACGAAGATGTCGCCGATGCGGGCGGCATCCGCCATGCTCATGACCCGGAACCCGTCCATGACGGCCTCCATGGCCTTGACCGGGTCCACTTCCGTGACGATGACCCGGGCACCGAGCCCCTTGGCCCGCATGGCCACCCCCTTGCCGCACCAGCCGTAGCCGGCCACCACGACATCCTTCCCGGCCACGATCAGGTTCGTCGTCCGGCAGATGCCGTCCCAGACGCTCTGGCCCGTTCCGTAGCGGTTGTCGAAGAGGTGTTTGCAGTCGGCGTCGTTGACCAGCATCATCGGGAAGGCCAACTTCCCGGAACGGTCCATCGCCCGCAGGCGGAGGATGCCGGTGGTGGTCTCCTCGCATCCGCCGATGACGCCCGGCAGCAAATGGGGGAACTCCGCATGGATGGTGTGGACGAGGTCGCCGCCGTCGTCGATGATCAGGTTCGGACCGGCGCTCAGGACGCTGCGGATGCCGCGTTCGTATTCTTCCTGCGTGGCGCCGTGCAGGGCGAAGACCTCCATGCCCTCGTGGACCAGGGCCGCCGCGATGTCGTCCTGCGTGCTCAGGGGGTTGCTGCCCGTGATCAGCATCTGCGCGCCGCCGCTGTGGAGCACTTCGCACAGATAGGCCGTCTTGGCTTCCAGATGGACGGACAGGGCGATTTTCCGGCCCAGGAAGGGCTGGGTGCGGATGAATTCTTCCTGCAGCCCCCGCAGAAGCGGCATATGGCCGCGGACCCACTGGATTTTCAGTGCGCCGCTTTCCCAAAGGGAGGTGTCACGGATTTCGCTCATGGATGTAAGTGCTTTTGCGGCTGTAAAGTTAGCAAATTTCCCCGGCATTTCACCCAGCCGGGAAGTCTTCCGCCAATTTTGGGATGAAATATTTGGAAAGGGGAGGGAATCGGCGTAATTTTGCGCAGAGAAATATTCGAACAATGGGACTTTTAGACGGAAAAGTTGCGCTCATTACCGGCGCTGCGCGGGGAATCGGCAAGGCGATTGCCCTGAGATATGCTGCAGAAGGGGCTGATATCGCCTTCACGGATCTGGAAATCAACGATGCGGCCCGGGAGACCCTCTCGGAGATTGCCGCTTTTGGCCATAAGGTAAAGGCGTATGCCTCAGACGCTTCCTCTTTCGAGGCCAGCCATGCGGTGGTGGCGGAAGTGCTGGCCGAGTTCGGCCGGATCGACATCCTGGTCAACAACGCCGGCATCACGCGCGACGGCCTCATGCTCCGGATGGGGGAGGCCCAGTGGGACACCGTCCTGAATGTCAACCTCAAATCGGCCTTCAATTTCATCCATGCCGTGACCCCGGTCATGGCGCGCCAGCGGGGCGGCAGCATCATCAATATGAGCAGCGTGGTGGGTGTTTCCGGCAATGCCGGCCAGTGCAATTATTCGGCCTCGAAGGCCGGACTGATCGGCCTGGCCAAGTCCATCGCCAAGGAGATGGGGCCCCGCGGCATCCGCGCCAACTGCATCGCCCCGGGCTTCATCGTCTCCGATATGACCAACGCCCTGCCGGAGTCCGTGCGGGAGCGCTGGATCGAGAATATCCCGCTGCGTCGCGGCGGCACCCCGGAGGATGTGGCGAACGTCGCCCTCTTCCTCGGCAGCGACCTGTCCTCCTACGTGAGCGGCCAGGTCATCCATGTCTGCGGCGCGATGAACTGCT
Organism: uncultured Bacteroidales bacterium; assembly: GCA_946402945.1. GTDB lineage: Bacteria > Bacteroidota > Bacteroidia > Bacteroidales > UBA932 > Cryptobacteroides. Next base: position 1,123 of record CAMIYB010000031.1, on the reverse strand, counting down.
AAGGTAGGCTTTTTTGTGGGATGGACTGGTGGCGGGCCTTGCTGGATCTGTTTTTCCCGCGGACGTGTCCGGTGTGCGGGCGGCCCCTGCTGCGCCGGGAAGCGCCGGTTTGCATCTATTGTCTTTCCGACCTGCCCCAGACCCGTTTCTGGCTGCTGCCGCGGAATCCCATGGCCGACAAGTTCAACGCCTTGCTGGAGCGGCGGCTTTCCGCCCGGGAGAGCGGGGCGTCTGCGGATGAAGCGGCCTCATCCCCGGCGTGGGAGCCGTATGTCTATGCTTCCGCCCTGTTTTTCTACAACGGGCGCGCGGGCTACCGGCTCCTTCCCCAGCGGCTGAAATACCACGCGGATTTTCAGGTCGGACGCTATTTCGGCGCCCTGCTGGGGCAGCGTCTGGCGGAATCGTCCTATCTGCCGGCCCTTTCGGCCGTCATCCCCGTGCCGCTCCACTGGACGCGCCGCTGGCGTCGCGGCTATAACCAGGCGGCCGTCCTGGCCGGAGCGATCGCCCGCGAACTGGGCTGTCCGCTGGAGGCGTCCCTCCTGCGCCGCTGCCGCCGGACCCGCACCCAGACACGCCTGTCCGTCGCTGACAAGGCCCGCAACGTCGCCGGCGCCTTCCGTGCCGATGTCCGCGTCCTGCGCCGCCTGCTCGCCGCCGCTGCAGCCTCCTCGTCTGCCTCAGGCGCTTCCCTCTCTGGCGCATCTGCCTCTGCCTCGTCTGCCTCAGGCGCTTCCCTCTCTGTCGCATCTGCCTCTGCCTCGTCTGCCTCAGGCGATTCCCTCTCTGGCGCCGTCGGCCCGCAGGTCCATCTCCTCCTCGTCGATGACGTCTTCACCACCGGAGCCACGCTGCTGGGCTGCTATGCGGCCCTGCGCGAGGCCCTGGCCGCCCTCGGCGTCCCGCCCGGGGCCGTCCGCATCAGCCTCGCCACCCTCGCCTTCGTCGGCAATACCTAGCCCCCGGCGCCCCATTCAAAAAAAAATGATTAACTTTGCATCCGCAGTCGCCGGCTCCCTCCGGCGGCTCATCCGCCTTGGTGGTGAAATGGTAGACACGAGGGACTTAAAATCCCTTGGCCCGAAACGGCCGTATGGGTTCGAGTCCCATCCGAGGCACA
>CAMIYB010000030.1 GCA_946402945.1 uncultured Bacteroidales bacterium | reverse complement strand
AGACTCCTGACGGCTACGAGCCGTTCCAGTTCAAGGACATCTTCGTGTATGCGGAGCCCGGCGTGGAGGGGATCAATCCTGTGCTCACGCTGGCCGATGCCAACCGTCTCTTCGTTCCGGTGGGCGAGAGCATTGACCTGAAAGAATGGTTCACGGTTTCTCCTGTAGCTGCCAGTATGGCGGATGTGGAGTACACTCCGGCCGAAGGAGCCCCCTTCACGGTGAGCGCCGACGGTATTCTCGCCGCCACGGGTGCGGGTAATTCGAGTGTGGTGGTTTCCTCCAAGTCCGATGCGAACGTCAAGTTGTCCTTCACCATTCGCACGGGCAATACACCGAACAACACAATCCCTGCGCGCAGCATCGATCCTAAACAGAAGATTGTTATCTATGACGGCTCGATTGCGGAATACAACAGCCAGGTCGACAAGGGCGGATCGACGAGCTTCAACCCTGCGAACGGCGCCATCGCCGGCGTGTTCAAGGGGACTTCGATGAACTTCCGTCTTGGCTCGGACGTTACGCAGAACACCAACTTGACGATGGCGAATGCCCACCTGCACTTCATGTTCTACATTTCCGATGCGTCAGCATACAATGCCGGAGCATACGATGCGAACAACTTCCTGGAGGTGACCAGCTGCGGCTGGTATGACGAGGACGAAGTGAACTTCGATCTGACAAGCTTTGTCCCGACGCTGCAGAGCGGGTGGAACGAGGTCGACCTGAAGTTCAGCAACGCGGTTGCTCCCGGCGGCAACTTCGACGTGACAAAGGTGAACCACCTGCGTTTCGTATGTCCGACGACGAATACATCTGAATATGCAACCTTCCAGATTAAGGATGTGTTCGCGTATGCTGAAGAGAACTCCAGTAACCAAATCCAGTTCCACAGTTGCGACAATACTACTTATTTTACCAAGAGCGCGGCTGACAATCGTACGGTTGAAATTCTTACGACCGGGCAGAAGGAAGGAACGGGCTGGTACAAGAGCACCTTAACCAAGCAACCCGAACTGCTTGTCGTTAGTCGTTCCGGTGCTGCGGTGAACGCCAGCAATCTTACCATGCAAAACGGCCACCTGGTGTTCTGGTTCTACGTTTCGGAAGAGAATGGTGATTCCCGTTATGCCGACAATGCTGCGGCTATTAAAGCCCGCATCAATGGCGGCCGAATCGAGATCAGCAGCGGCCAGGGTGCCAACAAGGGCATCTTCTGGAATACGGCGACTGTGTTCAAGAATACCCTCCAGATGGGCTGGAACAAGATTGACCTCAAGTTCTCCGATGCCACGGTCTATGGAGACGGTTTTACGCTCAATACCGCCGCTCTTGACTGGTTCCGTGTCTATTGGGAAGGCCCTGTCGCCCTTTATGACAAGTACACCTTTGGTTTCGACAATATCTACTTCTATGCAGAATAATTGATTTATCTGTAAATAGTTATTACGTTCAGGACGCTGCCCCTCCCGGCAGCGTCTGGTGTTAAATCGCAATCAATCAAGGAAAAATGAGCACCATCATCCTGACCCTGCTGGCCGCCCTGGCCCTTTCAGCCGCCTCGCCGCGGGATATTGACACGCGCATCGGATCGACCGCCGCCGACTCCCCGACCGCCAGCATCTTCGGTGCCGGCGGAGAAGTGTTCGGCAACACGCTTCCCTGCGTCACCGCGCCCAACGGAATGAACTACTGGACTCCCCAGACGGGCATTTCCGACCAGAAGGGCGTGACGCCGTACCGCTACGACGCCCCGCAGTGGCTGGGCTTCCGCGCCTCCCACTGGCTCGACGGCAGCGCGACGCAGGACTATGGCTCCTTTTTCCTCATTCCCGGATGCGAGCCTCTTCCGATGGACCATGGCCTGGAAGAGGCCCAGCCGGGTTATTACCGCTACGCCGGCAATGAACTGACCGGCATGGGCCGCGGGGCCATCCTGCGCCTGGCGGGATGTACGCGGCTGCGTTTCGGGGCCAATACCCAATACAACGACGCCAACCTGTCTTTCGATGCGAAGACGGGTGAAATCCGGGCGGAAAACCCCGTCCACCGCATCTACAACGGCTGGGGCAAGCGGGCCGGCTATTCCAGTTGGGCCGTGGTCCGGTTCAACCGCAGAATCAAGTCCGTCAAGCCCATCGGGCGGATTATGTACGACATCGAATTCGAGGAGGGGGAGGGCCCGCTGCTGGTGCGGATGGCTACTTCCTTCACTTCCCTGGCCGGGGCGGAAGCGAATCTGGAGGCCGAGGTGCCCGACTGGGATTTCGAGGCCGTAAGGGCCCGCATCGAGGCGGTCTGGACCCGCGAACTGGCGAAAGTCCGCGTGGCGGGCGGCGACCCCGGGGTGCGCAAGCATTTCTACACCTCGCTCTGGCGCGCTTCGCTGAGCCCGCGCATGGTCAGCGACTGCGGCGCCGAGCCCGACTACGACGACTTCAACCTCTGGGATACCTTCCGCGGCCTGCATCCGCTCCATACCATCCTGCGCCCCCGCGAGAGCGGCGAGATGATGCAGGCGCTCGTCCGCAAATACGAACGCGGCGGCTGGATGCCCATCTTCCCGATGTGGGGAAGTTACACCAGCGCCATGATCGGGGACCATGCGGCCAGCGTCATCGCCGACGCCTATGTCAAAGGCATCCGCAACTTCGACGTGGCCAAGGCCTGGGAAGGCATCCGCAAGAATTGCTTCGAGACGCCCTGCGACTCGCTCTATGAGGACGGGCGCGGCCGGCGGGCCCTGGGCGTATATATGCGCCTGGGCTATCTTCCGCTGGAAGAACGGGTCCGCTTCGCCTTCCATGCCAACGAGCAGAGCAGCCGCACGCTCGAATATGCCTACGACGACTGGTGCGCCTCGCTGCTGGCCCGCGACTTCGGCTCGGAGGAAGACTACGCCGCCTTGGCGGCCCGGGCCGGGAACTGGCGCAATGTCTTCGACCCGCGCACGCTCTGGGTCCAGGGCCGCCACGAGGACGGCACCTTCCTCGACGAAGATAACTTCCTGAAAAAGACCTCCTTCATCACGGAGGGGACGCCCTGCCACTACAGTTGGTTCGTTCCGCAGGATGTGGAGGGACTGGTAGCCCTGATGGGACGTGAACGTTTCGAGGAACGCCTCGACGCCATGTTCTCCGAGGGCCGCTACTGGCACGGCAATGAGCCCTGCCACCAGATCGCCTATCTGTACGACTACATCGGCCGGCCCGGGAAATGCCAGGCGGCCGTCGCCGACATCATGCGGACGGAGTACCGCAACACCCCCGGCGGACTGAGCGGCAACGACGACGCCGGCCAGCTTTCGGCCTGGTACGTATTCGCCTGCCTGGGTTTCTACCCCGTCTGCCCGGGATCCGGCGAATACGCCCTCGGCGCCCCCGCCTTCGACCGCATCGTCCTCGACCTGCCCGGGAGCCGTCCTTTCACCATCCGCCGCGTCACCGGACGGGTCCGCCCCGGACAGGAGCCCGCCTTCCTCCTGGGCTGCAAGCGTCTTGGACGGCCCTTCCTCCGCCATGGCGAACTCCTCTCCGGCCGCACCCTCACCTTCCGCATGGCCGGGAAAGCCCGCGAGAATTAAGTATATTTCACTATTGGAAATCCTTTGGGAAATGCTGATATTTGCCGCATGAGACTCTTGCGCTACATCCCCATCTGCCTGCTGGCCTTCGCCTGCAGCGGCGGCGCCGATACGGCTGTCGTCCCCGGCGGAAACGAAAATAACGACGATACGGAACAGACCGGAGAAGTTGTCCTCAAATGCCAGACCCTGGATGCGGAGGACGTCACCATGACGACGGCGACCATCGGGGCAAAGTGCACATACTCATCCAGTTACGGGCAAATAAGGATCTACGTCAGTTCCTCCGTGAGCGGAAAAGAGGCGCTGGTCGAAGAAGGCAGGGAGTACAAGCCCTCGGAGACGGAGAAACCGGTCTCCGGCACTCCTTGGGAACTCCAGTTGAGCGGCCTGGATTTCGACTGCGAATACCATTATGTGGCCGTACTGAGCACCCTGGACGGCAAGGTGTCCGGGGATGTCAAGTCCTTCCGCACCGGCTCGCTCAAGGTCCAGACCAACCCGGCCGATCAGATAACCCGTGCCAAGGCCCATCTGGGCGGAGCGGGCGTCTATGGCCCCACGGGCGGCGCCGATTTGAAAGCCCGCTTCTACTGGATGGCCGGCACCGGCAAGGACGCCGCCGCCCTCCGGCAGGGCGGAACGAAATTGGACGTCGAACTGACCGAAGACGGGTCGCTATGGGCCACCCTGACCGGCCTGAGCGCCGGCACGTCCTATTCCTACATGGCAGCTATCCGCATCGGTGACCACGAGGTCAGCGGCCCTGTCCAGGAGTTCCGGACGGAAAACCTCCCCGCCGGTGCCGTCGATATGGGTCTGAGCGTCCTCTGGCGCGAGACGAACCTCGGGGCCGGCAGCCGGACCCAGGTGGGCAGCTACTATGCATGGTCTGAGACATCTCCACGGACCGACTTCACCTCGGCGAATTACTCCAAAAACGGCAATAAATACAACGACGACCAGACGCTGACCCTTTCGGACGATGCCGCCTACAAGGCGCTGGGCAGTCCCTGGCGTATGCCGACGGACAGCGAGATCGAGGAATTGATCGACAGGGACAAGTACTGCACCCAGCAGTGGACCACGGTCGGCGGCGTTGCCGGCCTGCTGGTTACCAGCAAGAAGACCAAGAACACCCTGTTCTTCCCGGCAGGAGGCTATAAGAACGGCACTACCGTTACGGAGGGCGGCAAATGCTATTACTGGACCGCAACCTGCGCCTTCCACAATTCCGGGCAAGACAGTCAGGGAATTACTTTCAGTTCAGATAATTCCTACAGTTCGAGTTCATTCTATGCCGGTACCTGGAAGAATTCCCTCGCATGGTACGGCATGCCCATCCGCCCGGTCTGCGATTAGCGGCTATTCCTCGTAGAAATAGATATCGTCTATCTTGATGGTGACGGCGGACTGCACGCCCACCGAGTAGATGCGCAGGAAGTTCATGGCGCCCAGTTTCGGGCCGCCTTCTGTCAGCCCGCCGCTCGAAAGTTTCAGGTCCAGTTCGTTCCAGCCCGACTTCAGATTCAGATTGGAAAGGTACCAGGCGCATTCCTCCACGTCCGGTTTTCCGGAGCTTGTTACCTCCAGCGCCCCTTCCGCACCGCTCTTGAAAGCGGAGATGTCGGATACGTACAGCCAGAGATGGAGATGGCCCTTCCGCTGACTGACATGGGTTTCCACGGGGTTCGCCAGTTTCTTGGACAGGAGCACGACGCCGCTGCTGCCGCTTACACTCACGCTGGCCGCGCCTTCCTTCTTGTTTTCCGTATCGAGGGTAAGCGGGCCCAGTCCGCTGCTCCAGCCGCCAGTCGCGTCACAGGCGTCGAACATGGTTTTGGCGCCGCTGATGCCGTCGTCGTCCGGGGTTATGGAGCGTTCATAGAGGTAGCCTTCCCGGTCGAAACAGGCCACCGCCCGCACTGTGGCGTGCTCGTTTTCGCAATTGACCGGATCGTCCGCGACATAACTCATCATCCGGCAGTTGACCATGGAAACGGTCACGTAGCCGTTGCCCTTGACGCAGAGGAAATCGTTGCTCTCTCCGACGCAGATCTTTCCCCCGTTCAAGCCGGAGAAGCAGTTGACATTCATCAGGGAAGTATGGCCGGAAACCCCTTCCACGAGCACCGGGTGGACATCCCTGACATCGGTGCCGAGATTGGCGATGATCGATCCCTGGGCAATCTCCCAGTTGCGGTTCCAGGCGCCGTCGTCGGTCCGGTAGATGCCGATGGCCACGCAGTCCAGGTTGAAACTGGTCAGCTGGCCGTAGGTGTGCTGGCCCAGATAGATGCCGCCGTAACTGCCATAGGTGAAGACATCCATGAGCACGGCATTGTCGGTGGCCTCGATGGAATAGGCGTATGTTTTTTTCTTGACCACCTCATCCACCATCTCGGCCGTGAAACTGCGGCCGAATTCCCGCTGGTTGGCCGGGTTGACATGGCAATGGAGGATGCGCGGGATGTCATAGCAGCGGCTGATGGCGATGAATTCCCCGCCGAGAGGGTAGCCATAGCAGTCCTCGAAGAGGATCTGCTCGCAGGCGCCCGGCTCCGGCATGCGGAAATCCATGGCCATGTACTCTCCGTAGAAGGACAGGTCCCGGAGGGTAACGCCCTGGGGACCATGCTCGTGGGAGCCCTGGATGGTCGGTTTGTAGGGGATGATGGCATTGGGGTTGTTCCAGGTCTGGTCGGGATAGTAGAACTGGATGCCCCGCACCGACGTGGCGGACTCCACCGTAAGGAAAGGATGGTTCTTGTCGCGGATGACGAAAACGGAACCCGTGGGGCCGCTGCGGTCGGGATTGGCCGTTCCGCGTCCCGTCGGACCATGGGCGCCGATCAGCGAGACGTTGCGCTTGAGGACGATACCGCCGTCGATCGGATAGCCGTTTTCGACCGGCGTCACGTAGAGCGCCAGTCCCTCCGCCTGGGCCGCGTCGATGGCCTTCTGGAGTTTGACTTTGTTGACGCCGGGCGTATTCTCCGGCAGGACGCCGAATTCCTGGATGGATACCAGCCGTCCGACGACTTCCTCCTGGATGATGGTCGGAACGCCCGGGTCGGTCTGTCCGGAAGAGCCGCCCTGATCCGGATTCTGTTCCGTTCCGGTATAATCCACTCCTTTGATGACGTTAGACATTCCGTCCACGTTCGTGCACGCGGCCAGGAAGGCAGCCGCCAGAAAGGCCAGATACTTATTCATACGCATGTTCATGTTTGACAAAGATATGGCTTTTCGCGGAGATTTGCTAACTTTGCGAAAACATTCACATGGCAAGGAAACACGATATCCCCAAAAAACGTAATAAAAAGGAGAAAGCGCCCGTCCCCGTACTGGAAGGCGTGGTGAAAATGAGCCGCGACGGTGCGGGATTCATCGCCGTGGAAGGGCTGGACGACGAAATCTACGTCAAGGCGACCCGGATGCGCGGGGCCCTGCACGGCGACAAGGTGGCCGTGCGGCTGACTTCCCGCGGAGGCTACGGCCGGCGCCGGGAAGGCGAGGTGGTCGGCATCATCGAACGGACGACCAAACCCTTCGTGGGCGTGCTCCACATCGTCGGCGCCCAGGCCTGGGTGCTGATGCAGAGCAAAACCATGCCCTACGATATCTCCGTGGAGATTCTCGACCCCTACGGTACGCCGCTGTTCCATGGCGCCCACGTTCCGGGAAAGGGCGACCTCCGGCAACTCGGCGACGGGGAATATGCCGTCACGGACGTGCTGGAGACGGTGGACGGCAAGCCCAGCGAACTGCGGGCCCGTCCGGGGATGAAGGTCGCGGCGGTCGTGGACGGCTGGTCCCGGGGGGAAGCCGTTCCCTACGGCCACCTCGTGGACGTTCTCGGCGAAGACGGGGCCAACGACACCGAGATGCACGCCATCCTGGCCGAGTACGGCCTGCCCTACCGCTTCGAGCCCGAGGTGGAACTGGCCGCCGACAAGATTTCCGACCAGATCACGGACAAGGACCTGCAGGGCCGGCGCGATTTCCGCGACACGCTGACCTTCACCATCGACCCGGCCGACGCCAAGGACTTCGACGACGCCCTGTCGCTGCGCCGTCTCGAGGACGGCAATTTCGAGGTCGGCGTCCACATCGCCGACGTGTCGTACTATGTCAAGCCCGGCAGCGCCGTGGACAAGGAGGCCCAGGAGCGCGGCACCTCCGTCTACCTGGTGGACAGGACCGTGCCCATGCTGCCGGAGAAACTCTCCAACAAACTCTGCTCCCTTCGTCCGAACGAGGACAAACTCACTTTCTCGGCCGTCATGACCCTTACCCCGGCGGGCAAGGTGTTCGAGCGCTGGTTCGGCCGCACGGTCATCCGTTCGGACTACCGTTTCGCCTACGAGACGGCCCAGCAGATCATCGACGCGGGTGACGAGGCCCTGGAGCAGGAACTGCGCGGCGGCACGGACGGACTGGACGGTCATCCGGAGTCATTCGGCATCCAGGAGGGGACGCTGATCCCGCGGGACATCAAGGATGCGGTGCTCACGCTCTGGAAACTCGCCAAAATCCTCAGGGACAAGCGTTTCGCGGCGGGAGCCATCGGCTTCGACCGGCCGGAGATGAAGGTGGACGTGGACGAGAAGGGCAAGCCGATAGCCGTCCATCAGAAGATTTCCCGGGAGGCCAACTGGCTCATCGAGGAATTCATGCTGCTGGCCAACCGCAGCGTGGCGGAGTTCGTCGCCACGGCCGGCAAGTTCGACGGCAAGGCCCGTAAGGACGCCCGCACCTTCGTCTATCGTGTCCATGACCTGCCGAACACCGAGAAACTCTTCGGTCTGAGCCAGTTCGCCGGCAATTTCGGCTACAAGGCATCTTTCGGAGAGGGGAAGGACGTGGCGAAGGAACTGGACCGGCTGCTCGGCGCCGCCAAGGACAAGCCGGAATACAACGCCTTCCAGATGATCGCCCTCCGGGCCATGGCGAAGGCCAAATACAGCACCGACAACATCGGCCACTACGGCCTGGCATTCCGCTTCTATACCCATTTCACCTCTCCGATCCGCCGCTATCCCGACCTGATGGTCCACCGCCTGCTGGCGATGTACCTCGGCGGGGCGTCCTCGCAGGACCGCGACCGCTACGAGGCCCAGTGCGTCCACGCCTCCGAGCGCGAGACCGTCGCGGCCGCGGCCGAACGCGATTCCATCAAATACAAACTGGTGGAGTATATGCAGGACAAGATCGGCAACGAGTACGACGGCACCATCTCCGGCCTGACCGACTGGGGGATGTACGTGGAGACCGACGAGGACCATATCGAAGGCATGGTGGCCCTGCGGGAGGTCCGGAGCGACTTCTTCGAATTCATCGAGGACCGCTACGAGATCCGCGGACGGCGCAGCGGCCGGGTCTTCCGCCTGGGCGACAAGGTGCGCATCCGCGTCAAGGCCACGAACCTCGACCAGCGCCTGCTGGACTACGAACTGGTCGAAAGCGGGCACCGGCTCGCGGGCGAGGAAGAAGGGTACGGCCCAGCAGGCCGCAGGGAAGGCTACGGCCCGGCAGGCTATGGACAGTCTGGCTACGGGCCGTCCCGCGGCGGCAACAAACTCTCCCGCAAGGCGAAGGTCAAAGCCGCCATCGCCGCCAGCAAGAAGTCGTCCCGGAAAAAGAAATCGCGCTAACCGTCTGTTTATGAAGAATTTCAGGCAATCCCTCTTCGCCGGCATCCTCATCGGACTCGGCGCCTGCGGCTACCTGGCCCTCGGCGGCATTCCCGGGGCCGTCATCTTCGCCTTCGGCCTGATCGGCGTCGTCCTTTCGGGCGTGCCGCTCTACACCGGCCGGGCCGGCGTCATGCCGCTCCGCCAGACCCCCGGCCTGGCGGCCATCTGGCTGTTCAATGTGCTCGGATGCGTCCTGCTCGGGCTGCTGGTGCTGTCGCTGGGCGGAGAACCCGTCGTGCGCGCCCAGACCGCCGTGGCCGGCCGCCTCGCCCAGGGACCGTGGCGCAGTTTCCTGCGGGCCGTCGGCTGCGGCCTCATCATCGATATCGCCGTCTGGCTGTACCGGACCACCCGCAACGTGCTGCCCGTCCTCTTCGGCGTGCCGCTCTTTATCGTCTGCGGCTTCTACCACAGCATCGCCGACGTGGTGTACCTGATCGCCGCCGGCTCCTGGAGCGCCGACATCCTCTGGTACTATCCCGTCATCGTGCTCGGCAACTGGGCCGGCTGCAACGTCCGGCGCCTTGTTCTCGGACCGGAGAAAAGTAACTGATTTTCAGGCTAATATGTCAGGACCGTGGTGCCGGCGGGGATCTCCACCGGATCGGCGCCGCGGACCAGCACCGTCCCGTCGGTATTCTCCGGCAGGGTCACCGTGAGGACCACCTTGCCGCCCTCGCGCTTCCAGCCCGAGGCGACCAGGCCGCGGACGGACCGGTAGGTGGCGGAGATATGGTCCAGCCCCTCCACGAAGTCGGGGGTGATCAGCACGTGGCCGAAGCCCGGGCGCTCCGGGTCGAAGTTGATGCCCGCCAGGCAGTTGATGTACCAGGCGGTGACGTCGCCGAGGAAGACGTGGTCCACCGAGGAATCCCGCCACTGCTCCTCATCGAGGATCCATCGCTCCGGCAGGGTGGTGTAGCCTTTCTCGATCCAGGCATACCAGGACGGCGCCTGCGTGCCCGTCGCCAGGCGGAAGGCCACGTCGCCATGGCCGTACTTTGAGAGCATGCGGAGCACATTCTTGCTGCCCATCGAGCCGAAATCGAGCACGTAGCCGTTGTCGATGACTTTCCGCGCCAGGTTGTCGGCCACCCTTTGCTGATACTCCGGCGGCACGAGACCCAGGTAGAGCGGGGCGCCGAGGGCGCACATGGAGCCGTTGGCATAGGAGCAACTATCCGGGTCGAAATACTTGGTATTGACCAGGTCGAAGAGTTGGGCGGCCTTGGCCTCGTAGGCGCTGCCGTCGCGGCCCAGCAGGCGGGCGAACTTGGCCATGAGCGTGTTGTCGAGCCAGTAGAAGCAGGTGGAGGTGAAGGCGGTCGGGGTCTGCGTATCGTAATAGACCCAGTCGCCGATGCCGTAGGTCACTCCGCCGTCCGCTTCCTCGCGCGTGGCCAGGTAGGCCAGGTATTTCTCCAGCGTCGGGTACATCTTTTCGATGACGCCGGTGTCGCCATAGTAGTTGTGCAGGGCCTCCGGAATGATGAAGGCGCAGGCGTCCCAGACAGGTCCGATCCAGTCGTCATAGCCCCAGCCGGCGGTGGGGATGATGCCGGAGAGGCGGCCTTCCGGGGTGAGGTTGTCGATGAAATCGTCCATCCACTTGTCGTAGAACTTGAAGCCGTCGAAGCCCAGCAGGGCCAGGTCGATGGCCAGGTAGGCGTCGGCCTCCCAGCCGTTCTTCTCGCGGGTCGGGCAGTCGGTCGGGATGGAGTGGAGGTTGTTCAGATAGGTCCGGCGGGCCATTTCGGTGAGTTGCTCCATCCGCGGGTCGCTGCTGGAGAAGGTGCCCACGGGGGCTACATCCGTGTGGATGTACTCGGCCTCGACGTCCAGGGAGCGGAGCGGCTGCGAAGAACGTACCTCGACATAGCGGAAACCGTGATAGGTGAATTCCGGCCGCCACTGCTCCGTCCCGCGTCCGCTGAGGATGTAGGTATCCGTCTGGTTCTCATAGCCCGGAAGGGTCTTGTAGTAGATGCTGATGTTTTCGGCGTTGAGGCGTCCGTCGGGGTAGGCCAGTTCGCCGTGGGCGAGGCTGAGCACCGTGCCGGCGTCGCCGCGGACCCGCAGACGGGGCAGGCCGGCGATGTTGCGGCCGAAGTCGAACACCGTGACCGAGTCGCCGAAATGCTTGACATCCACGGCTTTCAACACTTCCGTCGGCCGTACGGGCGGGCAGAGTTGCGCGCTCAGGCGCGGCTTCATCTGGGTCACGCCCACCTGCCATTCGGCCGGGTAGTCGCTGTCGAAGAGCCGTACCTCGACGGCCTTGGCCCAGGCGCTGTCGTCAAAGCCGGGGAGCGTCCAGCCGGCGATTTCCCTGCGGGCGTCATAGACGTCGCCGCTGTAGATATTGTTGCTCACCCAAGGGCCTTCCGCGCAGGTCCGCCAGGCGGGGTCGGAAGCGATGACATCTTCCGTCCCGTCTTTGTAGAGGACATGGAGTTGGCAGATCATCCGGGCCCGGCCGCGCCAGTGGGCCTCGTCGAAGTTCCAGGTGGCCACGGGCTGGATTTCATTGAAGAAACCGTTGCCCAGCACCGTTCCGATGGCGTTGTCGCCGGGGCGGAGCAGGGAAGTGACGTCGTGGACCGTATAGAGGCTGCGCTTGGAATAGTCGGTGTAGCCCGGGTCGATAACGCTGTCCCCCACCCGTTTGCCGTTGATCCAGGTCACGCCGTAGGCCGCGGCGCTATAGTAGAGGTAGGCGGCCTTGATGCCGGCGCGGAGGGTGAATTCCCGGCGGAGCATCGGGGAGGCGGCCACGTCCTTGTCCAGCCCGTCGCTGATCCATGCGCCCGTCCAGTCCTTGCCGCTGAGCAGGGCGGTACGGAAATGCGCCGGAAGGCTCCGGAGCACCAGACTGCGGTCGGCATTCCAGGCCTCGACCGTCCAGAAGTAGTCCCGAAGGCTCTGGAGGGCGTCTTCGGCGTCAATCCGCACGCGGGAGTCGGAGCCCGTCCGCTCGCCGGAATCCCAGGCCGCGACCCCATCCTCGCCGCACACGACGACGCGGAAACCGGCCTGGACAAAGCCCTGGCCGCTGTCATAGGTCCATGTGAGGCGGGGGGTGGCCATGTCGATGGCGATGGGGTCGGCCGTGTATTCGCAACGGAGCGAGACAATTCCCTCGGAAGAGGCGCAGGCGGTCAGCAGGACGGCCATGCAAAGAGACAGAAGTTTTTTCATTCTTGGCGCTAATTTCCTATCTTTGCAAAGATAGTGAATTCTCCACGAAAGGACAACCACGAAATTTGACAAAGAGCCATGACCTGTGCGAAAACCCTCTCCTGTGCCTTTCTGACGGCCCTGATTGTAAGTTCCTGCCTACAGGCCGCACCTGCCGGCGACCTCCCCGCGGCTTCGGCCCTGCCGGGCTACGAGGCCGCTACGGCCCGCCTGCTCAAGTGCGGGCCGGCGACCGGCGTGAGCCTCCTCGGGGCCGGGGTGGAACTGGACCCGCATTTCTTCTCCCAGAATGTAACCCGCGATGAGGGCGTCCGCGCCGAGGACTGGGACCGTTTCGTCATCCCGCGCATCAAGGCCATGAAGCCCAGCCGTTTCCGCATGATGGTCCTGCCCCACTGGTGGGAGCCTGTCAACGACAACGACGACCCGCAGACGATGAATCCGGAGGGATTTACCTTCGAGAGCACGGAAATGCAGTCGCTCTGCCGCATCCTCGACCTGGCCCAGGAGGAAGGGATCGACGTCACGCTCGTTCTCTGGGGTTGCCCGATTGGCGCCACCAGCATCGACAGGGGCTATCTGGGACGTCATTTTCTCTGTGACCCCGCCGGGAAGATCTGGGTCTGCGCCCCGGCTTCGAACGAGGAATTCGCGGAGAATTTCGCCGCGCTGGTGAAATATCTGCTGGACGTCCGCGGCTACACCTGCGTCAAGGAAATCACCCCCTTCAACGAGCCGGACGGCGGACCGGTCTGTGAACTGGAGCAATACATCCCGCTGGTGATCGAACTGGACCGCCGCTTCCAGCAGGAGCGCCTGCGCAGCCGCGTCCGCTTCAACCTCTCCGACAACACCGACACCCGTCGTTTCTATCTGGAGGCCGTCGCCGCCGCCCTCGGGGACGAGGCGGACCTGCTCAACAGCCATACCTACATCTTCGGGTACGATACGCCCAATTCGGCCGTGGTCAGTTGGGAGAGGGCCAATGTCACCGCGGCCCGGCAGGCCGGACTGCCGCATCTGGTGGGGGAATTCGGTTCGAACCAGTGCGTGGGGGCCGCCCGCCAGCGCGACATCGACCGCTATGAACGCGGGGTGCTGATGACCCGTCATGTGGTCAATTTTCTCAACGGCGGTGCGGCCGGAGTGAGTTACTGGAGCCTGCTGGACCAGTATTACAACCGGGACGCCGACTACGGGCAGATGCAGCAACTGGGCCTCTGGAAGGCCAATAAGGAGAGTTACCGCTACGACGAGGCCGACTATGCCGCCACCGCGGGCGACTATCTCGTCCGGCCGCAGTATCATGCCTATGCCCTCCTGACCCGTTTCGTCCGCAAGGGAATGAAGGTCCATCCGCTCGACCTGGGGCGCAGCCTGGCCGCCGGGACCGCCTTGAAGGGCAGTGACGGGAAATGGGTGTACGTCCTGGCCAACGGTTCGGAGGAGAGTCTTTCCTTCAACCTTCCGGCGCCTTCGGCCCGCAGCACCTGCCGTGCCTATCTCTATGCACGGGAATCCCTCCCGGAGGACGATAAAATGATCGCCCCATCCTGCCGCCTTCTGCCGCAGGATGGGACATTCCATCTGGCTATGGCCCCGCAGACGACCCTCGTCCTGGTGCAGGACTAGGAGGCGGGCGCCGCGTTACAGATACATGACGGCGCGGACGTACGCGTCGCCGTTGGTGTGCGTGCGTGTGTCCTTGTAACGCTTTTCGGAACTGACGGAGTTGCCGCTGACTTTGTAACCGTTGGCATTGTACTCGCCGCATTCCTCCGTACTCCAGTAAATCCCGCTGAGCTGAGCCGCGCCGCTCTTGCTGAGCGACTTGTTGACGATCGCCACCTGCTCTTTGATGAGCGCCCACTCCTTCTCGCCGGGCAGGAACCAGCCGGTCGTGCCCTTGCCGTCCCCGATTTTCGGAGCGTCGGTGTACGCGTCGATTTCAGTCGTGGGCAGCACGGAGAAGTTGGAATTGTTCAGATGCTTGGTGTAGAAGCGGAGCAGAAGGTAGGGTACGAGGCCGCATTCGCTGTATTCGTCGAAGTAATGATTATACGTGTTTCCGCCGGATTCCGTCCGCCATCCGTTTTTCTTGTCCTCGTTGCTGAAGGCCAGGTATTGGTTCAACTGGGACTGATAGAGGCCGTCTTTCTTGTCGGTGCAGATAGCAATGAACTCATTATTGTGCTGCCACTCAATCATGTTCGAGGACTGTGCCTTTCGCAGGACCAGCGCATGGTTCCCGCTGAGTCCGCACAGGTCCGTCTTCTTTAACGAACGGTATTCGTACAAACCGGTCGCGTTCGCTTTGTCCTTGCATTCGCTCAGCAGGCTGCAGTCGAAGTCTTTGGGGATATCTGTCGTCACGACGACGCCGATAAAATAGGAGTTCCATGCTGACAAGTGGCTCTGCGGCGTCGAGGAACGTTTCCCCTGGCTGTCGACATAGATGGAAGAGGCCCCGTCGGCATAGCGCAGGCCGCAGTCGGTGGAGATAAAGCCGCCCCCGGTTCCGGAAGCATAGTAAACGTAGTCTCCCGATTTGACGTCGGTGGCTTCGTATTGGAATACATAGACATCGACCGTTTTCTTGACACTGCTGTCGTGGCGGGAACGGATGGTCACCGTCGCGGCGTTCGGACCGCTGGTGACACCCTTGACCGTCAGAGTCTTGCCATCGTAAGTGCAGGTAATGGCCTTTCTGGAGGTCGAAACTTCGAAGTCGTTGTACGCGCCGGCGGGCTCGGCCCCGACCGTCAGGGTCGCCGTCTTCCCGACCTTGAGAATGATTTCACCGTCCGGGTTCAGGACCGACGCACCGGAAAGGGAGATGCCCGTCGGAGCCGACTGGATCTCCACCGTCAGGATGTCGGTCAGGGACGGATAGCCGTCCACTTCCGCGAGTACGGACGCCGCGACGCTCCCCTTGTCCAGGGCCTTCGTCGTCAGGAGCCCGTTCTCGTCCACGCTGATGTAGTCGCTGCCGCTAACCACGGACCATTTGACCGGGAAGTCGAGGGAAACGGATTCCTTATCGTTCATGACGACGGCCTCCAGTTGGAAGGAGTCGCCCTCTTTCAGGTGCAGTTTCCCGTCGGCAAAGGCGTCATCGACCTTGACGATGGCCACGGAAACGGGTTCGGCCGGCTTTTCCGTCACGACGACTTTGCAGATAAGGCGGCTGCCCATGGTGCTTTTCGGGGCGATCTTGACCGTTGCGGTCCCGACCGATTTCGGGGAGACGAAAACGCCGTCTTCCCCCAGGGTGCAGGAAACCACCCCGACCGGATCGATCTCCACGGCCACGTCTTTTTTGACGGTAACGCCCTCGACCGCTTCATTCGATCCGTCGAGTTTGTAGGCGCTCAGGGTAAGGGGAATCTTCCTCGCATCGGCGTTGACGGCCATGGTAATCTCGGCAAATGCCGGATCCATTTTGATCGACAGGAACACCTGGGTGTTGATATCGGGTTCCTCCGTGTTTCCGTTGTCCGGCCCCGGGGCGTTGTTTATATCCCCCTTGCAGGATGCGGCCAGCACCAGGCAAATCGCCGTAAAGAAAAAAGCAATCCGTTTCATCGTTATTTCATTTGCTGACAAATATATAAATAATAATTTACAATACAATACAAACGGATGCCGACCGGGTTCCGATTGGGTGCTG
>CAMIYB010000029.1 GCA_946402945.1 uncultured Bacteroidales bacterium | reverse complement strand
CCAACGCCCGTGAATTCAAGATCGAGTCCTTCATCCAGACCGATGCGGCCGTCAATCCGGGCAACTCCGGCGGCGCCCTGGTCAACAAGACCGGCGAACTGGTCGGCATCAACACCGCCATCGTCTCCCAGACCGGCGCCTATTCCGGCTATTCCTTCGCCGTCCCGGTCAATATCGTCAAGAAGATTGTCGGCGACCTGATCGATTTCGGCTCCGTCCGCCGGGCGAAACTCGGTGTCACGATGGGCACGGTGACCGACAAAATTGCTCAGGAATTGAAACTTTCCTCCACAAAAGGCGTATATATAGACGAAGTAGTGAAAGGAAGTGCTGCGGACAAGGCGGGAATCAAGCACGGGGATGTCGTCATCGCCATCGATTCCACCGAAATCGCCACGGCTCCGGCCCTTCAGGAAAAGGTCAACAGCTTCCATCCCGGCGACCAGGCCACGATCACCGTCATCCGTGACGGCAAACAGAGAGTGCTGGACGTCATCTTCAGCGGCGATGCCGAGAAGACCGGGACGGTGGATGCCGACGGTTCTATCGCCTTCTATGGATCGAAGATCCGGACGGCCGATCCCGAGACCCTTTCCCGCCACGGGCTCAAAAAGGGTGTGGAAATCGTCAGCGTAGGAGAAGGCAAACTGCTCGATGCAGGTGCCAGCGAGGGCTTCATCATCCAGTATGTCAACGACCAGGCCGTCAGCAAGGCCGAGGAAGTGATCGAACTGGCCAGGAAGAGCCGCCGTACCATCTACATCGAGGGCGTGACCGCCACCGGAAAGGCTTCCTACATTACCTTCGGAAAAGAAGAGTAATACGCATGAGACAACTTAAGATTACCAAGTCCATCACCAACCGCGAGAGCGCGTCACTGGACAAGTATCTGCAGGAAATCGGCCGTGAGGAATTGGTTTCCCCCGAAGAAGAAGTAGAACTCGCCCAGCGCATCCGCAAAGGGGACCAGGTCGCCCTGGAGAAACTGACCCGCGCCAATCTGCGTTTCGTGGTTTCCGTCGCAAAACAGTACCAGAACCAGGGCCTCAGCCTGCCCGACCTGATCAACGAGGGCAATCTGGGCCTGATCAAGGCCGCCGAGAAATTCGACGAGACCCGCGGTTTCAAGTTCATTTCCTACGCGGTGTGGTGGATCCGCCAGTCCATCCTCCAGGCCCTTGCCGAGCAGTCCCGTATCGTGCGGCTCCCGCTCAACCAGGTCGGTTCGCTCAACAAGATCAACAAGGCCCTCTCGAAGTTCGAGCAGGAGAACGAACGCCAGCCCTCGAGCGAGGAACTGTCCGAAATGATCGATGTCCCGAAGGATAAGATTTCCGATACGCTGCGGGTTTCCGGACGGCACGTTTCCGTGGACGCCCCCTTCGTGGAAGGGGAGGACAACAGCCTGCTGGACGTGCTGCCCAACGACGATTCCCCGAGCGCCGACCGCGGTCTGGTGAACGAGTCGCTGACCACGGAAATCGAGCGGGCCCTTTCGACCCTCTCGAGCCGCGAGCGTGAAATCATCAAGTCCTTCTTCGGCATCGGATGCCAGGAAATGACTCTGGAGGAAATCGGTGAGCGCTTCGGCCTCACGCGCGAGCGGGTACGCCAGATTAAGGAAAAAGCCATCCGGCGGCTCAAGAGCCCGAGCCGGAGCAAACTCCTCAAAGGATACCTCGGTTAGGATATTGCCGGCCTGCGGGCCGGCTTTTGTCGACTATATATCAAGATAAGGAATGACGCCGGAACTCTTTCTGCAAGAAAAGGCCGCACAGGCCGTCAAAGCCCTCTATGGAGCTGATATTCAGCCAGATTCCCTGCAGGTCCAGGTGACCCGCAAGGAGTTTGAAGGCGATTACACCCTGGTGGTGTTCCCGCTTCTGCGCATCTCCCACGCCAGCCCGGACGCCACGGCCTCGGCCCTGGGCGGATGGCTCGTCGGGAATGTCCCCGAAATCGCCGCTTTCAACAGCGTGAAGGGCTTCCTGAACCTGCTGTTCTCCCCGGTCTATTGGGATGAGACTTTCGCGGAAATCGCCGCGAACGAGGATTTCGGACAGTTGCCGCCGACCGGACGCAACATCATGGTGGAGTTCTCTTCGCCCAATACCAACAAGCCCCTCCACCTGGGCCATATCCGCAACAACCTGCTGGGTGATTCCGTCTCCCGGCTCCTCAAAGCGGGCGGCAACAAGGTGATCAAGGCGACGCTGGTCAATGACCGCGGCGTCCACATCTGCAAGTCGATGCTGGCCTGGCAGAAACTCTGGGAAGGCCGGACCCCCGCGTCCACGGGACAGAAAGGCGACCACCTGGTGGGCGACTGCTATGTGGCGTTCGACAAGTTGTATAAGGCGGAAGTGAAGGCGCTGATGGATGCGGGCCAGACCGAAGAGGAGGCCAAGAAGAACGCTCCGTCCCTGCGGGAGGCCCATGAGATGCTCGTCAAGTGGGAACAGGGCGACAAGGCCGTCCGCGAGCTCTGGTCCATGATGAACAGTTGGGTCTTTGCCGGCTTCGACCAGACGTACAAGGCCCTGGGCATCTCCTTCGACAAGGTGGACTACGAGTCCCAGACCTATCTGCTCGGGAAAGAACTGGTGCAGAAGGGCCTGGATGAGGGCGTCTTCGAGCGGGAGGCCGACGGCTCCGTCTGGTGCGACCTGACGGCCGACGGACTGGACCGCAAACTGGTCCTGCGCGGAGACGGCACCTCCGTCTATATTACCCAGGACCTCGGCACGGCCGAACGTCGTTTCGCCACTTATCACCTCGACTCCCATGTGTATGTCGTGGGCAATGAGCAGGATTACCATTTCCAGGTTCTGAAACTGATTCTCAAGAAATTGGGTTTCGCCTGGTCGGACCAGATCTACCATCTCTCCTATGGGATGGTGGAATTGCCCGAGGGCAAGATGAAATCCCGCGAGGGAACGGTGGTGGATGCCGACGATCTGATCCAGAGCATGTACGAGGAGGCGAAGAAGACCTCGGAGGAAGGCGGAAAACTGGCCGACCTGCCCGAGGCCGAACGCGAGGAACTCTACCGGATGATCGGTCTCGGCGCCCTGAAGTACTTCATTATCAAGGTGGACCCGAAGAAGACCATGCTCTTCAATCCCAAGGAATCCATCGACTTCAACGGCAACACCGGCCCCTTCATCCAGTACACCCACGCGCGGATCTGTTCCATCCTCCGCAAAGCCGCGGAGCAGGGCATCGCCTTCGGTCCGGCCGACATTACGACGGACCTGGCGCCCAGTGCCAAGGAAATCCGTCTGATCAAGTTGCTGAACCTCTTCCCGGCGAAGGTGGGCGAGGCGGTACAGGCCCTTTCTCCGGCCATTATCGCCAATTACGCCTACGATCTGGCCAAGGAATTCAACCAGTATTATCACGATACGCCCGTGCTCAAGGAAGAGGACGGCCGCGTGCTCCGTTTCCGTCTGGTGCTGATCGCAACGCTCGCCCGTACGCTGCGCAAGGCCATGGACATCCTCGGCATTCAACTGCCGGAACGAATGTAGCCATGCCGAAACGCCGCCTCATCCTGCTTTTCCTCGGAATGCTGCTTCTTCCTTTTTCCTGTAAAAAAGCGGAAGCGGTGGTCGAGGAGCATCCTTTCACGGAGACGGAACAGGAGAAAAACAGCCTGGACGAGGTCTCCACGCAGGTATGGGAGTCGCTCGGCCTGGAGGAAGGGGCGGAAATCCTTCCTTTCCTGCGGGAGCATACGCGGCTGATCCCATCCCTGTCCGGTCTGACGATCGCCGTCCTGTCGACGGAGGATGAGGAAGTGATGCGCATGAAATTCGGCCTCGGCCTGGGCCGGATCCGTCTCAGCGGGTCGATGCTCGACCGCGTCGAATTGAACGGAACCGTGGGCCTGGACAATTTCCAGCGCGGCGAGGAGCCCTTTTCGCAGCGGATCATCCAGGCGATGGACGCGGGGACGGACGTCACGGTCCGCCTCGACGGAAAGGAGATCGGACGGCTGGGTTTCGAGGCCATCCATGAAAATGAAGCCGGAAAAGACAGTTGGACGCCGGTGCCGGTCATCCGTTTCAAGGACGGGACCTCTTACTCCGTCAGCGGCCTGCTGCTGGTAGCGCCCCTGATCGAATTCTTCCTGCGCAATGGAATGGCGAAGGCATAGTCTGGCCTTATTGGCCGCGCTGTTTTTGGCACCGGCCCTTTCGGGGCAGGCGCCGCCGGACAGCGTGGCCAACCTGACGCTGGAGCAGGCGGTCCTGACGGCCCATGTGGAGCGTCCTATGCTGGAGACGCTCTCCGGGGTGAGCGGCAGCGTCAATGTCGCACAGATCCAGGCGCTTCCGTCTTTTCTGGGCAATGCCGATCCGATCCGCTTCGTCCGCCTGCTTCCCGGCATCCAGGTCAATGCGGAAACGGACGCCGGTATCTACATGCAGGGCAGCGACTTCGCCCATACGCTGCTTTCCATCGGGGGTGTGCCGGTGTACGGGGCTTCCCATCTGCTGGGGCTTTTTTCCGTTTTCAACGCCCCCCACTACAAGGCGATGGACTACAGTACCGACGCCGGACAGATCCGGCGTCTGGGCGGTCACATCGATATGACCCTCCAGGATGCCGTTCCGGAGCGTTTCGGAATGGACGTCTCCGCCGGACTCATCTCCGCTCAGGGAACCCTATCCATTCCGTTGGGCAAGAAATCCGCCCTCTTTGTTTCGGCCCGCCGTTCGTACATCAATCTTATCTACGGGAGTTTCCTCAAATTTGACGGGGAACCCATGCGCTACGGCTTCACCGACGCCAATATCACCTGGCTCTGGCGGCCCTCTCCGCGTGACCGCGTGTGGGTGGACCTCTTCGGCGGCTATGACAAGGGCTCCTTCGACTATTCCAAGGCCTCCATCTCCATGATGGCAGGGTGGTACAACGGCCTCGGAGCCCTGCACTGGACCCATTACTTCCCGGAAGTGACCTTGCGCCAGTCGGCCTATGCGACCATCAGCGGGCTCGAATCCCATCTGGATGTGCGTTATGCCGTCGGAGACCTGCCCTCCCATATCCATACCTATGGCTATAAGGCCGACGCGGTCTGGAAAGCTTGGGATTTTACCGCCGATCTTGCCTATCACCGCGCCCTCCCGCAGAATCCCAAGAGCGAGGGATATTACAATGCGACCAATACGGCCAGCGAGACCGTTCAGTCCGGGCTCGAAACGACCCTCGCGGCCACCTACAACATTGCCCTGGGCTACTATTTCGAGGGGAAGGCCGGCCTGGGCTTCAACGGCTTCCTCAGCCCCGAGAAGCGTTTCTTCTGGGGCCTGACCCCGCAGGTGGAGGCCGGTGTCAACCTAATGGATGCGGGAAAGTTGAAGTTCCGTTACGGAATCCATCGCCAGAACCTCTTCCAGACCGGTTTTACCAATGTCGGACTCCCGTCCGAATTCTGGATTCTGGCCGGCGCCCTTTCCGACCCGCAGTGGTCCCATAACTTCTCCCTGTCCTACAACCTGTCCTTCGCGAAGGATATGTTCGCCTGCTCGGTGGAAGTCTATTACAAGCGCCTCTACAACCAACTCGAGTACAAGGGGACGCTGATGGAAATGCTCAATTCGGACTATTCCCTCGCGAATTCCCTGCTCAAGGGCCATGGCTATGCCTATGGCGTCAACCTCCTGCTGCAGAAGCAGACCGGGCGCTTGACCGGCTGGATCGGCTACTCCTATGGCCGTTCGCTGCGCAATTTCGAGGATCCGCATTATCCCGGCACCTACCCTTCGGACCATGAGCGCCTGCACGAACTCAATGTGGTCGCGACCTACGACATCGGCCGTTTCGACTTCGGCGGCACCTTCGTCGCGGCGTCCGGTACGCCCTATACCCGTCCGGAGTCCTTCTACATCCTCGGCGACCGGCTGATCTGCAATTACGGGGAACACAACGGCTCCCGGCTGCCCGCCTACATCCGGATGGACCTGAGTGTCAACTGGTACATCCACAAAGACGCCCGCCGCCACAACGGAATCAATCTTTCCATCTACAATGTGCTCTGCCGCGAAAATGCCGTGGGGTACGGCGTCCATGTCAACAAAGACAGGACGGGATACTACTTCGCTCCCATGGCTTTCGCCATCAAGTTTATGCCCTCCCTGTCGTATTTCCATAAATTCTGACGCCATGAAAAGAATGCTCTCCTTCCTGCTGCTCCTGACCTTCCTCGTCGCCTGCGAGGGAGTGGAGCCGCCCGTGGTGAAGACGCGTCTGGTGGTGGAAGGGTGGATCGACAGCGGCAGCCACCCGATCGTGCTCCTGTCGGAGACCATGCCCGTCCGCGAGGGGGCCATCGGCCAGGACGAAATGATCGCCGCGCTGGCCAAATGGGCCAAGGTGACCGTCAGCGACGGGGAGCAGGAGGTGACGCTGACCGGCCGGCTGGACCGCCGCTATTTCCCGCCCTACGTCTTTACGAGTTCCCGGATGACCGGCGAGCCGGGCAAGACCTACTCGCTCCGGGTCGAATACAAAGACTACCTGGCTACGGCCCAGACCACGATCCCCGAGCCTGTCCCCATCCTGTCCGCCGTTCCCCGGGTGCTGGTCGATTCGGTCTATACCATTGCGTGCCGCTTCCTGGATCCCTTGCCGAAAGGCAATTATTATAAGGTGTTTACCAAGACCGAGGGCAAGGACGAACGCTATCAGCCATCGACCCTTGCCATGGCCTCGGACGAGGTGTTCAGCGGCTTCGGGGAGATTGTCCTCTGGAATACGGAACGCCTGCTGTCCGCGCTGTACTGGCCGAACATCCGGCTCGGCGACGAGGTGTGGGTGAAACTCTGCACGATGGACCGCAGGACTTTCGACTTCTGGCAGAACTACGAGATTATGTTGGCGACCAATGCCAATTCGATGTATTTCTTTGATACGGAGATGAATGCCAATGTCCATGGCGCACTGGGCTACTGGGCGGGGTACGGCATTTCCGAAATGAAAGTCAAGGTGGAAGATGTCTCGCAATGATTACATGTTCCCGACCTCGAAGAAGGAGGTGGAGGCCCTGGGATGGGATTACATCGACGTAATCCTCTTTTCCGGTGACGCCTTTATCGACCATCCTTCTTTCGGGACAGCCGTCATTGCCCGCTGGCTCCAGAAGCATGGCTACCGCGTGGCGGTGGTGCCCCAGCCGAACTGGCGGGACGACCTGCGCGACTTCCGTAAACTGGGGGCGCCGCGGCTGTTCTTCGGGGTCAACGCCGGGGCCATGGATTCCATGGTGAACCACTATACTGCGGGAAAGCGCCTGCGGCATGACGACGCCTACACCCCGGACGGGAAAGCCGGGCAGCGCCCCGACTATGCCGTCACCGTTTACACCAAGATTCTCAAGCGTTTATTCCCGGAGATCCCGGTGGTGATCGGCGGCATCGAAGCCTCGCTGCGGCGTTTCACCCATTACGATTACTGGCAGGACAAACTGTTTCCTTCCATCCTGGTTTCCAGCGGGGCGGACTGGCTGATCTACGGGATGGGGGAGCGGCCGATCCTTGCGCTCGCCAAGGCGATAGAGGCCCGGTGGAACCCCCATCGGATGCGTTCTATCCCGCAACTGGCCTTCCTGATGACGGGCACGCCGAAGGGGAAGGACCTGCTCCTGCTCCATTCCTACGAGGAATGTCTGGCGGACAAGAAGGCCTTCGCGACGAATTTCCACCAGATCGAGACCCATGCCAACATGCTGCATCCCGCGACGCTCATCGAGCCCGTCGGGGACGGCTACGTACAGGTCAATCCGCCGTATCCGCCGGCCACGCAGGAGGAAATGGATTCGTTCTGGGACATGCCCTTCACGAAACTGCCGCATCCGCGCTACAAAGGCAAACGCATCCCCGCCTATGACATGATCAAATTCTCGGTCAATACGCACAGGGGATGCTTCGGCGGCTGCAATTTCTGTACGATCGCCGCCCATCAGGGCAAGTTCATCCAGTCGCGCAGCGAAGAATCCATCCTCAAGGAAGTGTCCGACCTGAACAAACTGCCCGACTTCGCCGGCAATATCTCCGACCTGGGCGCCCCGACGGCCAATATGTACGGGATGAAAGGGAAGAATCCTTCCCTCTGTGCGGTCTGCCGGCGCAAGTCCTGCCTTTTCCCGGCCCCGTGCGCCAATCTGGACCGGGACCATTCCCGTCTGCTGGCGCTTTACCACCGGGTGGACCAGGTCAAAGGCATCCGTCATTCCTATATCGGCAGCGGCATCCGCTACGACCTCTTCCTCTCGGAGAAGGGCTATGTGGACGAGAGTTCGAAACCCTATCTGCGGGAACTGATTCTCGACCATACCTCCGGCCGGCTGAAAGTGGCGCCGGAACACACGGAAGACAAAGTGCTGCAGTACATTGCAAAGCCTTCCTTCAACCTTTTCGTCCGCTTGCGGACGGAGTTCGACAGGATCACGCGGGAAGCGGGACGCAAAACGGGTATCGTCCCGTACTTCATTTCCTCGCATCCGGGCTGCACCATGCACGATATGGAAAACCTGGCCCGGCATCCCGCCCTGCGCGGCCTGTACATGGACCAGGTACAGGATTTTACCCCCACGCCGATGACGACTTCGTCCGTGATGTTCTACACCGGAATGGACCCCAGAACCCTCAAGCCGGTGTTCGTAGAGCGCGATCCGGAGCGGAAAAAACTGCAGAAATCGTTTTTCTTCCGCAGAAAGTGAAATTTTTTTCGCTTTCCTGTTGCAGCAATCCAAAATTTGCCTTAATATTGCAGCAGAAAATAATTCAAACGAGATGATGACACCTTCTCCTCAGAAACGCAGAGCCGTCTGCAGCTATGAAAATATGTCCCCCGAACTGTCCGCCGCCTTTGCGGAGAAATATCCCAAAGGTTTCAGCGACTATTTCCAGGACCTGGTCAAATACGACAAACCGGACGGGACCTTTTTCTACGCTGTGACCGTCGAGATCCCGGACGCCATCTATCTGGTCAAGATCAAGGTCAAGACCGACGATGTGGACGATATCGAGCGCTGGCTGGACGGAGAAGACGGGGATGACGACAATGTCGGGGGAGAGAGCGGCGGTTCCGACGGGAACGATGATCTGCCGGATGACAACATCTCCCAGTATTCCAACGGGGACGACGATTCCTCTGATGCTTAAGAGAACATGACCTAAGGAGGGTCCGTCGCCGCAGAGCGCCGGGCCCTTCTTCTTTATTCCAGCATGTCGAGCCCATCTTCCAAACCTTCCGCCTTCGGTTTCCGCCAGCGTCTGCAGCGCCTGCCGGAGCAGCGTCGGCTCCTGCTGCTGTCGCTTGCCGTCGGCATCGCCAGCGGTCTGGCCGCCGTCCTCCTGGCCAGTCTGATCGACTGGATCCGTCTGGGTATCGGACTGCTGGGAGACACGCCGCTCCGTTCGCTGGTCCTGCCGGGCGTGGGCATGCTTTTTTCCTTGCTGCTGCTCCGCTATGTCATCCGCGACAATATCGGGCACGGCGTTACGAAGGTGCTGGTGGCGATGTCCAAGAACGAATCCCGGATCCGGCCCCACAACATGTGGTCGTCCATCCTGACCAGTTCGCTGACCATCGGTTTCGGCGGTTCGGTGGGTGCGGAAGCGCCGATCGTCTATACCGGGGCGGCCATCGGATCGAATTTCGCCCGTTTCCTGGGCCTGAGTTACCGCAATATGACCACGCTGGTCGGCTGCGGGGCGGCCGGAGCCATCGCCGGCATCTTCAAGGCGCCGCTGGCCGGCGTGCTCTTCACCCTGGAAATCCTGCTGTTCAACATCTCGATGACCTCTATGATGCCGCTGTTGCTGAGCACCGTCTCGGCCACGGTGGTATCCTATCTCTTCCTCGGCAAGAGCCTGCCCTTCCAGTGCAGCCTGTCGCCCTTTGCGATGGGTAATCTGCCTTTTTACGCCATTCTGGGCGTGTTTTGCGGCCTTTGCTCCCTGTATTTCGTCCGCATGACCCTGTCGCTGGAAGACTGGCTCTCGGGCTGGAAGAATCCCTGGCTGAAATGGCTGGCCTGCGCGGCCGGGCTCGGGCTGATGATCTTTCTCTTCCCGCCGCTCTACGGCGAGGGATATTCCTATCTCCATCCGCTGCTGAACGGCCAGGCGCCGGACTACGGCGGGGTGACGGGCGGCATGCTGCGGATTCCGGCGCTCGTGCCGGTATTTTTCCTGCTGGTGCTGTTGCTCAAGGTCTTTTCCATGACCCTGACCAATGCCGGCGGAGGCGTCGGCGGTACTTTTGGTCCGACCCTTTTCGTGGGGGCGATCGCCGGTTTTGTCCTGTCACGGACCCTGAACCTGCTGGGCCTGAATGTTCCGGAACAGAATTTCGTCCTGGTGGGGATGGCCGGGCTGATGGCCGGGGTCATGCAGGCGCCGATGACGGCCATCTTCCTGATTGCCGAGATGACGGGCGGCTACGACCTTTTCCTGCCGCTTATCCTGACGGCCACGGTCTCTTTCGGGACCATGCGCCTCTTCGAGAAGTACTCCATCTATACCAAGCGTATCGCACAGACTGGTGAACTGCTGACCCACGACAGCGACCAGGCCGTTCTGACCCTGCTGAAAGTCTCCGACCTGGTGGAAACGGATTTCTCGCCGATCGAGATCGATGCGACGCTGGGCCAGTTTGTGGAACGGATCTCGCTTTCGAGCCGCAATCTTTTTCCGGTGGTGGATACCAGCGGCCGCTTCCAGGGCTATGTCTCCCTGGAGGATGTCCGCCGGGATATGTTTACCGCCGAACTTTACCAGAAACGCCACGTATTCAATTATATGCAGTCCGCTCCGGAGTACGTCTATGTTGACGAGCCGATGGAGAGCGTCATGCGGAAGTTCGAGAAAACGGGGGCATGGAACCTGCCCGTGGTCCGGAGCGACCGTTCCTACGTAGGGTTCGTGTCCAAGAGCAAGATTTTCTCGGCCTATCGCGAAGAACTCAAGGAACTCTCCCAGGACTAGAGTAAACGCTAAACGAATGGAAGCCATTTATATCGACGCAATCGCAACCCGACTGGAGGTCAAGCCCTGGCAGGTGGAAAACTGCGCTGTCATGTTCGAGGACGGCAATACCGTCCCCTTTATCAGCCGCTACCGCAAGGAGAAAACCGGCGGCCTGGATGACGTGCAGGTGGCGGAAATCCGCCATTGGACGGAGGTTTATACCGAAATGGCCAGACGGAAGGAGACCATCCTTGAGACCATAGAAGGGCAGGGAAAACTGACGCCCGATTTGCGCCGGGCCATTGAGCGTTGCGTCGTCGCAAGCGAGTTGGAAGACCTCTACCTTCCCTTCAGGCCGAAGCGCCGGACCCGCGCCACGGTGGCCCGGGAAGCCGGTCTGGAGCCCCTGGCGGATGCCTTTGACGCCATCCGGGTCAGCGATCCGGCCGCCGAAGCCCGCAAATATGTAGGGGACAAGGTCGCCAGTGTCGAGGACGCCCTCGCCGGCGCACGGGACATTCTGGCCGAGCGCCTGAGCGAGACGGCCTCCGTTCGCGAAACCCTGCGCGACATTTTCCGGACCCGCCGCATCGCCACCAAGGCGACCAAGGCGGCCGAAAGCGACCCCGATGCACAGAAATACCGAAGTTATTTCTCCTTTTCCGAGCCCCTGCAGAAGATGGCCCCTCACCGGCTTCTGGCCGTCCTCAGGGCCCAGAACGAGGGCTTTCTTTCCGTCCGTATCGACGCGGATGCCGAGAAATGCGGCAACAAACTGTACTATGATTTCTGTCAGGCCCGCCGCTATCCTTCGCCTGCTCTCGGCGAGCAGATCCGTCTGGCGGTGGACGACGCCTATTCCCGGCTTCTCGCCCCGTCGATCACCAACGACGTTCTCAAGGAATTCAAGGAGAAGGCCGACGTGGCCTCCATCCGGGTGTTCGGGGAGAATCTGCGGCAACTCCTGCTGGCGCCGCCTGTAGGGCAGAAGCGTACGCTGGCCGTCGATCCGGGCTTCCGCAACGGGTGCAAACTGGCCGTCCTGGACGCCCAGGGCAGGCTCCTGCACCATGAAATCATCTATCCGCACCCGCCCCAGAGCCAGAAGGTCAAGAGCATCGTGGCCGTCAGCGGCATCCTGGAGCGTTACGGCATCGAGGCCATCGCCATCGGCAACGGGACGGCCTCCCGCGAAACAGAGGAGTTTATCCGGCGCATCCAGTTGCCGGAGGGCTGCCGCGTCTTTACGGTCAGCGAGGACGGAGCGTCCATCTACTCCGCATCCGAAGCGGCCCGTGAGGAGTTTCCGGACGAGGATGTGACCGTCCGCGGGGCCGTTTCCATCGGCCGCCGCCTGATGGATCCGCTCTCGGAACTGGTCAAGATCGACCCCAAATCCCTGGGCGTCGGGCAATACCAATATGACGTGGACCAGGGTCTCCTGAGGGAGAAACTCGACGATACGGTGGAAAGTTGCGTCAATGCCGTCGGCGTCAACCTCAATACGGCCAGCCCCTGGCTGCTCCGCTATGTGGCGGGCATCGGCCCGTCCCTGGCGGGTTCCATCGTCGGATACCGTTCCTCGAACGGGGACTTTACTTCCCGTAAAGAACTGCTCAAAGTACCCCGGCTGGGCGCCAAGGCCTTCCAGCAGTGCGCCGGTTTCCTGCGCATCGCCGGTGCGGCCAATCCGCTGGATAATTCCGCCGTACACCCTGAGGCCTATGGCATTGTGGACCGTATGGCTGCCGACCTGGGCGTGGGAACGGCCGAGTTGGTGGGAAATGCCGCGCTCTGTGCGAAAATCGACCCCCAGCGCTATGTGGATGCGCAGTTCGGCCTGCCGACCCTTCGCGACATCCTCAAGGAACTGGTCAAACCCGGCCGCGACCCGCGCTCCGAGGCGCAGGAATTCTCTTTCAGCGAGGACGTCCACGCCATTGAGGATCTGGTCACCGGAATGGAACTGCCGGGCATCGTGACCAACCTGACGGCCTTCGGCGCTTTCGTGGACATCGGGATCCATGAAAACGGTCTGATCCATGTGTCGCAGATGCGGAAAGGGGACGCGCGCGTCTCCGATCCCTCCGAAGTGCTCAAACTCCACCAGCAGGTCCGCGTGCGTGTCCTGTCGGTTGACCTCGATCGTAAACGTATCGGGCTCAAGTTGTTATAGTATATGGGAAAATCCAGCAAAATCCTGATCTACCTGGCTTCCGCAGTGTCCATCATCCTGTGGGGCCTTTCCTATATCTGGAGCAACCAACTGATCACGCTCGGCGTCCCGATCACTTTCTTCGTTTTTATCCGCATCGCGCTCGCCGCCGTGCTCCTGCTCAGTTTCAACCTCATCACAGGGCAGTTCCAGCGCATCCGCAGAAAGCATCTGCTGAGTTTCCTCATGCTCTCTTTCTGCGAGCCGCTGATCTATTTCCTGGCCGAGACCTACGGCATCAAGGAAACGGCTTCTCCTACCATCAGCGCGATGATTATCGCCACCGTGCCCATCGTCTCCCTGATCGTCGGCCATCTGGTGTTCCGCGAGAAGGTGACATGGGTCAATGTGCTGGGCGTGTTTCTGGCCCTCATGGGCCTGGGTTTCGTGCTGTTCTGCAAGTTCGACACGGGTGTGGGCGAACACTTTGTATTCGGCGTGCTGCTGCTGGTGCTGGCCGTTTTCGCCGAGGTGGGGCATGCTTCCTTTACCAAGCATCTGTCCGCCCATTATACCCCGCAGAACATCGCCATGTATCAGTTCTGTTTCGGAGCGGTGTATTTCCTGCCCTTCTTCCTGACGGACGGGCTGGATACCTTCGACGCGTCGCTGCTGTCGAGTTGGGCGCTTTGGCGGCCGGTCCTGTGCCTGTCCATCCTCTGCTCCAGCGTCGCATTCTCCCTCTGGGCCTTCAGCATCAAACACCTCGGTATCGCCCGTTCCAGCGTGTTCCTGGCCATGATTTCCGTCGTGACGGCGCTTTCCGCGACCCTGCTCGGCCAGGAGGCTCTCGGGCTCAGCCAGTGGCTGGGTGTGGCTGTCTGTGCGGCCGGCGTGATCCTTTCCCAATACGTGCCCAAACACCGGAATTGAGAAAAAAAGCGTATCTTCGCGTCATGGAACAGGTTTTCGACCCGCTTCGGCGGAAATGGGTGGCGCTGACGCCCGAAGAAAGGGTGCGCCAGTGGTTTATCGGCGTGCTGCAGGAGCAGTTGGCCGTGCCTCCGACCGTCATGATGAGCGAAGTGGGCATGAACTACGGCCTGGCACAGACCACTCTGGACGGCCGGACGCACCGCAAGCGTTTCCGTGCCGACATCGTCGCCTACGACAGGGGAGGCAAGCCCCTCCTGCTGGTCGAGTGCAAACGCCCGGAAGTGGACCTGGACGCCTATGTGCTTGCCCAGGCCCAGCGATACGACAGTGTTTTGGATGTGCGCTACATCCTGATTACCAACGGTATGCGGACCCTGTTCCTCCATCGTCAGGGGACTCGTTTCCTCTTTGGGGAACGGCCGCTGACTTATCCTGAGATGCTGCATGGCTGATACGATCCTTCAGAATGGTTTTCTCGACCACCCGGTCTTCGCCCTCGTCAGTGAGGTGGCGGAAGAGTCGGGGGTACGCGCCTTTGTCATCGGGGGTTATGTCCGGGATTGCTTTCTGGGCCGCGACAGCAAGGATATCGACATCGTGGTGGAGGGGAGCGGTATCGCCCTGGCCGAGGCCGTTGCCCGGCGGACGCATGCCCATGTGAGCGTATTCCGGAATTTCGGTACCGCCATGCTGAAATATGAAGGAACGGAAGTGGAGTTCGTCGGGGCCCGCCGGGAGTCCTATAACCGCAATTCCCGCAAGCCCATCGTGGAGGACGGGAGTCTGGAGGATGACCAGAGGCGGCGCGACTTCACCATCAACGCCATGGCTTTCAGCCTTCAGAAGGCGGATTTCGGGGCCCTCGTCGATCCTTTCGGCGGCATCAGGGACCTGGCTGCCGGCATCATCCGCACGCCGCTTGACCCGGATATTACCTACAGCGACGATCCGCTCCGTATGCTTCGGGCCATCCGTTTCGCGGCCCGCCTTTCCACCCCGGAGCGGAGTTTCGTCATCGTGCCGGAGTCGCTCGAAGCGATGGCGCGGATGAAAGACAGGATGTCCATCCTTTCGAAAGAGCGCATCGCCGAGGAGTTGAACAAAATGCTGCTGACGGAGCGGCCTTCCATGGCCTTCCGGCTGCTGGACCAGACCGGTCTGCTGGAGTATATCCTGCCTCAGTTGCGGCGGCTGAAGGGGGTGGAAACCGTTGAAGGAAAGGGTCATAAGGACAATTTCTCGCACACGCTCCAGGTGGTGGACCAGGTGGCCCTGCAGGAGCGGGAAGAAATCGCCGCCGGAAAGCGTGCGGAGGTGAATCTCTGGCTCCGCTGGGCGGCGCTCCTCCATGATATCGGCAAGCCCGGCAGCAAGCGTTTCGATCCCGCCGTGGGCTGGACTTTCCATGGACATGAGGTCATCGGCGCCCGCATGGTGCCGGGCATTTTCCAGGAACTCAAGATGCCCCTGAACGAGAAGATGAAATATGTCCAGAAACTCGTCGGGCTTCACCATCGCCCCGTAGCCCTTGTGGATGAAGAGGTTACGGACTCTGCCGTCCGGCGGCTGCTTTTCGATGCCGGCGACGATATCGACGACCTGATGCTGCTGTGCAACGCCGATATCACCTCGAAAAATCCGGCGAAAGTGGTCCGCCTGCGGCAGAATTTCGAGCGGGTGCGGGAGAAACTCGTCGAGGTGGAAGCCAAGGACGCCATCCGCAATTTCAAGAATCCCATCACCGGAGAATACGTGATGGCCACTTTCGGCATTCCGCCCTGTAATACCATCGGGCAGATCAAGGAAAGGGTCAAGGACGCTATCCTGGACGGGGAAATCGGCAATAATTTCGAAGAAGCCGATGCCCTGATGCGATCCTATGCGGCTTCCCTCGGCCTCAAAGTCGTCGGCCAATGAGCCTGGTGGATGCATATCTGCGCCATATTTCTTCCGTACGCCGTTATTCGCCCCGTACGCAGACGATTTATGCGGATGTGCTTGCTTCCTTTGTGGATTTCGCCTGTGAGGAGGATCGCTCCGACGAAGCGCTGCTCGCTTCCCTGATCCCCCAGGTCGTACGGAGTTACGAAGTCTTCCTGATGGATGGCAAAAAACTAAGTCCCCGGACTGTCGGGCAGCATCTTTCCGTGCTCAGCGGCTTCTCCCGTTTCCTGATGCAGGAAGGCCGTCT
>CAMIYB010000028.1 GCA_946402945.1 uncultured Bacteroidales bacterium | reverse complement strand
CGGGATTTCTTCAAGGACACGCTCCTCCATTTCAGTCCCTCCGAGCGCCGTCTGATCAATCCCCATTATTACAAGGTGGACATTTCCGACGACATGCTGGCGGTCAAGCTCTCCATCCTCGAGCGCATCAACCGCGAAATCGCCGAATTCCGGATTGACTGAGAGAATGTTATTCGTTCAGTCAGCGCCTAAAGTAAGTCTTGTGGGTTTTCAAAGTATACTAAAGATATTTTGAGCGGCTACTACTCAGTATGCTATGGTCATGTCTTTGTCTATCTTATGAGGTCCCCGAGACCTTCCATTCCTCGTTCCCGTAGGTGTTGTTCCATATCGGAATAAAGGATTGGACCGGTAATGATTTTATTTCTTTTTTCAATAAACCAATAATATGTAGTATCCCTCCCGCTTGGATAATCATAGTGGGTATACATTACATCATCGTATTTTTTCGGATGCTGTTTTATTAGAATAACACCAGAGTTGTTCCAATAAGAAAGAATGTAGGGAGGAATATCGGTAGACAAGGAATCTTCTTCATTGTAAAAGGAAATAAATTGTTGTTCTTCAAAGTACATAAAGCCATCTCCCAAATCTTCCGGCTTCGGATTATAATCCGCAAGTGCGGAGATAAGTACGGAGAAAGCAATTATCGGACTTATTATTACCGCCGTGATAACTAATGTTGTTGTGTCGCTTTTCCTTTTCATGGTATTATCTTTGACCCATAAATATTTATTTCATATTTTCTTCCCTGCCCAGCGACAATTTCTCCGCCGATTGTTGCGATATTTCGTTTAAAATTTTCTTTTGTCCAAGGCTTCATGTAGAACTTATAAGTACCTGAAAACGCTCTGACAGTTCGGTCTGGATACATTTTGAGCGTAATAACCCCATGCACTAACGCATCATTGGTGTTATCACTATCTTTAAACATGTTTACCAAAAAATTTTGTCCAACCGTTTTTCCTTCGAGTGAGAGATTAGATAAATCAAGCTTTTCAAGGGAGACGAACAATGGCTTTCCACTCCCGTTTCGGTACCATTTGTTTGCTTCAGAGAGGGTGAGGTAACCATCCCAATCAGGTCTCTGTGATAGGGAACTGTAGCTTTTGTTGAACCGGACAAGAGCAGCATCCGAGAGCGCGCTAATCCCCAAGTCATATTTTGCCGCCAAATCAGGACTCATCCCTTGTTTGAAATTCTGGGCATCCATAATAATGGCATCTCCCTGTAAACCATTGTCGTCCGTCCCCAACAAAATTCCTTCAGTCGAATAAATAGGTCTGTTGCCATCCGGATCCACAAAGTTCACCGGATCCCCGGCGCAGAAGGCGTAGGGGGCGATGCCGGGGTATTTGCCGCTGAGGGGGTCGGGGGAGAGCCAGCGGGCTGTGGCAGGATCGAAGAAGCGGGCGCCGTAGTCAACGAGGGGGTTGGAGAACATGGTGAACAGACCGCCGGGCAGCGGTTGCTCCTCCTTGCCGTTGAGGCGGAACCGGTTGGACGCGAGCGTTGTTGTGTCGGAGGCCCAGCGCCGTCCCATGGGCGTGTAGTGGAACGCCTCAAAACACTTGTAACTCAGCGTATCCGGCCGGTTCTGGGCGAGGGAAGAGGCGGGGAGAAGTGCACCGAAGAGCACGATAATCGATAGTAACGATGTGTATGAGGTGTTCTTCATCTGGAAAGCGATTCATGCGTAAAGTTAGCAAATACTTCGCAAACTTACAAGCGGTTCTCGGGTCGGAAGATGTTCGTGTTAGGAATTGTTCAATAATACAGGATTTTTGCCGGAAAATGATTGGAATTCCGGCAATTCTTGTTATATTTGCAGGCTCTTTCGGACGGAAGTGCCGGGAGCATTAAGAAATATTGTTAAACAACTAGTTTTTACCCAACACAAACAATGGAAGAAAACAAGAACATCGAAGTGGAGCAGCCGCAGGTGGAAGAGCCGGTGGTCGCCGCTCCCGAAGAGAAAAAAGAAACCAGGAAGGTCGCGCTGAACGCCTCCGTCGCTCCCGAAGATTTCGACTGGGATGCGTTCGAGGGTGAATCCGTCGCCCGCGAGGACCGCGAGAAAGTGGCCGAGGCCTACAACCAGACCCTCTCGAAGATCGTCGAGAACGAGGTTGTCGAAGGCACTGTCACCGCCATCACCAAGCGTGAGGTCGTCGTGAACATCGGCGCCAAGAGCGAGGGTGTCATCATGGCCCCCGAGTTCCGCTACAATCCCGACCTGAAAGTCGGTGACAAGGTGGAAGTGCTCGTCGAGTCCGCCGAGGACCGCAAAGGCCAGCTCATCCTCTCCCACAAGAAGGCCCGTCAGCTGAAATCCTGGGATATGGTCAACGAAGCCTACGAGAAAGGCGACGTTGTCAAGGGATATGTCAAGACCCGCACCAAGGGCGGCATGATCGTCGATGTGTTCGGCATCGAGGCCTTCCTCCCGGGCAGCCAGATCGACATCAAGCCCATCCGTGACTACGACGTGTTCGTGGACCAGACCATGGACTTCAAGATCGTCAAGATCAACCAGGAGTTCCGCAATGTGGTCGTTTCCCACAAGGCGCTCCTCGAGGCCGAACTCGAGAAGCAGAAGAGCGAGATCATCGGCAAACTCGAGAAGGGCCAGGTGCTCGAAGGTACGGTCAAGAACATCACCAACTACGGCGTGTTCGTCGACCTGGGCGGCGTGGACGGTCTGATCCACATCACCGACCTGAGCTGGGGCCGCATCGGCAACCCCGAGGAAATCGTCAGCCTCGACGAGAAGATCAAGGTCGTCGTCCTCGATTTCAACGAGCAGCAGAAGCGCATCGCCCTCGGTCTGAAGCAGCTTACCCCGCACCCGTGGGAGAGCCTCGACCCGGATCTGAAGGTCGGCGACAAGGTGACCGGCAAGGTCGTCCTCATCGCGGACTACGGCGCTTTCATCGAGATCAAGCCCGGTGTCGAAGGTCTGATCCATGTCAGCGAAATGAGCTGGAGCCCGCGCCTGCGCATCGCCCAGGACTTCCTGAAGGTCGGCGACGAGGTGGAGGCCCAGGTGCTTTCCCTCGACCGTGAGGCCCGCAAGATGAGCCTTGGTCTGAAGCAGCTCGTTCCCAACCCCTGGGAGAATATCCGCGAGAAATATCCCGTCGGCTCCAAGCACACCGCCACCGTCCGCAACATCACCAACTTCGGTGTGTTCGCCGAACTGGAAGACGGTATCGAGGGCCTGGTCCACATCAGCGACCTCAGCTGGGAGAAGATCAAGCATCCGTCCGAGATGATCGCCTCCGGCGACAAGATCGAGGTCGTCATCCTCGACTTCGACGAGGCCAACCACAAACTCAGCCTCGGTCACAAGCAGCTCCTCCCGAACCCTTGGGATGAGCTCGAGAGCAAGTTCCCGGCCGGCAGCGTGGTCAACGGCACCGTCGCTTCCACGACCGACAAGGGCGCCAACATCACCCTCGAGGGTGGCGCCGAGGCCTTTGCTTTCAACCG
Source organism: uncultured Bacteroidales bacterium (assembly GCA_946402945.1). Lineage (GTDB taxonomy): Bacteria > Bacteroidota > Bacteroidia > Bacteroidales > UBA932 > Cryptobacteroides. Next base: position 13,979 of record CAMIYB010000028.1, on the reverse strand, counting down.
TGACCTGGTCAAGGAAGACGGCAAGCCCGCCGTCGTCGGTGAGACCCTCCCGTTCAAGGTGGTCGAACTGCGCCGCAGCACCCGCCGCATCCTGGTTTCCCACACCCGTACCTATCAGGAGGTGAAGGAAGCCAAGGTCGCCGCCGAGGCCGACACCACCAAGAAGGCTGTCAAGAAGATCAACTCCAACGTTGAGAAGGCTACCTTCGGTGACATCTCCGAGCTCGCCGCCCTCAAGGATAAGCTCGAGAAGGGTGAGTAATCTCTCTCTGACGGTGCTCGGGTGCGCTTCGGCGATGCCCGTGCCCGAAAGGTACCAAAGCGCCCACGTACTGGATGTACGGGGGCGCTTGTTCCTTATCGACTGCGGCGAAGGCGTCCAGCGCCGCTGGCTCGCGTGCCGGCTTCCCCTGGCCAAACTGGACGCCATCTGCCTCAGCCACATCCATGGCGACCATCTCTTCGGCCTGTTTCCGCTGCTGTCCACCCTCGGGATGCTCGGCCGGACGGCCCCGCTGCGGATCTATGCCCCGGCCAATTTCGGGCCGGTGCTCAAGTTTTTCCTGTCCTATTTCGGCGAGGGGCTTGCTTTCGAGATCCTCTTTGTCCCGCTCAAGGGAAAGGAGCCCGAGACGGTGTTTGAGAACAAGCATCTGGAACTGCTGGCCTTCCCCCTCGACCATGGCATCGATACCTATGGTTTCCTGTTCCGGGAGAAAGAGCCGCCGCTGAATGTCCATAAGGAAGCGGTGGGGGAATACGGTCTTACGCTGACGGAAATCGGGACGCTCAAGCGCGGGGAAGACGTGTTGCGGCCCGACTGCGTGCTGCGGGCGGCCGACCTGGCCTATAAGCCCTACGAGCCGGCAAGTTATGCCTATGTGAGCGATACGGCGCCCTTCGAGCGCCTGGCCGAATGGGTCCGGGGTGTCAGCCTGCTCTATCACGAGGCCACCTATACGGAGGCTTATGCCGACCAGGCGGCCCGCCGCCACCACAGCACGGCGCTCCAGGCGGCCCGTGCGGCTCTTGCCTCCGGCGCGGGGACCCTCCTGCTGGGCCACTATTCCTCCCGGATCAAGGATCCGGCGGAAATCCAGGCGGAAGCCCGGACGCTGTTCCCGGCTTCTTTTGCCGCCGCGGACGGGGACCGCTGGGACATCGGTCCCGGAAATACGGCCGTAAAACGTTAATAATCTATAAAATAGAGAAAAAATCCGGTCGAATGCGGTGAGACTGGATTTTTTTTGTTATCTTGCGGATGAACTTAACAAAACCGGCAATGAGAAAGTTGCTTGTCCTATTCCTGGCGCTGCTTCCCCTGACCCTGTCCGCACAGATTTATATCCGCGGAAGGAACGCAACAGTATTCCCCATTACGGCGGCGGTCGTGGATTCCCTCTCCGGGGAACCTGTCGCCTTTTCTTCGGTGTACCTGCGTCCGGTAGGGGATACCCTCATCACCCATTTCACCCTGTCCGACCAGAACGGAAAGGCGATCCTCGACCAGGTGACCCGGGGCGAATATACGCTCAATGTCGAGTTCCTCGGGTATAAACCCTATCGGAAGAATTACTATTTCTCGGGCCGGAAGGACTTGGGAACCATTAAGTTGCAGGAGGACCACACGCAGATCGAGGCGGCGCGCGTCTCCGCGGCCGTTACCCCGATGGAGATGCGCGGGGATACGCTTGTCTATAATGCCGCCGCCTTCCAGGTGGAGGAAAACGATGTCCTGAAAGACCTCCTGAAAAAAATGCCGGGCGTGGAAGTTGGCGACGACGGCTCGGTGACGGTCCAGGGCGAGACGGTCCAGAAGATTACGGTCAACGGACGTACGTTCTTTACCGGCAGCAATTCCGCGGCACTGGACAACCTGCCGGCCAAGGCCGTGGACAAGATCAAGGTGACCGATCACGAATCGGACCAGGCTGCCGTGACGGGAATCCGCAAGATCGGCAACAGCGGCAAGAGCATGGATGTGGGGCTCAAACAGGAATACAGCAGGGGAACTTTCGGCCGTATCGGTGCCTCCGCCGGTGCTTCCATTCCCGATAAGGGGCAGGACGAGATGCTGGGCGGCGATCCTTTCCTGTGGAACGTCAACGGCATGCTCTCCACTTTCGGCAAACGCGACCAGGTGACGGTTGTAGCCCGTGGCCAGAACGTCAATACCAGTGACCGTGTCCGCCGGGCTGCGGGCGGAGGATCCGGCGGCGGTCTCTCCACCACGGGGCAGGCCGGCGTCAATTACACCACGGACCGCATCGCGGGTTATGAAACCGGCGCCAGCGTGTTCTGGAACGGCCGTTCCACGCGGACGGGCACCCGTTCGTCCACCATCAACTATCCGGCTTCCGGCGAGGAATTCGTCAGTGATTCACGCCGGGCGGGCACTTCCGGTGGTCATGGCGTCGATCTGAGCATGTCGCTCCGTCCCACGAAAAATGACGGAAAATACTGGCTTAGTTTTTCGCCCCGGTTTACCTACAATCGCAGCTCCTCCACATCGGCCTCCAATTCCAGCACCATGGCCGGAGAGGACCTTCGCAACAAAAGCGAGTCCGCCAGTTCCTCCCTCTCCGACAGTTTCGGCGCTTCCGGCGGTCTGACTTTTATCTATACCGGCTTCTCCAATCGGGGGCGCAACCTTTCTGCCGCCCTCAATTACAATGCATCCACGCAAAACGGCGTGAGCACGGAAAATTCCTCTTCCTGGATGTCCGTGGGCAATCGGACCGTGGACCGCGATCTCCATTATAATAACGGGGGCGGCTCCCTGTCGACCAACCTGTCCCTGAGTTACGTCGAACCGCTCTCGGAGAAATGGTCCCTTCAGGCAGCGGTGAACGGCGCCTTCCAGCGCAGCCGCAACGACAGGGCCGCATTCAATGCGGACAATACGGAGAATGACTACTATTCCACCCTTTCCCGCCATACTTCCTATCAAGTGGGCGGACAGTTCCTGGCCCAGTGGGTCATCAATACGAAGCATGTTTTACAGTTCGGAGCAACGGGTTACACCAACCAGTTGGTGACCTATTCCAAGGCGCAGGGAATGGAGTCCACCATCGGCGAGGGTGAGTGGCTGTGGTCGTTTGCCCCCTTCCTGCGCTATAGCCTCGGTGATTTCATGGCGCTTTATTCCGGCTCTTCTTCCCAACCTTCCCATAGCCAGATGGTTTCGCTGCTGAACATCGCCGACCCCACCCGCATTTCAACCGGTAATGTTTACCTGAAGACCTCCTTCTCCCATGGGCTTACGCTTTCCTACAGGACGCCCCGCTCGAAGGATATGCGTTTCCTTATGGTGGATTTGAATGCACAGCTGGTGACCAATCCGGTCGTGACAGCCAGTTGGTTCGATGCATCGAGCGTCCGCTACAGCATCCCGGTGATGGCCCGTCGTCCCACTGTTTCCCTGAGGCCGGCCCTGACGTTCATGACGCCTTTGGACAGGGATTCCCGCTGGCGCATGACCATTGGCCTGAGCGGATTGTATTCGCGGACAGTCAATTACCAGGCAGCCGGAATCCTCGCGGGCATCGATACCGACACCTTCGACTACGCGGATTTCATGCGCGGATTCTGGGGATCGGAAAGCGGGGATGTCTTCTATGGCGGCGGCAGCGGATTCCGCGAAAGCGTCACGCACCAGATGAGTCTGATTCCTTCCGTCAATACCACGTATAACGGGGAACACATCCAGGCTTCGGCCAATCTGCGGGCCTCGGGCCATTATGCCTGGTATTCGGTCGATACCCAGGCCAATTCGCAGACCTGGGTCGCGACGGCTACCCTTAGCGCCACCTGGATGGCCCCGCTGGATTTCCAGTTGAACGGCATGTACAGTTTCAACCGCTATTTCGGCTATTCCGACGGCTTCGCCAACGCCACGCACCACCTGAATATTTCCCTGACCAAGAACATCAAGGCCTTTACCCTGAGCCTCCAGGCCCGGGACCTGCTCAACCAGGGGCTCTCCATTGTCCATAATGTCGATGCCGACAGCGTGTCCGACTCCTACAGCCTCTCCCTGGGCCGCAACATCCTGTTTGGCGTGACGTGGAATTTCGGCCGGATGAATGCCCGCAACAGCCGTACGGCTGATAGGGTGAATATGCAGATGGAGGCCGGGACATCGGTATCGGTCCGTCGCTCCAACGGCGGGGGCGGAAGGGCTTTCGTGTACTAAACTTTCGCGGGATTCCCTTGCCCAATCCGTCTTTTTTTCGTATCATTGCGGTATGATGCGCAAGAGTTTCATATTGGTTTTGGCGGCGGCTTTCCTGCTTCTGTCCGCCGACCTGTCGCCTCAGCAGCAGTATATCAATCGCTATGCCGCCCTGGCGGTCAGCGAGATGTACCGCAGCGGCGTCCCGGCCAGCATTACCCTGGCCCAGGGCCTGCTGGAGTCCCGTTACGGCCTTTCCCGTCTGGCCACCGAAGGCAACAACCACTTCGGGATCAAGTGCCACAACTGGAAGGGAAAGAAGATGTACCACGACGACGATGCGAAAGGGGAGTGCTTCCGCGTGTATGACGATCCGGAGCAGTCTTTCCTGGACCATTCCGATTTCCTCCGCTACCAGGACCGCTATAAGTTCCTCTTCGACCTGAAGACCACCGATTACAAGGGTTGGGCCCAGGGGCTCAAGAAGGCCGGCTATGCCACCGATCCGGCCTATCCGGTCAAACTCATCAAACTCGTCGAGGACTATTCCCTGGACAAATATGACAGGATGACCGTCGCGCAGGCCGAGGCGGCCGCTCCCGCGCAGACGAAACTCTCGCAGGGCGACAAGCCTTCCGACAAGGCCGCGCGGAAAAAGGAGAAGCAGGCCCGCCGCAAGAAACGCAGATCCTCCGCCGAGGAATACGTGGACGATACCCAGACGCAGATCATCGCGTCTCCCAACACGCTGGAGGCCGATGCGGATGTGAAACTCTCGCGTGAGAAGGCGTCGGAGACCTTCCGTTTCCGGCTTTCCCGGGAACTCCGCTCGCGCAACGGCGTCCCTTACATCCTTTCGACGGCAGGGGAGACCTATGCCTCCATCGCCAAGTCCAACGATTTGTTCCTTAAGGAGTTGCTTCGCTTCAACGACCTTTCCGCCGAGGAAGAACTGCTGCCCGGCACCGTGGTGTATCTCCAGCCCAAGAAGCAGCAGACCGAGCGGGGTCTGGACAAATATATCATCGCCGAGGACGGCGAGGACCTGCGGGCCCTTTCGCAGCGTTTCGGCGTGAAACTTTCCTCCATCCGGAAAATGAACGGGCTCGGGGCCTCCTACGAGCCGCGGGAGGGGGATACCATCCTGCTGCGCAAAGCCGCGGCGCGGAAAAAGAAATAGCATGGACAGAAAGAAAACAGGAATCATCGTGCTGGCCCTGGCCGCGGCCCTCGCCCTGGGGCTGGGCGGCCTGGCGGCCTGGCGTTACTACTACGACCGCAAAGTACCCAATTTCGGCCGGGCTGCCGATCTTTACATCCGTCCCGACACCCCGGTGGACTCGGTCCTGGCGCAGATCCTGCGCGGGGCCGAGGTGAAGCGTCCCGCCAGCCTCCGGCGCGTGTTCAAGGGGGTGGCCACCCTCAAGCCGGGCCACTATACCGTGTCGCCGAAAGACCCTTCCGTCTATGTCGCCCGCATGGTCCAGGCCGGCTGGCAGACGCCCGTCAAACTGGTACTTTCCGGGACGCTCCGCCGCCAGCAGGACCTCGCCGCGAAGATCAGCCGCCAGTTGATGCTCGACTCGATCGACGTGATCCGCGCCCTGCGCGATTCCGCCCTCCTGGCGGGCTACGGCTTCCGCAAGGAGGACGTGTTCGCCCTCTTTTTCCCGGATACGTACGAACTGTACTGGACCGATCCCATGTCTGTCGTTTTCGACAAGCAGAAAGCCGCCTACGATGCCTTCTGGACGGAGGAAAACCTCCGCAAGGCAGCCGCCCAGGGCCTGACGCAGCGGGAGGTCCCCATCCTGGCCTCCATCGTCAAGGGGGAGACCAATTACGAGCCGGAGATGCCCGCCATCGCGGGCGTCTATCTCAATCGGCTCCACAAGGGGATGAAACTCCAGGCCGACCCGACCATCGCCTATTGCTTCGACTATGAGATGAACCGGGTGCTGAGAAAGCACCTGGAGGTGGATTCGCCCTTCAATACCTATAAGTATGAAGGGCTTCCGCCGGCTCCCATCTACGTGCCCACCCGCGCCGCGCTGGAAGCGGTGCTCAATCCCGACCGGCACGGATACATCTTCTTCTGTGCGAGCCCGGAATTCAACGGGACGCACCGTTTCGCCGTGACCTACACCGAGCATCTGAAGAACGCCCGCGAGTTCCAGCGTGCCCTGAATGCCCGCAACGCCGCCAAATAAACCCTTTCCCATGGACCTTGTCGCTGAAAGATTTCCCCACTATGAGCCGGCTGCGCAGGACCTGATCCGCCGTGCGTACGACCTGGCCGCAGACGCCTTCCGGGAGGATGTCCGCTACGACGGAAGCCCTTTCATCGAGCATCCGCTGGGCGTGGGCCTGATCGCCTCGGACGAGATCGGTCTCCCGGCCGAATGCGTGACCGCCGTCTTCCTCCACGAAGTGGAAAGGATGCATCCCGAACGGCCCCGAGCGGCCGGTTTCCCCGACGAGGTGTACACGATGGTGGACGGCCTGAACCGCATTTCCACCATCAAGCCGAAAGATACCCAGCTGGAGGCGGAGAACTACAAGAAACTGATTGTCCAGTATTCGACCGACCCGCGGGTGACGGTGCTCAAGATCGCCGACCGGCTGGAGGTGATGCGCCATCTGGGAATGTTCCCCGGCGGGGCCCGCGAGCGGAAGGTCCTCGAGACCCTGATGCTCTATATCCCGCTGGCCCACCAACTCGGCCTCTACAACATCAAGGGGGAGATGGAGGACATCTACCTGCGCTATGCCGAGCCGGAACAGTACCGGGCCATCACCAACAAGCTCAAGGCCACAGAGAAGGACCGCGAACGCCTGATGGAGGAGTTTGTGGAGCCGCTCAAGAAGACCCTTTCCGACGCCGGCATCCACTACAAGGTGAAGGTCCGCACGAAGAGCGCCTACTCGATTTTCAAGAAGATGCGGGTGCAGAAAGTGCCTTTCGAGGGCGTCTATGACGTCTTCGCCATGCGCTTCATCATCGATTGCGAGGACGACCCCGCCGTGGAGAAAGACCTCTGCTGGAAGGTCTATTCCTACGTGACCGAGGAGTACGAGCCGGATACCTCCCGCCTGCGCGACTGGATCACCAATCCCAAGCCCAACGGCTACGAGTCCCTCCATATCACCGTGCGCAACCGCGACGGCAACGCCCTGGAGGTGCAGATCCGCACGCGGCGGATGGACGCGGAGGCCGAGAACGGCAACGCGGCCCACTGGTCCTACAAGGGCATCAAGCACGAAGCGGCGATGGACCGCTGGCTGCAGTCGGTGCGTTACCGGCTGGAGCATCCGATGGAGGTGAAGTCCGAGGACCTGCCGGAGCCGCCGGAAGGGGAGATTTTCGTCTTCACGCCTTCGGGCGAACTCCGCATCCTGCCCAAGGATGCCACCGTGCTGGATTTCGCTTTCAACATCCATACGGGCGTGGGCCTGCGCTGCACCGGCGGCCGGGTGGACGGCAAGGCGGTTTCCATCCGCGAGAAACTCCATACGGGGCAGGTGGTGGAAATCATGACGGGCAAGAACCAGAAGCCCTCGCCCGACTGGGCGAATTACGTGGTCACCTCCAAGGCCCGGGGCAAGATCCGCCAGTTCCTCCACGAGGCCGAATACAAGAAGGCGGCCGAGGGGAAGGAACTCCTCCAGCGTCGCCTGAAAAACTGGAAACTGGAGTTGCCGGACGCGATGGTGACCGAGTTGCTGAAGAAGCATAAGTTCCCGACCATCAACGCGTTCTATGCCGCCGTCGGGGAAGGGGAACTGGATGTGGCCGATATCCGCTCCTACATCCTGGAGCATGACGCCATGGAGGCGGAAGCCATGGCCCGGGCGGCCGAGGCCGACGCCGAAAAACACCGCTGGAAGGCCGAGTCGGCAGGGGGCGGGGACGATATCCTCGTCATCAACGCCCGCAATCTCAAGGGCCTGGACTACAAGATGGCACGCTGCTGCAATCCGGTCTTCGGCGACGATGTGTTCGGCTTCGTGACCCGCGACGCCGGTATCAAGATCCACCGGATTTCCTGCCCGAACGCGGCCCGGCTCCTGGAACTGTATCCCTACCGGATCCAGAAGGTCCGCTGGGCCGAAACCCCTTCCTCGGGGTCTTTCCAGGCGACCCTGCGGATCATCGCGGAGCAGGAACCTTCCGTCATCAACCGGATCATGGAAATCGTGAGCCAGTTCAAGGCCTCGATGCGAACTTTCAACGTTACGGAGAACCCCCGTTCCCTGTCCTACGATATCCAGATGCGTGTTTCCGTGCCCAGCAACATGGAACTCGACAAGGTCGTGTCCCAGCTTCGCAGTCTGCGCGGCGTACAGAAGGTGGTGCGCAGTTAGTCTTTCCAGACTTTGAGATATTCCTGGAGCGCCCACATCTCGTCGCGGAGGCGGGCGGCGGCCGCGAAGTCGAGTTCGGCCGCGGCTTTCTGCATCTTGCGTTTGGCCTCGGCGGCGGCTTTCTCCACCTGCTCGCGGCTCATGCTGCGGATGACCGGGTCCTGGAGGACGGCGGCCAGGTCGGCGCGCAGGTAGCCGTCGGTGTAGGCGCTGTTGGTCTCGCGGCGGGAATCGTGCCCGAGGCCCACGGTGATGTGGCCCTTGCCCAGTTCCGAGGGGCTGGGGATATAGACGGGGTTGTCGTAGGAGTTGGCGGCGCTCACCCGGCCGGTGTCCCGGCCGCCCAGTTCTCCGGCCAGGGCATTGTGCCTGACGCTTACCTGGGTCGGGGTGATACCATGTAACTTGTTGTATTCCATCTGTTTGGCCCGGCGGCGGTCGGTCTCGTAGATGGTCTCCTGCATGGATTGGGTGATGGTGTCGGCATACATGATCACCAGGCCGTTGACGTTGCGGGCGGCGCGGCCGGCGGTCTGGGTCAGGGCGCGTCCGCTGCGGAGGAATCCCTCTTTGTCGGCGTCCAGGATGGCCACCAGCGACACCGAGGGGATGTCCAGCCCCTCGCGGAGCAGGTTGACGCCCACCAGCACGTCGAAAAGGCCGTTTTTGAAGTCCTCGATGATCTCCACGCGCTCGGTGGTGTCGATGTCGGAGTGGATGTAGCGTGTCCGGACGCCCATGCGCTGGAGGTAGGCGTCCAACTCTTCGGCCATGCGTTTGGTCAGGGTGGTCACCAGCACCCGCTCGTCCACCTCGGCCCGCTTGCGGATTTCCTCCAGCAGGTCGTCCACCTGGTTCTGGACCGGCCGCACCTCGATGGGCGGGTCGAGCAGTCCGGTGGGCCGCACAACCTGTTCTACCACAAGCCCTTCCGACTTTTCCAACTCATAGTCGGCCGGTGTCGCGCTCACGAATACCTTCTGGCCGCTGATGGATTCGAATTCGTCGAACGTAAGGGGCCTGTTGTCCGCCGCGGCCGGCAGGCGGAAGCCGTATTCGATGAGCACCGATTTGCGGGAATGGTCGCCGCCGTACATCGCCCGGATCTGGGGGATGGTCACATGGCTCTCGTCGATGAAGGTGATGAAGTCCTTCGGGAAATAGTCGATCAGGCAGAAGGGCCGCTGTCCGGCGGCGCGGCCGTCCAGATAGCGGGAATAATTCTCGATGCCGGGGCAGTATCCCATCTCCTTGATCATCTCGAGGTCGTATTCGACGCGCTGCTTCAAGCGCTTGGCTTCCAAGCCCTTGCCTATGCTCTCGAAGTATTCTGTCTGCCGCACGAGGTCGTCCTGGATCTGGCTGACGGCGCGGGCGCACTGCTCCTTGGTGGTGACGAAGTTCTTGGCCGGGTAGACGGGCACTTCCACGAGGTCTTCCAGCCGGGCGCCCGTCACCGGGTCGATGAGGCTGATGGACTCCACCTCGTCGCCGAAAAACTCGATGCGGACGGCCTCGTCGGCCCCGCCCAGGAACACATCCACCGTGTCGCCGCGCACCCGGAAGGTACCGCGCTTGAAATCGGTCTCCGTACGGCTGTAGAGGGCGTCCACGAGGTGGTAGAGCAGGCGGGTGAGGCTGCGGCGCTCGCCCTTTCGGATTGTGATGGTCTGGGTGTGGAAGTCCTCGGGGTTGCCGATGCCGTAGAGGCAGGAGACGCTGCTGACCACGATGACGTCCCGCCGGCCCGACATCAGGGCCGATGCCGCCGAGAGGCGCAGTTTGTCGATCTGCTCGTTGATGGAAAGGTCTTTTTCGATGTAGGTATCCGTCGAAGGGATGTAGGCCTCGGGCTGGTAGTAATCGTAGTAGGAGACGAAATATTCCACCGAATTGGCCGGGAAGAAGGCCTTGAATTCACCGTAGAGCTGGGCCGCCAGGGTCTTGTTGTGGCTCAGGATGAGGGCCGGCCGCTGGAGCTGCTGGATGACGTTGGCCATGGTGAAGGTCTTGCCCGAGCCGGTGACCCCGAGCAGGGTCACGGCGTCCACCCCGCTGCGCAGGGCGTTGGAGATGCCTTCGATGGCGCCGGGCTGGTCGCCGCCGGGAAGGAAGGGTGCCTGGAGTTGGAACTTCATCTGAGACTGTTTTCGGGGCAAAGGTAAGAAAAAAAACGGCGGCCGGACGGAGGGAAAGGAAAAAACTGCTGCTTCGCAGAAAAAAAAGCAGAATGAGTGCAGATAAATGATGACTTTTCTTTGAAATCCGAAAGTTTTTGCTAACTTTGCGGAGTATTTGGTGGGGTATATCCCCGGCAAAACGGCAGAAAGGCAACAATTTTAATTTTTCGTTATACACATGAAAGGTATCAAAACAATTCTCGGAGCGCTTGCAGTAGCAAGTCTCTTCGTGTTCTCCTCGAGCGCTTTCGCGCAGGAGAATGGCAACCGCGATGAAAACGGCAAGGTCGTTCGTGGTGCCTATGAAACCAACAAATTCTGGGACAACTGGTTCATCGGTGTCGGTGCCGGTATCAACGAGTTCATGGCCAAGGATGCCAAGGTCAAGTGGATCGGCGGTATCGCGATTGACGCCAACTTCGGTAAGTGGATTACCCCTGACCTCGGTCTCCGTCTCGGCTGGAAGGGCCTCAACAACTCCTTCGACCAGAGCGATGTCGTGGCTGGCGGTACTTCTGCCTGGAACCAGAACTTTGTTCACGCCGACGTTCTCTGGAATATGAGCAACACCTTCGGCGGCTACAAAGAGACCCGCATCTGGGATATCGAGCCCTATGTCCAGTTCGGTGTCCTGCTCAACAATCCTGCCGGCAAGAACGCTGTTGACCTCGAGTACGGCGGTGGCATCGGCTTCCTGAACGACTTCCGTCTGGGCAAGCATGTCGACCTCTTCCTCGACCTCTCCACCATTATCGCCCGCCGCAGCGCGTTTGACGCGATCCACGGCCAGGGTGATTTCGCCCGCTTCGCTTTCCTCCCGAGCGCTACCTTCGGCATCATCATCAACTTCGGCAAGTCCGGCTTCGACCGTCACACCTCTGTGACCCCTGTCGTCGTCCCTGTGCCGTTCACGGTTGATGAGTACAACGCCCTGAAGGCCCGCGTCGAGGAACTCGAGCAGGAGAACGCCGCTCTCCGCGACGAGATCGAGGCCCTGAAGAACCAGAAGCCTGACACGGTCTATGTTGGCAACACCGGCGCTATCGAATCCCCGGGTTATGCCTTCTTCGACATCGGTTCCGCTACCCTGAGCGACCGTGAGAAGATCCACCTCGACTTCTTCGTCGACAACGTCGCCAACAACCTCCCTGAGGACAAGGGTATCGTCGTCACCGGTTCCGCCGACAAGGCTACGGGTTCCGCCAAGCGCAACCAGCAGCTTGCCGAGCAGCGTGCCGAGGCCGTCAAGAAGTACCTCGTCAAGAAGGGTGTCGCTGAAGACAAGATCGAGACTGTCGTCCTGGGTGGTATCGACGGTGCCGTCGAGGCTCGCCGCGTCACCGTGGAGACGAAGTAATCTCTCCCTGGATTGATCTTGGGGCCGACTCAGATAGGGTCGGCCCCATTTTTTTGCCGATCCCGCCGAATTGTCGTATTTTTGTATTATAACCAGAAAACCGATTCTATGAACAAGGCGTATTTGCTTATTCTTTGCGGCGTGCTGACCCTGTGCGCCTGCCAGCAGACCCCTGTCCCGCCGAGGGGCCTGACCGATGCCGAACTGAGCGGTGAAAAGGTGCCGGTGACGTCCTTATCCTCGGCCGCCCGGAAGATTTTCGTCCTCAACGAGGGCGGGAAGGGCTCCAACAATGCCAGTCTGGACTTCCTGCGCCTGCCCGAAGGCGAATATATTACGGGCGCGTTCAAAAAGGTCAATCCGGAGGTCGGTGCGGGCCTTGGCGACGTGGGGAACGATATCGTCGTCCGCGGCGACGAGGTCTGGATGGTCATCAACAACTCCGGCATCGTGGAGGTCATTTCGGCCGAAACGGAAAAGGAGATCGCCGCCATCAAGGTCCCCACGCCCCGCAATATCGCCTTCGACGAGAACTACGCCTATGTCACTTCCTGGGCCGGTTCTTTTGCCGACTATGTCTATGATGATAAGGGCAGTGCCAGTCTGAGTGAATACGCCAACACCAAAGGCCGGGTGTACCGTATCGACCTGAAGACCCGCCAGGTGGACGCGAAGAGCGTGGAGGTCGGATATCAGCCGGAGGGCATCGCCTGCTACGGCGGAAAACTGTACGTGGCCAATTCCGGCGGTATTTCCTGTCAGGTCCCCCCGAATTACGCCTATGACAATACGGTGAGCATCATCAATGTCGCTTCCTTTGCCGTGGAGGAGAATGTGGAGGTCCAGGTCAACCTTAAACAGGTGTACAGCGATGGAAACGGGCTGATCTACCTGACGACGCTGGGTAATTACGCCGATGTTCATTCCGGTCTGTATGTGCTTGATACCAAGAATAATAATGCTGTAAAGGAAGTGTCGGACTACGTGTCCGTATGCGCCTTCCGGGGCAGGACCGTCTATTGCTATGGTACGGATCAGGAATTCGACTGGGGCGCCGAGGATATCACTTATTCTTCCTGGAAATGCACCGACGGCGTAAAGGAAGCCTGGACCTTCGCTCCGGAAGTGACGACCCCTTACTGCCTGCTGTCTGTCAGTGAGGAGGTGTTCCTCCTTGGGGATGCCGGCGATTATTTCAATCCCGGGACCCTCAGTTGTTACGACAGGGGAGAGCGGGTCTGGACGGTCAGTGCCGGTGTCTGCCCCGGACACATCGCCATCTGGCAGTAGTGCGGCGTCACGGCCTCATAGTTCTCTTTCTTCTGGTATCCGCCCCGTGGGCCCTGCGTGCCCAGGAGGCGGATACACTTGCTGCCGCCGAGGTTTTCTCGGTCAAGGCGCTTCCGGTGGTCCCTGCGACGGAGGAGGTCTTTCTTCCCAAAGCCGTCGCCGCACCGGCGCAGGTGGCCGATGTCATCCGCCGCTTTACCGGGGTGCAGGTAAAGGACTATGGCGGCGCGGGCGGCCTCAAGACGGTCAATGTCCGCAGTCTCGGAAGCGAGCATGTCGGGATCTTCCTGGACGGCATCCAGATCGATAATGCCCAGAACATGCAGGTGGACCTGGGCCGCTTTTCCACCGATGCACTCGGCAGCGTCTCCCTTTACAGCGGCCAGAAGACGAGCCGTCTCCAGACCGCGAAGGAATACGCTTCCGGCGCCGCCGTCCACCTGACGACAGGCCGTCCCCGCCCCGCGGGAGGAAACGCCGGAACGGTGCGTCTCCGGGGCGGATCCTTTGCCACCGTCCAGCCGTCCGTCCTCTGGGATAAGGATTTGGGGACGCTGACGCTCCGTGCGGCGGCTGATTTCCTCGCCAGCAGCGGCCGCTACAGATATCCCTG